>CAYTVR010000044.1:0-38279 GCA_964441245.1 uncultured Saprospiraceae bacterium | reverse complement strand
CTTTTATGTAAGTATCGATCAATAGAGAATAAGTTTCTGAATGTATGTTTTCCATCATAATTTGAAAACCATAGAAAAACTTAGCCTCGGTGTATTGTACTTCACTGATGAAATTTTCAGCTAAATTTTCATTCACGATCCCATCACTTGCTGCAAAAAATGCAAGCACGTGTTTTATAAAAAACCGTTCATCATCATTCATCTTTTCCCAATCAACAAGATCTTGAGATAAATCAATCTCTTCTGCAGTCCAAAAGCAAGCTTCTGATTTTTTATACCAAGCCCAAATATCATCATGCTGTATTGGAAACAATACAAATCTGTTTGGATTTTCTACCAAAATTGGTTCAACTACTGCGCTCATAACAATTAAAATATTTTTGAGTTAAATAAATAGCATTCTTATATTTAGCTTAGCTATGTTAACCGCTTTAATACTAACACGGCTACGCCAAGAAGAATCCTGTACATGTCAGGTGCTTCATAATAATGAAAAACAGTTGCCTGTCTTCCAAAGATCTGTGATACCGAAGTCAAACTTTGTAGTTGGTCAGCCTTTTCGCTCTCATAAAATAAACTAACCAATGAATGCTCTACTTCAAGTCTTACAGACACGGCTTTCGAAGCGATTCACTTTCGATAGCAGCTCTCGCGGATTCTGTTTTGTGTTTTGATATTTAGTCGGATAGACAAAAACATGGATTTTCGTCTAAATAATAAACATCGGTGTTTGACTTGTCAAACAAGTCGTATTTTCAATAATTTTAGGAAACAGGAGTGGGGTCCCTTCTTTACTGTGTAGTAAACCTAAAAATTAAATGCCTTAGAATAAGGATTATAATTTCCAAGCAATTCTTAGCATGTTTAATAACTAAAATGAAGGTAAAGTGGTGTAGATAGTGTTTCACGCATCTATACGTTTTCATTTTGATAACACTAAGGTAAGTAATCTATTAAAAAAGTGGTCTCAAAGTTACCAACAGTATGTGGATAACAATAATAAAATACTGATTATCAATTATTTAATTTTGTGGACAACTTTTCCACATCGTGGAGAAAAAATGTGGAAAAGTTTTTGAAACTTTAATCAAAATAGTGAAAAATAATATATTAAAGCTTCATTTATCCCTGATAATCAGTTAGAAAAGTCGTTTTCTCCTAAACCATAAAGCCAACAATAAGCTGATAATCAGGGAAAAAACTAAGATATAATAAAACGATGCTGCATTTCCTTGATCAGAGTCATTAAATGGAACATTCACATTCATTCCAAAAAAACTAGCGACCAAAGTAGGTACCATCAAAATGATGGTGATCAAGGTCAATCTTTGAATCACAACGTTCAAATTATTAGAAATAATTGAAGCATAAGCCTCCATCGTTCCATTTAGGATATTGGTATACACATTGGCCATCTCCAAGGCCTGACTATTGTCGATAATGATGTCTTCAAATAAATCAGTCAAATCTTCATCAGCTCGAATTTTGAGGAAATCCGTTCTTTTCATTTTCATTTTCATCAATTCATTTGAACTCAGCGTATTCACAAAATAAACGAGTGACTTCTCGACATTCAATAATTGGCGCAAATCCTGATTTCTACTTGAATTATACAATTCCTTTTCTATTAGATTCCGCTTTAGATTTAATTTCTTTAAACAGTTGAGGAAATAAAATACATTTTGCTCTAGCAATTGAATCACAAAAAGCTTTTCATTAGCTGGATTAAAATTTTTGACTCTGTTATTTAAAAACAGACCAAGAACAGGATTTCGCTTCGGTGTAATGGTAATGACATGATCAGGAATCAAAATGATACCGATAGGAATAGTGATATAAAATGCCTCGTTACCAGCATCCACCTCATTCAAAATTGGTGTATTGACCACAATCAAACGAATATCTTCTTCTCGCTCATAACGAGAGCGCTCATCAATATCAAGTGAATCTGTTAAAAAATCTAGTGGAATATCAAATTGGTTAGCGACTTGCTCCAATTCTTCTTGACTAAAAGGAGGTGAAATATTGATCCAACAAGACTCATTTGGTTCTTCCAACTCCTTCATCTCTCGATCTATCTTTGCATAATACTTAATCATGGCTGGAATCTTGTTAAAAGTCTGGATAATACTTTTTACGCAAAGTAAAAATTACGCCTGCAAACATACGATAAAAAGTCAGGATAACAAATAGAAAAAGAAGGTCAAAAGGGCTTTGATGAAAAGGAAATGAAGAGGGCTTCCCTATTTAACTTTTCTAAGCTGCTTAATGAAGTTTTCATAAATAGGCAAATCTTTTTTGACTCCCTTTCCCCAATTAGGTTTGTAACCATCTCGAATCAAGTAATAATCTGCAACAATATCTGCCTGCTGTTCTAAATTAAAGGACAATAAATTTTTCTTTTTTTGTAACACAGATCGAAGATTAGATACTCCCCCATAATTATAACCTGCATTCGAATATTGAGCCCGCAACGCTCTAGGGATATAGACTGCCCCCATTTTCTGATATTGCCAGACATGGGTCAATTCGTGTAACAACAAGCTATTCAACATTGGCCCCCAACTATTGATCAAATTAAAACTCACATAGCAAAATCTGGCTTGCTTTGGCCCTAAAAATGAATACTCATCTACTCGAACACGACGATAATTAATGCTATCTCCAAATACTGTTCGAGCCAAATCTATTTCCCAATCTTTTAGTGTACGTGAATTAAATTTTAAAAAATCAAGTAAGGTTTCATAAAATTCTCCTACTCCAAAACATTCTAAGAAATAGACCGTAAATTCCATCCACCAATTTAATACGCGATAAATTTTCTTTGTATTTATTTCAGATTCCCACCAGTACATTCGTCTTGGGCGTAAACTTTTAAAGCCTATCCATAAATGTCTGAATACTCGAAATATTCTAAGTGGCAATAGTTTGAAAATATCTATTATTCGATAAAACAGGGCGATAAACTTCATCAACAATTGTTGAAGTACCCAATTGAAGGTCAGTTGAAAATGATAAGATTTTCCAGAAATTTCCATGATAAAATGAAAATCTAAAGTTTAAATAAGTGTATTCCTTGTGTTAATTTGAGTCCACCAAATTAACATTTTTCATAATATATCGTTCAATCCAATCTGATCTTTTTAATCTGCTTTCGCAAAATTACTTGAATCGTATAGCCTTGACGGGTGTGATACTGGTCACCAAATAAGATGGAACGATTAAGAACAAGACCGTTACGATTAGCGTTCCAATATTTAGGGTTAAAATCGTCCAGAGATTCAATTCAATTGGTGCTACAGATAAGTAATAATCTGCTTCAGACAGACGGATAAACTGGAATTTTTTTTGCAAAAAGCAGAAAAGTAGACCTATTATATTGCCCCAAAACAAACCAATTCCTATAATATAAGCGGCATAAAACAAGAAAATTTTTCGAATACTCCAGTTGGTTGCCCCAAGCGCTTTTAATATTCCAATCATATTGGTCCTTTCCAAAATTAGAATCATCAAAGCAGTAACCATATTGATTAAAGCTACTATTACCATTAAGATTAAAATCACAATTTCGTTGATGTCCTGTAAGGCCAACCATTCAAAGATACTTTGAAATTTATCCCGAATTGTTTGTGAAATTAAATTATTGGGTAGAGCCTCGATATGGATAAAGTCATTGATTTCTTCCAAATCGTCGATATAATCAATGTAGACCTCAAATCCTCCGACCATATCTTCTTTCCATCCCAATAATTTTTGAACACGCCTGATATCTACCAAGGCAAATTTTCGATCATATTCTTCTAGACCTGTCTTATAAATTCCGCAGACTTTGAACCGTCTTTTCAACTGTACTTTTCCTTTGATAAAGTGAACAATAAATTTTTTCCCTACCTCCAACTCTAGTCGATTTGCCGTTTGTTCTGAAATAATAATATCTTCTGATGCCGTACTATCAGAAAATTGTATCACATCTCCTGCTATCAAATAGTCCTTCAGATTTTCCCAATCATAATCTTCACCAATCCCTTTTAATGCAATCCCCTCTATATTTTCTTTGGTTTGGATGACTCCATACTTGTAAGCAAACATTTGAATATGTTTGATTCCACCTTTGGTATTTTTTCGAACAACATTTGCACTGGTTTCTATGCCTAAGAAAGAGGGACGCTCTAAATAACCAATCCGCGCAATGGTATCTAAACTGGGATAAAAGGTTTGATTTTTATTAATAGGAATAGCCTCAAAAGACCGATTCACATTGGTATCCATGATTTGAATATGTCCCCAAAAACCGAAAATCTTATTGCCTATTTCCGTTTTGAATCCACGAATCAAAGCTGTAGCCACAATCATCACCGTTAAGCATAAGGCAATCGCGATAATGGCAATTCGAATGATCAATCTTGAAAAGGACTTCTGCCCCGCTGCTGCTACTTTTCGGGCTATAAAATATTCTAAATTCATAAATTTTGGATCAACAAATATTAGTTTTTAAACACTTTTCATTGATAGAAACGCCAAAATAACAAGATCAATTGAACTTTTATGGTATTATAATAGGTTCTTTTAATTAATTAGGCATAATTCCAGAAGTAGGCAAGGGGGATAAAATATTAGTCCTTCTAGAAGATGCCTTTTTGGAGGTAGTATGCTCAAGTTTAAAATTAAAATAAATGATACCCAAATTAACGATCAATCAACTCAATTGGTTAACACATTTGACACAACGCTCTTTCGAGCAAACACAATTTCTTTTTGAACTTTGCGATGGTAATTTTCTTCGTTTATGTCAATTAGAAGAAAAGATCAAAAACATTCACTCCACTAAATGCCCTGTAAACAAAGCTGAGATTGAGGCTATCCTCGCCATCGAAAACCATAATAATTGGTTTAATTTATTCCAATATTCCTATTATCATTCTCAATTAGTGGCTAAAGAATTAGCTACTAAAAGATTTGTTTAAAACAGCTTGCAAGTCATCTTTATTAGGAATAATTTTGTCCTGCTTTCAAAAATGGTATTTTTGCGCTTTCAAAATAAAATAATTATGGATTTTATAGAAGAACTTAAATGGCGAGGAATGTTCAAAGACTCTACGCCTGGTATTGAAGAAGCTTTGGCAAAAGGTCAAGTCGTCGGTTATATTGGCTTTGATCCAACTGCACCATCGATGACCATTGGAAATTATGTTCAAATTATGCTTTTAAAACTTTTTCAACTTTCCGGACATCAACCTATCGTCCTGTTTGGTGGAGCGACTGGTCGTGTTGGTGATCCTTCAGGAAAAGATAAAGAAAGAGAACTCAAATCCTATGAAGAATTAGACGCCAACGTTGCAGCTCAGATTGATCAAGTCAAAAAATACTTAGATTTTGAAAATGGTCCGAATAAGGCAATCTTGGCCAACAACCTTGACTTTTACAAGGATATGAATGTTTTGGACTTTTTGAGAGATGTTGGAAAAACATTGACCATCAATTATATGATGTCGAAAGATTCGGTCAAAAATAGAATTGAGACGGGTTTGTCCTTTACAGAATTTAGTTACCAACTATTACAAGCATACGATTTTCAATGCTTATACCAAAAATTTGATTGCATCTTGCAAATGGGTGGCTCTGATCAATGGGGTAACATTACCTCTGGCACAGAATTTATTCGAAGAAATATAGGTGGTAAAGCATTTGCGGTCACTACCCCACTTTTGACCAAAAGTGATGGAAGCAAATTTGGAAAATCAACTAAAGGTAATCTATGGATGAGTCCTGATCTTACTTCGCCTTATGATTTTTATCAATTTTGGCTACGCTCTAACGAAGAGGATATGCCTAAGTATATTAAATATTTTTCCCTAAAATCGCGAGAGGAAATGCAATCTATGATAGATAGATGCGCTTCAGAACCACAAAGAGTTATGGAAGAATTTGCCATTGAAATGACGGAGCGTATTCACTCGAAAGACGATTTACAAATTGCTCAAGACGTAAGTAAGCTCT
Organism: uncultured Saprospiraceae bacterium; assembly: GCA_964441245.1. Classification (GTDB taxonomy): domain Bacteria; phylum Bacteroidota; class Bacteroidia; order Chitinophagales; family Saprospiraceae; genus JALZUU01. The sequence goes on along the minus strand of CAYTVR010000044.1, from coordinate 32,282 downwards.
TATTTAAAAATGCCAAAAAAGAAACCTTGCTTGCCATGAATGCTGATGCATTAGGACTCGTTGCTCGAGGATTAGATAAAGGTGCTTTTACCATTCCAGTATCTATTATTCAAAATGGTGTTTCTATCGCTGATCTTATGGCGGAACATACGCAGATGGCTAGTTCAAAAGGTGATGTAAGACGAGCGATAAAAAACAACGCTGTTTCAGTCAATAAGGAAAAAATAAGTTCTCATGATTTTGTGATTGATCAAGCAAGCTTATTACATGGCAAATACATCATGGTCGAAAATGGTAAAAGAAATAAATTTATGATTATCGCAAACTAGGCTTTGGGCCAATTATTCAATTACCTTCTAGTAAAAAATATTAGGATGCCTTTTATCGCGTTTTACGTCATAAGAGGCATTTTTCAATTTAGGATACTTCCGTTTGTAGCTTCGAATCAAAATTCTTATCTTCAAATATTCACCCATCAACACTTAAGCAATGAAGATTATTGACAAACTCGCCTGGATTGAAATTCAAGATAACAAGATATTGAGTACTCGTAGTTTCGGAAAAGATAAATGGTACATCCCTGGAGGGAAAAGAGAAGGATCCGAATCAGATATTGTTGCGTTAAGCAGAGAGATCAAAGAAGAATTGGATGTTGATTTAATCCTTGACTCCATCGAATACTTAGCCACTTTTCAAGGTCAAGCTCATAGTCATCCTGAAGGTGTTATGGTAAAAATGCAATGTTATACAGCTCGATACCAAGGAGCATTAAAAGCTAGTACAGAGATTGAAGAAATCGCTTGGCTTAGTTTAAAAGACTTACATTCAATATCCCCAGTTGATCAAATCATCTTTGACTGGCTATCAAAAAAAGGCTTAATTCAGTAATTATTGACTTCCTTTACTGATTAGAAAATCATTTCTAAGTTCTAAAATTTATTAGGTTAATATGAAAATCAAAATTTACCAAGTTGATGCATTTTGCACTGAAGTATTTACCGGAAATCCTGCTGCTGTTTGTCCATTAGAAAATTGGCTTCCTGATGAGACCTTGCAAAATATAGCGATGGAAAATAATCTATCAGAAACTGCTTTTTACGTTACAAAGGGAAATGAATTTGAATTGCGTTGGATGACTCCATCAGCAGAAGTCCAACTTTGTGGTCACGCTACCTTAGCCACCGCTCACGTCCTTTTTCGACACGAAGGGTTTTCTGAAAAAGAAATAAATTTTCATAGCAAAAGCGGATTACTGACTGTTCGTCGAATAGAGGATAAATACGAATTAGACTTCCCCGCAGATTTTGCGAAAGCAGTTGATCCTCCAAAAGCAATTATAGATGGGCTTGGTGTCGAACCAGAAGAAAGTTATTTAGGAAAGGATGATTACATGGTGATTTTGCCCAACCAAAAAACAGTTGAACAACTTTCTCCAGATTTCAAAATTATAGCAAGTCTGACCAATTGTAGAGGTGTCATAGCGACTGCTCCTGGTAGAGATTGTGATTTTGTTTCACGTGGTTTTTTTCCTCAAGTTGGCATAAACGAAGATCCTGTAACTGGTTCTGCTCATACGGTGATGACTCCATATTGGGCAAAACGATTAGCTAAAAATAAGCTACAAGCTCAACAAATTTCGAAAAGAAAAGGTCATCTACAATGTATCATGGAAAATGATCGAGTCAAACTAATTGGAGCAGGGAAAACATATCTTCAAGGAGAAATTAACATTTAAGTTAGTTGCATCATTCGGAAATATACTATATTGGGATTTATTAAGTCTGTAACATATAAACAATGTTCAAGTTTAGATTAAATGAATGACCTAAAAGAGAAAATTAAGGTAGTTATTATTGATGACCAACAATTATTGATTGATGGGATGATGTCCTTATTGGCCAATAATAATGAGGTAGAGGTGGTCGGACATACGACTAACGGATTACAAGCAGCAACATTAGTTAAAAATAAAACTCCACAGGTTGTTTTAATGGATTATCGTTTCCCTTCACTGGATACGGATGGGATTGAAATCGCCACCAAATTGCTAGTCAATTATCCTGAATTAAACATCCTGATGTTGACGAGTTATGATGAATTCACCCTCATCAAAGAGGCTTTAAAAAAAGGATTAAAAGGTTATCTACTTAAAAATACAGACAAAGAAGAATTGGTACATGCCATAAAAAAAGTGGCTTCTGGAAACTCTTATCTTGGTTTGAATGTCCAACAAAAAATCATCAACGTGTGGGAAGAAGAAGATGGTGGTTCTTCAAAATCAGACTTGGCTTATCAAGACAAATCCTTTGCTCCAAAAATAAAACACCCCTTAACTAAACGAGAATTAGAAATCGCTCGTTTGTATTCTGAAGGCAAATCCAGAAAGGAAATTGCTGAAAAACTTTTCATCAGTACCAATACGGTGGACACCCATCTTAAAAATACCTTTGGCAAATTAAATGTAAAAAATGTAGTTGAAATGATCAATCACTTACAAAACTATCAATTGCTATAGTTTTTAGTTTTCACAAAATGTAGATGGAAAATAAGATTCCTTAAAAGACATGATTTCAAGCCCCTCAATTATTTTTGACAATTTCTAATTCAAAGACGCCCATATCTAATTCTGCTTTTAATAAGCTTCCATTTTGGTAAAAGAAAACACTCTTTTTTCCTTCAGGATTTATTTTTTCGTAGACATGATTTCCTCTATTCTTTATGGTATGAAAAGAACCATCCAGTTCAGAATAGACACGAGTAATATGGATGGGTTCTTCAAAATATAACATCGTCGTCGTATACGTAACTGGCTTTTTAATATAATGTATTTTCTGATCATTCTTTCCCTTGCAATCCTCCTCGCAGTATTCGATGTGATTGTGGGCATAAGTACTCCCTCGCACAGTGACATTCGCTTCAGCTTCTCTCATTTTCCCCGCTTCCATTTGCACTTCATATTCCGATGTAATTTTTATTTTTATTAATTTCTTCGGAGTTGCTTTTGTTAAACAAGTATAAATAATTTTTTCATCAGCAATAAATTTTGCTCCTTGTATTTCTCCCACTTTCTTATTGTCCTGAATCACTGAAAATGAGATATTCTTTTCGATGGTGGCCTCTGGAAAAGTAATGAAACTGGCCAAGATAAAAATGAGATAATTAGTCATAGCTTTTATTTTTTGTTTTCAAGAATAAGATGGGAATCCTCTTTCCATATCAACAGATGTTGAATAGGTTTTGAAAAGGAATTTAATTTTAATCTGTTTTAAAATGGAAAGACTGATCTGATTGAACAAACATCTTTCATAGCTTCATCTATAAGACGGGAAAAGTTGTGAAGTCCCCTACTCGATTTGAATAAAAATTTAATTAAAAGGCAAAAAAGGTAAAATTGTACTTAACAATAGGTTGGAAATTAGCTTAGAAATCAACAGAAGAACTAATTTTTTTCAAAATATCAAGAGTCAGAATTTTGACTATTTTTAAATTCTTCTCCTCGTAAAACGCCTAATGGTAGTTCCACTGAAATTAAGGCTCCTCGTCCTGGAGCAGAATCCACCAAAAAAGTACCACCAAGAACCGAAACTCTATTTTTAATATTTTTCAAACCAATGCCTGCTGTAAGTGCATAATTGGCATTGAAACCACGGCCATCATCTTCCAAGGTAATCAGTAATGCACCTTCGTGTTGTATAAATTGGAGATTCACTTCTTTCGCTTCAGCATGCTTAATCATGTTGTTCAACAGTTCTTGTACAATACGATAGATTTGTAATTGAGAAAAGCGAGTTAATATTTTAAATTCTACATTGTGATAAAAATTAATTTCCAAATCCTGATCAACCAAACGGATTCGATACATCAATTCTTCTATCGCCGATTGCAGACCCAATTTCCGTAAGGACTTCGGCATAATATTATGAGAAATATCCCGTAAATCTTGATGAGCGGTATCCAACTCATCAATGATTTTATCCAGTCGATCCTCAGCTTGTTCAGGCTGATTGATCACTACGTTGAGCTTTTCCATCCCTTGCTTTATCAACGATAATTTTACGCCAAGTCCATCATGTAATTCATGTGACCACCGTTCTCTCTCACTCTCAATTCCTTGAACCAAGGCATTCATCGTTTTTTGCTTTTGCTCAGCCAAGTTTTTTAAATACAAGTTATTTTGGTTGTAAATTCGTCCAAAACGTTTGAATCCAAGATAGAAAACCACTGACATCTCTAACAACATTCCAATCATAAAAACCAATTGTAAATGTATTGTTAATGGATGGCCGATACTCATCAGATATCCAGCCAAAGATCCAGCAGGAATCAATCCAACACTTTGCAGATTTCCGACAATAATACTTAAACCATGCAAAGAGAATCCAAAGAGAAAAATCCCTGGAAATATTTTTTGTGGACCAAAAAAGGAAACAAATAAAAGTATAAAGAAGACCACACAAGTAGCAATATGGGTAATATTAATAAAAGTTGATAAAATATGAGAATAAGCTACACCATCAATAAAAGGCATCAGAACAGATAAAGGGATCACGACGACAACGACAGACATAATTACTAACAAGGCAATGTCTATTTGTTTGTACATTATTTTGGTATTAAAATATTTCCGTACAAACATCGTCCCACAAATCAAATATAAATTCACAATAATGAACAAACTACTTTGCTGAGTTATTGAGGATTCTGGCCAAATATGTTTGTACGCCAATCCTAAATCTGTGTATACAAAAAAAGCACCTAATAATACATAAAAAAAATACCACCAAAAATAATAAAAATTGGTAATCGTAATTGTAATTCCTAAGATCAACAAGTAGATGAAACAGACAACGAAGAAAGTTAGGAAGATAGAACTTTCAACAAACTCTAAGCCACCCGTTCTATATTTACTATCCCAAAGATGCATCCTAACATTCAAAGAATATTTGGATGCTGGTATATAGATATAACAATTAGAAGTGTCGCTAGCTGATAGTGTAAAAGCGAATTGTAAATTCCGATGTTCATCGCCTTCATTGTTCTGAAATGACCCCCGTTTATGAAAATCGTCGAAATTGAGTAAAGTATCACTGGCAAAAGATCCATCTACTAATTCGCGATGAAATTGTAGTTCAAAAAGATACGGATCTACTACTTCCAAAATAAGCTCATGAGGACTTGTGTCTGTATTAATCAGCTGAAAATTCAGCCAGAGGGACTCCGGAATATGACCAAAAATAATATTAACATCTTTCCAATTTTTAAAACTACCCGAAGGCAGAGAACGGATATCCGACAAGGAAAGAGATTGGTTCTTTTCCTTGAACATACTGATCTTCTTTCCCAAAGTTGCCATCTTAAAATCATGGTTAACTATCGTAGATCTTCCCTGCTCTTGTGCAGATAAAGTAAGGAATACTCCCATGAACCATAAGATCAAATACCAACGTTTCTTCATTATTTAGCGTACATTCATTTTTATTAATCTCCATCGCAATTTACATAAAAAAGTGAATCAGATCAGATGTGGAACATTTTTTTAGTTCATTCAGTTAAAGTTTTGGAAAAATTCTATCTTCACCCCTTTTATTAAGCATCCAAAATTTAATCATTCAAGCTTTTAAAATTTCTTTTTCCAAAGTTAAAAAACCTTAAATTCCAGTGTAATATCAAGCCACTGTCTTATAAATAAAATACTTATGCATTTACCTACAAAACATTTTTTTTTAGTTATTTCTGTTTTCTGCACTTCCATCCTTTTTACTTGCTCCACCAATTCTTCAAGGCAAACTGCAAGTTCTACTTTTCAAAAATATTTTATACCAAAAGAAGATATCTGGTCTTCCACTTTGGGAATGCAGATCAAACAAAATAAAGATGAGTCGCTAACGGATGAACTATTGCTATTCCAATCTACTATGGAACTATACAATCAAAGAAAGTATGAAAAAGTCATTATCAATTTTGAAAATTATTTCCAAACTAATCCATTCAATGACAGTTTTAATCATCAAGAATTAAAATTCTATTTAGCACAATCTTACATGGCCACTGGTGATTTCTCAGAATCACTGAAATTACTTGAACAACTCTCAGGAAAAATGGTTTTTAAGTACAATAGTGATCTTGGTTGGTTCAAAGCATTGAATTTGATCGAGTTGAATAAAGTAGATCAGGCAAAACCTTTGCTTCAAACCTTGGTCGCGATGCATACGAAACCTCATTTTCAAAAAGCTCAAGAATTATTACTTGAGCTCAAATAGAAAATTCATATACATGTCTTACAAAAGCCTAATGGCCTGCATTTTAGATTTGGAGAAAAATAATCATTTGATCAGAATAAAGTCAGAAGTGGATCCAGATTTAGAAATGGCAGAAATACATCGAAGGTTTTATGATAGTGGTGGACCAGCTGTTTTTTATGAAAACGTAAAAGGAAGTCCCTTCCCTGCTGTTTCCAACATTTATGGAACAATAGAACGAACTAATTTTATTTTTAGACATACCTTAGAGAAAGTCAGAAAAGTAGTAGAACTCAAAGCTGATCCAACACTTTTACTAAAAACACCTTTTCGATATCGAAGTGCTCCTTTTACAGCCTTAAGTGCCTTGCCGATGCAAAGCCGTTTTGGTGCGCCAGTTTTATATGGTGAAACTACTATTGGTCAATTACCACAAGTAAAATCTTGGCCAGATGATGGTGGAGCTTTCGTTACCTTACCCCAAGTATTCACTTTACCACCAGGTGAAAAAAATGTAATGACTTCCAATATTGGAATGTACCGAATTCAACTTTCAGGAAACGATTATATTCCAGATGAGGAAATTGGTTTGCATTATCAAATACATCGAGGAATCGGTGTCCATCACACCATGTATAACAAGTCTGAAGAACCTTTTCGAGCTAGTGTTTTTATTGGTGGACCACCATCACATAGTTTTGCCGCTATTATGCCATTACCAGAAGGGCTATCAGAGATGACTTTTGCAGGAATGCTCGCAAATCGAAGATTCAGATATGCTTATAAGAATGGCCATGTTCTATCTTCTGATGCCGATTTTTGCATAACAGGTACCATTATCAAGAATTTTAAAAAACCTGAAGGTCCTTTTGGCGATCATTTGGGTTATTATAGTTTAAAACATGATTTTCCAGTCATGAAAGTGGATAAGGTTTATCATAGAAAGGATGCTGTTTGGCAATTTACGGCGGTAGGTCGACCTCCACAAGAAGATACAAGTTTTGGTTATTTAGTTCATAAAATCGCAGGGCGAATGATTCCAGTTGAGTTTCCTGGAGTCAAGGGAATCAATGCTGTAGATGCAGCTGGCGTTCATCCACTACTACTCGCCATTGGAAGTGAACGATATATGCCCTTTCGGGAAAGAAAACCCGAGGAGATACTCACTCAAGCCAATCGAATATTAGGCAGTGGTCAAACTTCCTTAGCTAAGTTTTTATTCATAGCAGCACATGGCGATGATCCTGAATTAGACGTTGATAATATTCCTCAATATTTTAAACATGTTTTGGAACGAGTAGATTGGATGCGAGATTTACATTTCCAAACTAAGACTACGATTGATACCCTCGATTACTCGGGAACAGATTGGAATGCTGGTTCTAAACTCATCATTGCCAGTTGTGGAGAAAAGCGACGATCGCTAACAACACAACTTCCTGATGGATTTGAATTACCAACGATTTTTTCAAAACCTTTATTTGCGCTTCCTGGCATTTTAGCTATTCAAGCTCCAGCTTATAAAGATCAGAAAACGAGTCGACAAGAAATGGATGATCTAATTAAAAAATTAGAAAAAACCTCTATTCCTAAAATCCCCCTTATTTTGGTGGTTGATGATAGTGTGTTTGTCAGTGCAGAATTGAATAATTTTGTTTGGGTAACCTTTACAAGGGCCAATCCATCACATGATATTTATGGAGTGGAGCAAGTTACAGAATTCAAACATTGGGGCTGTAGAGGTTCTTTAATCATTGATGCCAGAATCAAACCACACCATGCTCCAGAATTGATTAAAAACGATCAAGTCACCAAAAAAGTGGATCAACTATTTACTAAAGGTGGAGAGCTTTATGGAAAATTATAGCTCTTATCCGATATCAAACTTTCATCCAATTGTCACCAAAAAAATAAGTCGCTAGTTATATTAACTAGCGACTTGTTTGTGTTTTCCTTCATCAATAAATTAAAGTAAATCCATATCTGGAGATACTATTCCTCCTTTTATCTTTTTCAAGGAGTCCTTTTTAATTACTGTAATTTTTTTACTGATTTTAATGGTTTTGTTGTCTTTGAGATCTCTCATAAGTTATGTATAATTAGTTGTGAAAATAAAACATTACAAATGCATAAACATCTATAATTTGTGTGCTTACAAACTTGAAAAATTCATGCCAAACTACTGTATATGAGTACTTTACAACATACAACCCAATAGCTTTAAGCCCACAACCATGTCACAAATTAAACATATTATGATATCAAATGAAAAAAGCTTTGGAAATAAATATTAAGGAAAGATTCTAATTAAATTAATCTCGCTTAGGTAAGATTCTATCGATGAGAATTTTATAATTGATGAATTTAACATAATCAAATCATTCTTCATCTCATGGAGAATTTTGATTTTTTTATTGCAGAAAAAATAAGTTTCGACAATTTTTTTTCAGATTTTATTTTTTCTTAAATATAACTAATGATTATTTGTATAAAAGCTTAAATTCTGTATCAAGACTTGAAAATCTTCACCCTTTTTCTGCTAAAGCAAGAGAGCAATTCAAGATTTTAGAAGAAACTTTTGGGTAAATAAAAATAAGTAGATACCTTAACAGGCGGAACTGGCATGAGAAGACGTACCTACTATATTAATAATATCGCTCCTCCTTCCTTTCCATTCACTATATGTATAACCAAAAAAACTCTTAAATGAAGTTTATAAACAAAACGATCACCACCTTTATTTGCCTTTTCGTATTACCTTTTTTAATGCATGCTCAAGAAACGACAGAACCAGGAATAGATGAACAGATCAATGCTGCCTTCCAACCTATTTCTGATTTTTTCTCTAATATTATCTTTTTTAATATTAGTGAAGGAGTCCCTTTCGTTCTTGTCCTATTAGTCCTTAGTGCCTTATTCTTTACCATATATTTCGGTTTTATCAATATTAGAAGGTTTGGAACTGCTATCAATGTGGTAAGAGGTAAATATGATGACATTGACCAACATAGTGTAGATGCCAATGCAAATGTTAATGTAGTAGATGGAGATATAGTGGACACTATTGGTGATGAATCAAAAGATGGAGAAGTAACTCACTTTCAAGCTCTAGCAACAGCAGTTTCTGGAACAGTTGGAAATGGAAATATTGCAGGTGTTGCTTTAGCGATTGCATTAGGCGGACCTGGTGCTACCTTTTGGATGATCATCTGTGGTTTACTTGGAATGTCAACCAAATTTGTAGAATGTACTTTAGGTGTTCAATATCGTGATGTTGGGCCAGATGGTACCGTTTATGGTGGACCAATGTATTACCTTTCAAAAGGTTTGAAAGAACGTGGATTTGCCACTTTAGGTAAAGTGATGGCTGTCTTCTTTGCGATCTTTTGTATCGGCGGTTCATTTGGTGGCGGAAATGCTGCACAATCTAATCAAGCTACCATTGTTTTAAAAGAGCTTCTAGGGTTTGAGAGTACTAGTGCAGGTTTTTGGATAGGAGTTATCCTTGCTGTTTTAGTAGGTATCATCATCATCGGTGGTATTAAAAGAATCGCTTCCGTTACTGAAAAAGTTGTTCCATTTATGGCAGTATTATACATTATTGCTTGCCTATACATTATCTTAAGTAACATTACTTTAGTCGATGATGCTTTCGCACAAATAGTAGGTGAAGCTTTTTCCCCTAGAGCAGGTGTTGGGGCAATGATTGGAGTCTTGTTAATTGGATTTAAACGAGCCGCATTCTCCAATGAGGCTGGTGCGGGTTCTGCTTCTATAGCTCACTCAGCAGTAAAAACAAAATATTCCGCTTCTGAAGGTTTAGTTGCTTTATTAGAACCTTTTATTGATACCGTCGTCATTTGTACTATGACCGCATTAGTGATCATTATATTTAATAATGGTGGAGCTTTCGAATATGGAGGTGATGGATCTGGAGCCGTATTAATTGATGGCATGGCTTATGAAGGAGCTGGAATAACTTCCAAAGCTTTCGCACAATACATTCCCTACTCTAACATTTTCCTAACCATTGCTGTAGTTCTATTTGCGGTATCCACTATGATCTCATGGTCTTACTATGGCTTACAGTCATGGAAATATCTTTTTGGAAGAGGAAAAGCTGCCGATATTGCTTATAAACTTTTATTCTGTTTATTTATTATTATCGGTGCTGCCGCCAACATGAGTTCGATCTGGGCATTCTCAGATGCAATGATCTTTGCCATGGTATTTCCTAACATGATTGGGCTGTTCTTCTTATTCCCTGTAGTGAAACGAGAATTGAATCGATACTTAACAGCGATAAAGACGAAATAACTACTTTCGTTTAGCAAAATGTTCTAAAATCTGTATTCTCTATAGACAACTTCATAGAACAAAAGCTATACTCACTTGAAATTCAACTATTTCAAGTGAGTTTTTTTTATTTTTTTGATAAAATATAACAGCTTTAAAACAAATAATATCTACTAATCACTTATTAAACACTGATAATCATATACTTTATCAATCTATTTACTTAAAATATAAAAAATACCTTTTTACGGGTATTACTTCACCTACGTGTTTCACGTATATTTGTAGTATAAGAATTACAATATAGTTCTTCCTTCTAAATTCAACTCCTCCATTTTACTTTCCTCCCATTTAGGCATTTAACGACTACAGGCTTAGGAATCAATTTTAACCACTAATTCACCTTTTACATTGTTTAGGCGCAATGTAAAAAAGCTTTCAAACCATGAAAAAAAATACACAATCAACCATCAAAATTGCCCTCCTTACCTTACTTTTTAATTTCAACTTAATTTCTTTAAACGCTAGCGTAATCTATGTAAATGGTGACAATACATCAGTTACACAAGATGGTACCAGTTGGGCTACAGCATATGTTGATCTTCAATTGGCCTTAGCAGATGCTACATCAGGCGATGAAATTTGGGTAACATCAGGCAATTATTATCCAACTAGTGGTACAGATCGTACCATTTCATTTGAGTTGGTAAGTGGTGTAGGATTATATGGTGGCTTTGCAGGGAATGAGACTTTTCGAAATGAAAGAAACAAAATAAATCCACAAACCTATTTAAGTGGAGATCTTGAAAATGACGCTATACTTTCAAACAACTCACACAGCGTGGTTTATAGTAAAAACGTAAATAGCAATACAATTGTTAGTGGATTCATTATCATTGATGGCTATGCAGATTCTACAACAGATGGTCAACGAGGTGAAAATGGCGGTGGATGGTTTAATACCGGACCTACCAGCTCTAATCCTACAATAGAATATGTAAGATTTATTAATAATCATGCTAGCCAGCAAGGTGGTGCTTTATTCAATTCAGATGATGCTAGTCCAATCATTAGAAATGCTAAGTTTGAGGAGAATACAGCAGATGTAGCAGGTGGTGCAATATTTAACTCGGGAAATGGAAGTGGAAGTGATTGTAGTCCTGATATTTCAAACACAACATTCGTCTTAAACTTAGCATTATATGGTGGAGCAATTTACAATTCTGCTAATCAAGGAACAAGTGATCCAATTATTAAAAATTGTATTTTCCAAGAAAATAAGGCATTGACTGCTACTGCTATCGGTGGAGCCATTTACAACTTTGCCAACAATAGTGGCTCATGTGATGTAATGATTGCTAACTGTATTTTTAATAAAAATAATTCTGATAATTCTGCAGGAGCTGTTTATTCTTTCGCCGATGAAAACGGAAATTCTTTGACCAGTATTATTAATTCTACATTCTATTTAAATAATGCTAGTACTGGAGGTGCAGTATATCTAAATGAAAATGGAACTGGAAGCTGCCAAACTGATATTATGAATAGTATCTTTTTTGCAAATACAGCAAGTTTTAATCCTAATTTTCATATGACCGCTGTAGGGACCACCCCAACGATAAATTTAGAACATGTTAATATAGATGCAACGAATTGTAATTCTATCATGTCAACATCCGGAATTTTAAATTGTGGAGCTGGTATTCAGTATAATGTACTGCCAAAATTTGTGAATGCTAGCAATGGAGATTTTAGATTAAAATCAACTTCTCCAGCAATTGATGCAGGTGATAATGCTCCAGTAAATAACAACAATATAATGAATGATCTTGACGGTTATGTCAGAATAGCTCAAACGGCTGTTGACTTAGGACCATATGAAACATCAAGTGTATTACCTGTTGAATTATTAAGCTTCACCGCTCGTTTCCAACAAGAACATGTGCAATTAAACTGGGCTACTGCCTCAGAAACGAATAATGACTTTTTTACGATTGAGCGTTCTAAAGATGGAAGAACATTTGAAGCAATTGAGGAAATCAACGGAGCAGGTTTTAGTGACGTAACCATCGGTTATAACACTGTAGATAAAAATCCATTTGCAGGATTAAATTATTATCGATTGAAACAAACTGACTTTGACGGAACATTCACATATAGTGAGGTTCAAGTGGTCAAAGTAGTCACTGGTAAAATTACAGTTTATCCTAATCCTGTTGCAGAATCCCTACACATCTCAATGAGTGATTTTGAAGAAGGAGAAGCAACTTTCAGTATCATTAGTATTTCTGGAAAAGAAATTACTAGAGGCATCACTCCTATCAATGCTGGCGTAAGCATTATTCGATTAGATGAAATTCATTCTTTACAACCTGGTTCTTACATGGTAAGAATTTACACTGAAAAGAATGGTGCTTTTTCAAGCAAGTTTATAAAAACAAGATTGTAGTCAATAGCTGATTACTTTAAAGAATATGATTTTTGGTTTTTCATGAATTAGGTTATTAGTTGATTTGAATTCGCGGGGGGTGCCCCGCGAATTTTTTGTTTTCAGCCTAATTTTTGGAAACAATTTCGCTAGCCTCCTTCCATTTAAATTGTCCTTTTTCAATTTTCGCTAATTCAGCCTTAGCAAGTTCTTTCTTATTGGATTGCAAATAGGCCATTGCCAAATACCATCGGGCCTGTTCTATAAATAAGGGATTACCTTGCGCTATTATTTTTTGAAAAATCGCGATTGGCTCGGTAGTTTTATTTTCAGCTAAAAGGATATTGGCTTTGTAGAACAAAAAAGAAATATTATCAGGTTGTTTTTCAATCAATTGCTCAAAAGCATTTAAAGCTTCTTTATTTTGTTTTTTAGCATAAAATGAAATCATATTGTTATATAGAGCATCGTTATCTGCAGTAGATTCATCTATTGATCGTTGATTTAATACCATTGGATATGGTTCAAAATGAGCTGCATACAAATCTTGAGGAGATGTATTATTATTACTAAACCATTGATAAGCGACAAATAGCATGGCAACCGCTGCGGCAATCGATATCATTCTACGAAAATTAAACGGAAATACTTTTCCTGATTTCTTTTTCGCATCTCCTTCCCAATTTTGATCTACTTCCTTCAAAACATTTCGAAGATGATGAACTTTTTCTCCTTTTAATGTTTCCGAAACTTCACGATGCAAATTCAATTCATCTTGTAATGATGAATCAACAGCCAATTTTTCTTCAAACGCATTCAATTCCTCCCCTTGCAATTCGCCAGCTAAATAAGTTTCGATCAATGTATATTTTTCTTCTAGATTCATCGCTTTTAATTTTAGTGTTAAGGGCCATAAAATAATTACGCATCCATTATCCGGTTATTTGATTTTGTAATTCCTAACTATTTTTCAACTCATGATATTTAGAATCAGCTTGAATAGCTTTAATCAGTTTTTCTTTACAAAAAAATTTTCTCTTTTTAATATAACCTTCACTTGTATCAAGTTTTTCCGCAATTTGTTTTAATGGTATCTTATCAAAAAACCATTGCATTATTTTTTTACACTTGTCTCCTAAGCTATCAAAATGTTTAAAAAACAATTGATGTTTTTCAGCATCCTCCAATCGTTCAATCATATCCTTTTCTAAACTGACCCCTTCTATTTCTTCCAAAGGCTTCCCACTAAATTTTTTATTGTTGCGAAGTCTTGTTAACCATAAATTTCTACACATGACGCGAAGAAAACTTTTCAATGTACAAGTCAATATAAAATTCCCTTGTTCTACTTTGCGAAAAAGGGCAATAATCGCTTCCTGAAAAATATCTCTTGCATCAGATTCCGAACCATTATTTTCCTTTACCCATTGGATTACAGCAGGTAAAGCTAGATCATATATTTCTGTGATCGTCTGATTATCAGTATTTACTATGCCTTCTAATAATTCTTGGTCTTTCTTTTTTTGAGCTTGTATCATTTACTTATAACATCAATTGGTAATAGGTTACCCTCTATTGTAAGGAAATTTAAAATCATCTAAAACAAGAGCCTAAACTCTAATCATTCAACGTAAAGATAATCCAATCATCAACAAATTTAGTTCTTTAGCTAGTTAAGCTTTATTCTTCTAAGTACAATTGAGCATAAAGCTGTTTTTAGATTCCTTTTCAATGACAACCAGTTTTTCGCGGAAGCGATAATTTTTACAAAAAAAAATTAAAGAAGGGTAACCTTTTCAATCTTCAAGCTATATGGTAATGAAGTTCAGATAAAAAACCTTAAAAAAACATATTGTCATGAAAAAAATGAATATTTCAACTAGATTTTATCTCCTTATATTTATGGGAGTATTATTTTTTACCGCTTGTCAAAAAGACAAAGAAATTGTGGACATGGGCCCGGGATGCGAAGGTCCTGAATGTACGATTGAAGGCGTAGTACGAGAAGCCGGGGCCCCAGAAACTATTACTGAAGTTCAGGATTCTACTTTTCTGGAAGAAGAAATCGATTTTAGTGGAAACTATGAATGCAAAAATTTTGAAGTGGACATCACTCAAGCTAGAGGTGATTACCGCACTTTTGATCCCAATTCAGAAATTATTTGGCCAGGTAATTTACTCCAAGGAAATTCGATTAGCAATGCAACGCCTAATCCAATTGTGGTAGAAAGAGCAGGTGGAGAATTTACAATTAATTTGATCAATGGAAGTAGTTCTTTAAATACTTCAGCAAAAGTAGATGAAGTGGATCAAACTCGTGTAGTAGGTGCTTTGAATGATATACTTGGCAGCAACAATGGATTGATTCCTGCAAACTTTACTTATGAAAAATACGAAGTACAATCGCAAGAGGAATTAGCCTTAAAAATGGGTGTGAACGTAAAAACTTTGACCACCTCGGTAAAAGCTAAAATGGCCTTCTCTTCAGAGAAAGAATACAATAGAATTTTAGTAGACTTTTCTCAATTGTATTATACGATGATTTATGAAAAGCCAACTTCCTTGGATCAAGTCTTTGCTCCTGAAGTAACTACAGAAGATTTAAATCCCTTTATTTCTAATGGAAATCCTCCAGTGTATATTTCATCGGTGACTTATGGTCGACGCTTATATGTCTTGATCGAATCTACCGCTTCTTCCACTGATATGGAGGCTGCAATATCTGCTACTTATAATTCAGCTTTAGTTGAAGGAAGTGGAAGTACCGAAGTCAATCAAGTGAAAGATCTTGCCGAAAATAAAATTAAAATCTTTGCAATGGGTGGAGATGCTTCTGATGCATTAGCAGCATTTGAAGGTGACTTTTCGGCATTGAAAAATTACCTTCAGGCTGATGAACATGATTATTTAAAAGCAGCTCCCCTATCTTATGTCATGAGAGATTTAGCTAATCATCAAACTGTGAACATCGGCGTCAGCACTACTTTTACTGTCAATCAATGTAAGCCAATTTATGATATCTCACCGCCCACTTTCGTGAAAGATTGGTATGGAATTTTTAACAATGAAGGAATAGGTGTAGCCTTAGCAATCGATAAAGATCAAAATAATGCTTATCTTTTTAATCAAGCTGGAGATAAATATGTGTTGAGTCAAAATGGAGAAATAGGAAATACATTTGATTTGAACGGTTCGTCAGGACCATTAGCCGGTTGTCCTTTTGATGCAATCGGTGCAGCTCAAAATGCTGGAGCGTCTAGTTATTTTTTCAATACTACAGGAATGGAATGGGCTATTTTATATTCAACTGGTGAATGGTCCGAACCAGAATCAATACATACATACGGAGTGGATGGAAGTCATCCTTTTTTAACAGCTCCTGTTGGTGAACCGGGTGTAGGGTCTGCCTCAATATATACGAATGGACGTACCTATCATTTTGATCGTCGAGGTCTGCGTTATACGCTTTATAACTCAGCAAACGGTGGATCATTTGGTGCCCCAAGTGGTTTAGAGGAATGGGGAGGGAACTTAGGACCTCAGTACAATATTCCCTTTTTGGAAGAAGGAGTTGGTGCAGCATTGCAACTGAAGGTGGATTTAGGTTTTTATGATGGTACTACAGGAAGCAAGGATTATGCTCAAATTTTATTTAGCAAAGATGGAAAATCATTCTCTATCTATCATGGTGGAACAAATCGGGGTTTTACTCCAGTATATCAGATTGCTGAATAATGTATTATTGCAACGGTTAGATAAAATTGTTTAATGAACGTCATTCTAGAGGTGAGATGGATTTTCAAACTAAGAGTTTAGATTATTTAAATCCATTTTCCTACGTTTTTTGAAATTAGGACTTTGCCTTTAGAATGATTTTTATTTTCAAATGATGTTCCTTTTTTATCTGTATATTTAAAATGTTGTTTGCAACATTAAAACCAAAAGAGAATGAAACCCATCGTCTTTTTCGTGACTATCCTATTTTTCGCTTTTCCGAAAATGATATCTGCTCAATCTGAACAAAGCATTGCAGATAGCCTTTACTACGTTGGAAAAGATTGGTATTCAGAAGGAGATTATAAACAGGCGAAAACTTATTTCAATGAAGCCCTTCGGATTAGAAAAAAAATATTTGGAGAAAAACATAAGGACGTTGCCAAAACATATTATAGAATAGGTACTACAGAAAGAAAGCTAAAATATTTTCGACCAGCCATTGAAAACCTTAAAAAAGCATTGGAAATTTCTATTGTACTTTTTGGCCCTGAGCATGAACAAGTCGCGAGGTATCATCGGGAATTAGGTGTTGCTTATGTTCAGATTTTTGATCTTAAAAATTTCAAATTTCATAATGAGAAGTGTATCCATATTTTTGAAAAAAAATACGGAAAAGAAAGCTCTGAGGTAGGAAATACGATTATGCATTATGCACTAGGAGAATTAAGAATTGGAAGATACCGAAATGCTGAAAAACAGTTTCTTCAAGCTTACCAAATTTTTAATAAATCTTCTGATCCGAAAAGTAAAGACTTTTATCGATTTTATAACAATGCTGGAATGTTATATCGGAAACAAGGTGACTATGACAAAGCTTTAGCTTACGCAGAAAAGGCATTGTCTATTAAATTAATGCATTATAAAGAAACACACCCAAGTGTTCCAAAATATTATAGCAATATTGGTTTGGCTTATGAAGCAAAAGGAGACTTAAAAAAAGCCTTAGAATATTTTGAAAAAACAGTCGAACTAGAGGAAGTATCTCTAGGAAGTGATCATCCAGAAACTGCTGCTCATTATTCCGACATCGCCAATTTATATGCAAAAGAAGGTCGTTTTCAAGAAGCACTTTCATTGCACCAGAAATCCTTGGACATTAGAGAGGCAAGGTTAGGCTTAAGCCATCCTTATGTGATAGCTGGTTTCGATCAAATAGGAATCACTTATCATGAAATGAAAGCATATAACAAGGCATTGGCATTTTATAAAAAAGCGCTTTTCAAATATCAACAACAGTCGTCAAATGGTAGTCATTCTATTGCTCGTATTTACCGACGAATGGCATCTATTTATTCCGAGCAAAATGAATTGGACACTGCTCTTTATATTATCGGACTTGGAATGGAAAATCTATCCAATAATTTTCAATACAAAATTGGAAATGAAGGTGAGAATCCTGCACTTTTAAGTGTACAAGCAAAAGTTCATTTTTTAAAAATGTTGACAACAAAAAGTGAAATTCTGGAAATTCGCTATGATCAAAACAAGAATAAACTAGATCTTCAGAATGCTCTAAAAGCGATAGAATCATCCATCGATGTGATCGAAAAAATGAGACATTCATATCAATCCGAATCTTCAAGAGAGGACCTAAATGAAAGAGTAGCTTCCATCTTTAGCAAAGCAGTGAATCTAGCGTTTAGGATGTACGAATTAACGAATGATGAGGCTTACCTTTTTAAATCTCTTAACTTTTCAGAAAAAAGCAAAGCTAGTATTTTATGGCAACATATGAATGAAAATTTTGCACTAGAAAATGCTGGAATACCAACAAAAGAATTGCAAGAATTAGAACTTCTAAACGCACAATTACGAGATTTATCAGAGCAAACATTTTCCGCTAAGGACAGTACTAAAGAAATTTTACAAGATCAACTTTTTGATCTTAAAGAATTTTACGAAACGAAAATTAAAAACTTAGAAAAATTTAATCCTAAATATTTCAATTTAAAGTATGCTACTCCAAAATTGGATATAGAACATCTTCAAAATAAGGTTTTAGATTCGAACACCGCATTAATAGAATATTTTCATGATAAAAATCACCTCTACACTTTTGTCATTAGTCAAAACAAAAGCAAAGGATTTCGACAAGCATATTCAGGTCAAATTGAAGAATCGATTGAAAAATTACGCAGTTTTAATATCAAAAAATATACACAGAATAAGGACTTAGCAGATGATAATTATATCAAGGAGCTTAATTATTTGCATCAAATTTTATGGAAAAACATAGCTAAAGAGGTCGAAGAAAAAAATCAATTGATTATCGTTCCGCATGGTATTTTAAATTATTTATCATTTGAGACATTGGCTCCTTCATCTGTTGAAAAAGATTTTAGAAAATTGCCCTACCTACTTCGCAAACATACCATTCAATATGCTTGGACTTTATCTTTTTTAGAAAACAACAATTATCCAAATCAAAAATATCAGTTTCCATTTTCGGGTTTTGCACCATCTTTCTCTTCTGATTCCATCCAGGAAGAGCGTAACTTTTTTCCTTCAAATACTCCTTACCATTTATCGGATCTATATTTTTCAATACCTGAAATTGAAGCCGCCAATAGTCATTTTAATGGAAATGTTTTTACTCAAACAAAAGCATCCGAATCAGCTTTTCATCAATTTGCTCCGCTTAGTCGCATCATTCATTTGGCCACTCATGCCTGGGCTGATGATCAATCTCCTATGCAATCGGGCTTAGTTTTTTCAAATCAAAATGATACGCTAGAGGATGGATTTCTAAATGCGTATGAAATCTACAACATGAGCCTTCAAGCAGATCTAGCTGTAATGAGTGCTTGTAATACCGGCTTTGGACAATTACAGGAAGGAGAAGGTGTGATCAGTATTGGTCGAGCGTTTTCTTATGCTGGTTGTAAGAGCATCGTGATGAGTCTTTGGATGGCCAATGACCAATCCACTTCAAGCTTAGTAAATATTTTCTATACTAACCTGGTAAAGAATCAACGAAAAGATTTGGCATTAAGAAATGCTAAAATTAGCTACTTGGAAAATGCAGATCCTCTTACTGCTCACCCTTATTTTTGGGCAAGCTTGATCGCCATAGGAGATATGAAAGCGATTAATAAAAATACTCCAAACTACCTTTTGATAGGTGGATTGAGTTTTCTAAGCATTTTAATAGGATGGATTCTTTTTTATAAAAACACAAATAATAGGTGAAAAAGTTAAATCCCCTTCAAGCAATTTCGAAAGGGATTTAGATATAAACAATACAAAAATTATTCTTTTATACGAACGAAGCATAAAGAGATTTAATATTTTTCAAATGATGTAGATTGTGATAAATGGTAAAAAACATCATTTCACGTACAGTCATTTTCCCTAATAAGGGATGTGGAATAACATACTTGTCCAGTTGCTCTTCTGTCCAATTCTTTGAGAGTCTAGCACTAAATTTTGCTCCAATCGCTTGCCAACTTTCGAGCAGATCAGCTTTCGATATCGATTCGGTATTTTCAGGTACATAAGGTCCTATTGCCTTTGCACCTTCTTTCAATTTCTCTTGGTACCTTTCCATCATTTCTGAAAAAGTACGAGACGGTCTATTCGCCTTACCAAAAGAAGCATGCAGGGCCAGTTTAGGCATTTTCAATGCAGATCCTAATCCTTTAGTAGATCGAATCAAGTGATCCAAGTTTTCCGCAGCAGACCATTTCAATCCTCCATTTCTGTAAAATTCGTCATCAGATAAAACGGTTATCATTTGGATAACTTCTCGAAAAGTGTTTTCAAGCTCTTTAATGACTTCTTCTTTGGTGTAAACATCTTTTGGAATATTCATAAGCTATCATTTTAAGTGTATATAGTACGTATTTTATTTTTTTATACCGATCAGTTTAATCTATGGCTTTAGTTCTTCGATATTTCCGATCAGTTGTTTTGCCATTACATTAAAAATCTCAGGATCTCTTTTCAAACGGGTCATCATAATGCCCCCCTCAATCGTTCCAATAAACAAAATAGCAAATTCCCTTGAATCGACTTCTTGTCTAATTTCACCCTTGTCCTTTCCTTTTTCAAGGGTATGAATGATCCTTTGCTTCCACATATCCATCGCTTTAATCACTATTTTCTTCAATTTGGGATTATTATCGTCAGCTTCAATCGAGGTATTCAAAATAGGACATCCCCCTTCAATTGGAGGATTAAGGATATTTTCTTTATAAAAATAGACCACAGCCTTCAACTTATCTAAGGTATTATCAATAATTTTTGTCCTACGCCCAATGGTGTCATAAGTTATTTCTACTGAATATTCGAAGGCAGCAATGGCAATCTCATCCTTATCTTTAAAACTGCTATACAAGGCTCCTTTTGTTAAACCAACGGCATCTTGTATATGTTGGAGAGAGGTACCAGAATACCCCTGTTTATTAAATAAAGAAGCAGCTTTCTCGATAATCGCACGTCTCGTTCTTTCCTTTTTTTTCATATGCGGATAAATAAGTTTACTTCAAAAATATACTACTTGGTATATTTTTGCAAATTTCTGTATCCTTATTCTTAAATTTTAACGTTTAGCACATTAAACTGATTCAAACTAATATTCAAGATTCAAAAATTTGAACCGCAAATATTTAGGATTCTTTTTAACAAAAATTACCTTTGCTGCTAAATGAGAAAAAAGCATTCAATTTATTTACATACTGGTAGCAATCAAGGAGATAGAAATGCTTTTTTAATAAAAGCCAATAAAGCGATTGAAGAGCAGATTGGTAAGATCACTAAGCAATCAAAACTTTATGAAACTGCTGCATGGGGAAATACAGAACAGCCAGATTTTATTAATCAAGCATTAGTTGTTGAAACTTCATTAGATCCAGCTGAGTTAATGGTAAAAGTATTAGAAATAGAAAACGAGATTGGACGAATTAGGGAGCAAAAATGGGGAGCAAGAATCATTGACATTGACATCCTTTTTTATGAAGACCAAGTGATAGAAACAGTTAAACTAATTGTTCCTCATCCATTTCTTCATCAAAGAAATTTTGTTTTAATTCCTTTAATGGAAATTGCACCATATTTTATTCATCCAGTTTTAAATCTATCCATAGAAGAACTATATTTACGGTCTAAGGATCCTTTAGAGGTTAGTTTATTACCATCATGATTTATTGAGAAAACAAATGACACCATCATTTCCATATAATTACATTGCCATTGAAGGTAACATTGGAGCTGGGAAAACCACGCTCTGTGAAATGATTCAAAGTGATTTCAACTGTAGACTGATCTTAGAACAATTTGCTGATAATCCTTTCCTCCCCTATTTTTATGAAAATTCTGAACGATATGCTTTTCCCGTTGAGTTATTTTTTATGACCGAACGTCACAAACAATTACAAGAAAATTTAACTCAACAAGATTTATTTCAACAACTCATTGTTACGGATTACTTTTTTATAAAAACCCTATTATTCGCAAAAAACAATTTGAGTGAAGAAGAGTATCGATTGTTCCAGCGGTTATTTCATATTTTGAGTTCTACCTTTCCGAAACCAGAGATTTTAGTTTACCTACATCGCTCTGTAGATTCATTGATCAAGAATATTCATCAACGTGGGCGAGAATATGAACAAGACATTTCCGCTAGTTATCTAAAAGAAATCCAAGATACCTATTTTGAATATTTCCGTACGGAAAAT
Organism: uncultured Saprospiraceae bacterium; assembly: GCA_964441245.1. GTDB lineage: Bacteria > Bacteroidota > Bacteroidia > Chitinophagales > Saprospiraceae > JALZUU01. The sequence continues at coordinate 9,867 of CAYTVR010000044.1, read as the reverse complement.
GATATTCCCATTTTAATTATTGATGTTGAGGAAGTTGACTTTAAGAAAAGTAAAGAACATTATGAAATGATATTAGAAGCCATTGGACAAAAGTATGCGCCAGGAATTCATAGAGTAAGTTTTGTGAAAGGCTAAGGAGTTAGTGTTCAGGTTTTAAAGTATTAACATGTTAATATCTCTGCTTGCGTGTTTCACGTTTTAGGATCTTTAATACTTTAACACTAAAGCACGTTAACTCCAAATCAATACAATACTCCGTCCTTCTTTAGTCGATCTAAATAGACTTGGCTTCCTTTTTTGTTGAGATGTTGATAATCTCCGAAACCTGTTACTTCTTTTAAGGCCGTCGCATAATTATGTACTTTCAAACCTGTAACGGTTTCAATTCTATTTTTAAAATTTTTGAGGTTGGTAATTCGTTCTGCAAAAGCAGGAAAATAAGGATTAATAACCAATTTGACTTTTACTCCTTTAGATTGAGCATACTGAACTGTTTGTTTTAATTCATCCAATAATTTATCTTGAAGATCAATGGTATAATGTTCCATATTGACCACATCCTTGACTAAAAAATCTGTTATTTCCCGATCTAGTAACCAAGCCTCATCACTTTTTTTCAAGTGATATAATGACCGTTGAAAAATCTCACTATTATGTAAATAGAGGTGACTTAGTTTCCCAGCGATTGCAGAAGTTTGATTGTCTTCTTTGATTAACTCATATAATTTTTCAGAATATGGTGCATACAAATTGAATCCAGTTACCAGTTGAGAATTCTTACGATCGCACATCGTCACATCCACAATCATTTGTTCAGGTGCTGGGTATTTATCTAAATAATCTTCCACTAATACGCGTCCCAAATCCATTGGTAGCCCGTTGTAACTGATATTGAATGTCGACTTTCCAGTAATTTCTTCAATGTAAGGTTGATAAAAAATAAGTCCCCTTGAATTGCCAACCAAGAGAATATCAGCCTTTGCTTCACCTTTATACATTCTCGAATAGCGAAACTGGCTATTAATCGTTAATTGTTTTAATACCCAGCCCGAAATACGGTCACCAGCAAAAAACAAAACCACTAAAGCTAAGATCCAATATATTCGCTTCAACATATTTTTTTTTAAAACTGAAAATAAATAAATGAGTTGGCACCGAAGCTTCCAAAGAAAGCAATCATCCAAAGTAAAAAGGCAAATGATAATACTCGGAATATGGCATTCTGTTGGACTATTTTCCACAAGGTAAATCTAAGATTCAATAGTTCAATACCTATTAAAAGACCAATCACTAATATTCCTTTTGCTACCCAAAAAAGATTGATTACTCCAAAACTATCAAAGGCGGCAATTTTAAAAATCACCTGATTAGCAATATCAAAGTTGGGTGCTCGGAAATAAATCCATGCAAAACAAGTACAAAAATATACCAAGGCAATTGACAATGCATTTTGAATAAACTGCGGCGTTCGAATGCCATCTAAAAATCGATTCCAAACGGGGCCAGCCACCCGTTGAACGATCAGATACAGACCATGCAAAAAACCCCAAAAAACAAATGCCCAACTTGCACCATGCCAAAGTCCTCCTAATAACATGGTGGCCATATTGTTCATGTAAGTATACACCTTCACCTTGTTTGCATCACTTCTTTGCATGTATCTAGAAAGTATTCCGCATGACATTCCATAAATTACAATCAACCACCACCAACCTGTTAAAAACAAAGAGAGAAACATAAAAACGCCTATGACTAACGATGAAGCCAAACTTCCTCCTCTGTTTCCACCTAGAGGAATATACAGATAATCGCGTAACCAACTAGATAATGAAATATGCCAACGGGTCCAAAATTCACTAAAGTTTTTAGAAAAATAAGGTGTCTTAAAATTATCCGGAAAATCAAAACCCATTACCCTTGCTAATCCAATAGCAATATCAGAGTATCCTGAAAAATCACAGTAAATTTGAAAACTATAAAAGACCACTCCGATCAATAAATGTAAGGAGGAAAAGCCTCCAGGTGCATCAAAACACTGATCTACAAATGGAGCAAGAGAATCTGCAACAGCTACTTTTTTAAAGAATCCCCAAATGATTTGTCCAGTTCCCGCTGTGATGCGATCCCATTCAAATTTTCTATCCTTTTGAAATTGTGGCAAAAAGTCACTGGCCCTTACAATCGGTCCTGCAACCAATTGGGGAAAGAAAGAAATGAAGGTCGCAAAGCGAATGAAATCCTTTTCTACTTTTATTTTTTTATAATACACATCAATCGTGTAACTCATGGACTGAAAAGTATAAAAAGATATTCCGACAGGTAAAATGATATTTAAACTATGCGTTGATCCGGTATAACCAACTGAGGCTAATAATTCTTGAAAGGAACCAATAAAAAAATTGAAATATTTAAAAAAAGCCAAAAAACCTAAGTTGACGACCATACTAATCACCAGCAAACGCTTTCGATCTTTAAACACTTCAGTCTCCTCTAACTTTAGTCCAACAAAATAATCTATACAAGTAGAGAAGAGAATCAATGATAAAAATCGTGCATCCCACCATCCATAAAAAAAGTAACTAGCAGCTAAACATAACAATAGTCTTGCTTTTCCTTTCATGCTGAAATACAGCGGAAGAAAAATTCCAATAAAAACAAAAAATGGAAGACTATTAAAAATCATTAATATTGGTTGTTGGTGTTTTAGTAGTTAGTTATTAGTAGCTAATTAATGGTTGATTAGTATTTGGTATTGTAGTCACATTAGTCCAGAACTAATAACCAGCAACAACTACACCGTTATCCATCATCATTGACCAAATGCTCAATCGCTTTTTTCCACAGTAGATAGGCATCACCGTTGATATGAATACCGTCCTTCGTAAATTGGGCTGACAATTGTCCCTTTTCATCAGTCAATAAGGGATGCAAATCTATCAATTCTACTTGGCTTTTCTGCGTTTTTTCTAAAATCCCTTGATTAATCAATGCAATATCACTGTTGCTTAAACCCGTATGTTTTACTTCATTATTCACAGGTAAAACCTTGTAAACGAACATTTTAGTTGTAGGTGAGTCAAAGTTCACTTTATTGATAATTTGCTCATAATACGCTAAAATTTCTTTAGGAGATCGGATGATCAAATCATTTACGCCGATCATCAAAAATATCTTTGCAGGTCTTGCCTGTGTGATCTCCCCTAGCCTTTTCAAAACTCCATCGGTCATATCCCCTGCGATGCCTCTATTTTTTATTCGATCATTATCAAATAATTCAGCCCATTCACAATAAGCCGTTATGCTATTTCCAAGAAAAACAATATCTCCTTCTTTTACCGGCATTTGTTCAAATAAATTTAATCGATGCTGATACGCTCCTGCGATACCTCTATTTTTCATTTTAAACCGTAGGTAATTGAAACCTCCCAGCGCATGAATCATATACAAAATGACACCAATCAACAATATATTTGCGATAAGCGACAGAGAAAGAAATTTGGTCATTTTAGCCACTTGATTTTAAAAATACTCTACAATATTTACCCTCATTAAAAGCTACGAACGACGTTCTGTATTAGAACGTCGTTCGTAGCATTATAAAATAGAAGATCAATATTACAATTCTTTTTCTGATTTCAAAACATCGTCAATAGATACTTTACGAGTATGCTCTGAGTGTTTAAAGTTTTTATTAGGGTTCCCCATTTTGAATAATGCTTTTACTTGATTCCACACGAATAAAGGAATACCCCATAGCGCTTGCCAAATAGGTTTTGGCGCTTTTGACAAATATAGCACCCAGAAAATATTCATTGCAAAAATAAAAATTGCACTCGCTAAAGCCAATGAAATCCAAGGATCAACAAGCAGGCTCACTACGGTCATCAACATAGAAGAAAACAACAAAATAAACAGTGGCGGCGCAATGGTCACTAGACCAAACAGCAACTGATTATAGTTGAAACCTAAAATTCCTTTGAGTAATAAACCCGAAGAATTTTTCAAATTTTGAAAATAGGAAAACAGCCATCTAGTTCTTTGCGTTTCTACTTGTTCTCCTGAAACTACTTTTTCATCATACACAATTGCATCCCAAGCGTAGCTTATTTTTTCTTTTTTGAACAACAAATTATTTTGCAAAATCTTATCTTCTTGTAGCATTTTTTTCCAAAGATGCTTTCCTTGTTCTATTTCTGGACTCGCCAAATAAGCTTTGTATAACTCTGCTTCTACGGCCATTCCTGATCCAGAAATAACTGCTGACGATCCTAATAGGTAAGGAACATATCTATCAATATAATTTTTATAAAATTCTCCGGTTGCATCAGCACAAGCATAAACGGTGTCCAAATTTTTTGCGGTACGTTGTCCTTGAACCGATCGATGTCCTAAAGAGACAAATTTATTTATTTCACTTAAAAATTTTGGATGGGCTAAATTATCGGCATCAAAAACTGCAATGTATTCATGTGGGCGAACAAATTTTTCGATGGCGTAAATGATAGATTTCGCTTTAAGTCGTAAAGAAGGATTTGGATGTAATAATGTGAATTTTGGATGGGTGTATTCGATGTTTGAAATATCGCATTCATCTGCGACAAGATAAACATGAAGATTTTGATGCTCTTGTTTTATCAAAGATTGCACCAATGGAATCGCAATATCCGCATTTTTATAAGCAGTTATGATGCAACCGTAATCTGTATTTTTGTAAGGCCCGTCTTCCTTTTTTGTAAAACGAATTTTATCTTTTGTAAACAAAGAAAAGAAGACTGTTAGAAAAGGCATCACCAGAAAAAAAATCAAGAGTGCACTTATAATAACTACTAATAATTTTATCACTACCATGATTTAAATTGTTTAGTTTTTTGATTGGGAAGGGGCCAAAAATGTGTTAATTGCTTTTCCTGTAGCAGGCAATAATTGATCTTGCTTACTAAGGTTCCACCAAACCGCACGAACAAAAGCTTTTAGATGATCGCGCTCTCCTTTTATTAAATATAAAATTATATTTTTCGGCATCGTAAAAAATAATAAGAACATGGAAAATAAAAATACTTGAAAGGCAGACCGATTTCTTCGCATGAAAAAAATTCTATTGCGTGTAAGATAGTATGTTTTAAGTGTACTCATTTTCCCGACAGAAACAGATTCCTTATGATAAATATTCGCTCTCGGTTCTACATAGATTTGATATCCTGCTCTTCTAATTTGTTCACACCAATCCAATTCTTCATAGTATAGAAAAAACGATTCTGGCATCATGCCTACCTTTTCAATGATTTCTTTGGGAACCATCATCGCCGCACCATGTGCATAAGGCGTTGGAGAAGCTTCTGCATATTGACCGAGGTCTTCTTCCCCTTCTCCAATCGTAGAATTACGAGCAGTATATGAATTGACTTCAGTGGTACCTGCGTATTGAATGATATTTTTACCCTTTGTTTCCTCTCCAGGAAAATAACGAATTAGTGGACTGACAATACCAAGATTGGGAACTTGATTGAAAAGTTCAAGCAATTGTTCTACTAGGCCATCTGCTAGGACGGTATCATTATTAACAAAAAACAGATAATTGCCTTTGGCCACTTGAATACCTAAATTATTACCACCGGAAAATCCAAGGTTGGTTTCACTTCTAATGAAATGAACCTCAGGATAATACGTTTCAATATGCTGTTGAGGAGATCGTTTGGAAGCGTTATCTATAAAAATAACCTCATAGTTAGAGTACGATAGTTTCCGAATGGAATCTAGCATTTCACAACTGACGTCTAACTGGTTGTAATTGATGGTAATAAATGATATCAATGGCTGAGTCGGCAACATAGTATATGCTTAAAATCGAATTCCGAAAGCTTTTTCGGATTTGGGAGGGAATAGATTCTTTAAATGGAGGAGAAAATTTCAGTTCCCAGGAAAATTTAAAAGAATATCGAATAATGAATTAATAGTCATTATTCGATATTTTTAAGTTCCAAAATTTCGTTAGCCAACGAAATTAAGGTTTTATTCTCCTTTTTGAAGCATTGCAGGCAATGTCTTTGAAATAATTTTTGCATCCATCAAGAAAGAGAACTCCTTAGCATATTCAATATCCAAGCCAATTCGCTCTTCTACCGACATGGTATCTTTCCCATTTGGCGATACTTGCCATAAGCCTGTGATACCCGCTGGTGCTAAAAATCTTCTTGCCCACTCATCCTTAGTTACTTGATCTGCTTCATAAAGTGGCAATGGTCGATTACCAACTACTGACATTTCACCAAAAAGCACATTAAATAATTGCGGTAATTCATCTAAACTTGTTTTACGAATGAATTTTCCGATAGTAGTTACTCGAGGATCATTTTTTATTTTAATGAAGGAAGTATTTCCTTTATCTGAGTCTTTGTAATTATTAAGATGTTTTACCTTGGCCAACTTATCATCAGCATCTTGGCACATAGAGCGAAATTTTAGAAAATCAAATACTTGATATCCTCTTCCGACTCGCTTAGACCGGTACACGATTGGTCCAGAAGAACTTAGTTTGATGCAAATCGCGATAAAAAACATCAAAGGACTTAATAAAAGGATGGCAATAGAAGCAGAGGTAATATCAAACATTCTTTTTCCGAAAGGAATTCGATCGCTGAAAGTATCTAGTGCTTCAATTTTGGAAGCAATCATTTGCGGTTTGAACTCATAAAGGAATTCTAAACGTTGACGTAAGCTGTTCCAATTTACAGGTTCAGTATAGCAGTCATCAATTCCCATTTTTAGTGCTTGCTCAGGATCCAAATCAAAAGCATCTTCTGTAGCCACTACAAGAAAAGGAATAGAACGAAGTTCGTTATTTAATTGGATATTTTTGAGTAAATTAAAATTGTCTTCTCTTAAGAAATTATAATTACATATTACCGCAACAGGTTCATCAGAAGTTGAGTTTGTGATATGATTTTCTAACCAATGGTATGCGTTGAAGGAATCATTTATTTTTTCAAAGCTGTAATATCCAAAATCATCCTTATTTTCATTTAAAAGTATATAGGAAAAGTCATCGAAGCCAACGACGAGTATTTGTTTAACATTAACGTCTATTTTTGTACTAGTGTAGATTTGCTTCATTGTATTGTAAGTTAGTTTAATCAAAAATTGAATTAGTAAGTAAGATTCGAAAAGGGTTTTTAAACATTAAATAGCAGCCCTTCTGCTTTTACTTTTAGTGTCTTGAAATGCATTATTAATCGTTTCTTTCAATTTTAAGGGATTAAACGGTTTCGTCAAATATCCATGAATTCCAAAATGTTGACATTGGTTTTGTAATTCAGAACTATCTTTTCCTGAAACAACAATCACAGGTATTTCGGCAAAGAAGCCACTCCCTCGAATGTTGGTTAAAAATTCTAGACCACTTACTCGTGGCATAGCTAGATCTAGTAAAATTATATCGGGTATATTCCCATTGCTTAACCACGTTAGTGCATCAAAGCCATCTTTCATGGTAAAAACATTGTGTTCTTTACCTAGAAAATTGCCTAATAAAAGCCTGATGCTATCATGGTCTTCAATGACAAGTATCTTCTTTTTCTTATTCATAATCATACGGGTTCCAGTTCCTAATTAAATAAATTAAAGATGGAGGTATAATCACATTACCAATAAATGTAATACTTAAGTTTAATCAAATTCCAATGAAACGCATTTTAGCGTTAATCAAGCGAACCAATGGTCAAAGGCGCATTCTCTTTCAAATTTTGAATGCAATTGAGGAGTTAATCTAGAGGGTCAAGGTGTTTTTGGGCACCTAGTTAACTTAGGGATGGTTTAAGGGATAAAAAATTTGGTCTACAGATTTAACTTTGCTTTCTATAATTCTCAATGGATTTCTAATAGTACCTTTGCTTGTTCTTCATTACTAGCAACAAAAATAATACTTTTTTTATTCTTGCACCAACTATTAGGTATAACTTATTTCAAATGGCTAAGGGAGAGAAAATTTTCAGAGGTTTAACAATCTCACTTTTCTGTTTGATTATTATACTTACAAATTTACAATGAAATAAAATACATTACATACCCTAAACTTGGTATTTATCACATTCTCTTTTTTTTACTTCTATTTGAAAGAATAAACTTTAGGTAAATCAGTGATTGGGAAACAATTCTTTGATTAGATAAGCCATTTTCCAAAGAATCGCCTTTTTGACGGTAAATATTAAAAATAGTAACAGATTTTTTTTGTCAAAAGAAATTATAATCTTCTAGAATTTAGAATGATTAGACGCTTAACTTAAGTTTTAATTAGTAATTAATTGTTGATCAGAGAGTTATATAACTAAAAAAGTCGTAAAATCGTTTTTATTTTTTTTGAATATATTTAGAATCCATCTGAGATTTTAAGCTAATTATTGAAAACAAAGCGATTCTAATTATATTCTTTATTATTTTTGCCCTCATTCTGATCCCCTCCATCGGAAAATCATTCACTCATTTTTATTTAGGTATGATTCCTGTATCCAATATGACTATGGTAATAAGTATTAAATTGATTTTTTGGTTGAGTCTTTTCATTGTATTTTATGCGTATGTTGGCTATGGAATTGTTTTGTTTGCAATGATCAAAATCAAAAGACTTTTCGGCAAGTCACCCAAAAATACTGATGCCCCGAAGGACGAAGATTGGCCAAAGGTTACCTTTGTCGTAGCAGCATATAATGAGGAAGATTGGATCATCAATAAAATTAAAAATTGCTTAGAGTTTGATTACCCAAAGAATAAGATAGAATACCTTTTTGTAACAGATGGCACCTCAGATAGAACACCTCAATTAATTGAAGCATATGAAAGTCCTGCAGACGTAAAAATACGGTTATATCATAAAGATGAACGTAAAGGAAAAATTGCAGCAGTTGAACGAATCATGAAATTCGTAGAAACCCCCATTGTTATTTATACAGATGCCAATACTTTTGTGAACAAACAAGCCATAAAAAAAATAGTTCGACACTATAAAAACCCTAAGGTTGGTGGTGTTGCTGGTGAAAAAAGAATTGAATTAGGAGAAAAAGATGCCGCCAACTCCGCTGGAGAAGGAATTTATTGGAAATATGAATCCATATTAAAAAAATGGGATTCAGAACTTAACTCGGTAGTTGGTGCAGCTGGCGAATTATTCTCTATTCGTACTGAATTATTTGAGGCTGTTGCTCCAGATACAATTATTGAAGACTTTTATATGACTTTAAGAGTCGCCCAAAAGGGCTATAAAATGGTCTATGAACCAGAAGCCTATGCAGTTGAAACCTCATCAGCTTCTGTGGGTGAAGAATTAAAAAGGAAAATTAGAATTGCAGCTGGGGGAATCCAAGCGATTATTCGATTAGCTCCACTACTCAACATATTTAAATATGGCTTATTAAGTTTTCAATATATTTCTCACCGGGTCTTGCGTTGGACTTTAGCGCCTTTAGCCTTACCAATTATATTTTTCCTTAATATTTATTTAGCTCAAAGTGGTGATTTCCTGTATCAATTCCTATTAACTGGCCAAATTCTGTTTTATAGCTTAGCATTGATTGGTTTTATTTTAGAAAAACAAAAAATCAAATTCAAAGCCTTTTTTGTACCTTATTACTTTTGCATTATGAATTACGCCGTATTTAGAGGTTTTTTCAGAATTATAGGAGGTAATCAATCTGTGATTTGGGACAAAGCAAAGCGAGCTTAAGAGGTTATTGGTGCTTTAGTGTTAATGTACTAGAGTGTTAAGGTGTTCCATTCAAGAGGCTTAATGTTGAAGATTAGAGAACCATTTGACTTTCCGCGTAAGGGATAGGAGGTGTTGTTTGAACCCCGCCGCTAGGGAAACCGTAGGTCGGGGAG
>CAYTVR010000043.1:0-38348 GCA_964441245.1 uncultured Saprospiraceae bacterium | reverse complement strand
ACCTACGCTTATTTGAGTATGCTCAATGGAGATGGTTTTGCCAAACGATTTGGAGGGGAAGATGGAAATGATCCCGATTTCTTTTTATTAACTATTTCAGCCTATGTAAATGGTGAGGTTACCGATGATAAAGTGGAATTTTATTTAGCTGATTATCGTTTTGAGGATAACACTCAAGATTACATTGTTGATGAATGGACTTTGGTTGATCTAAGCGTTTTAGGCGATGTCCAAGGACTGAGTTTTTCACTAACTTCAAGTGATAATAATGCTAACGGAATGTTGACTCCTGCTTACTTTTTAGTAGATAATATTATGACTACTGATGTGACATCAACTAAAGAGATTGAAAAAGAAAACACCTTTAATATCTCTCCAAATCCAGCAATAGATATCATCAATATTGAATGGAGTAAAGAAACATCGGCTCCATTTTCTATTGTAGGAATTGACGGACGAATGATGAAACAAGGTGAAGTTGCTTTTGGTGATAACCGAATAGAAACAAAAAACTGGGTAAGCGGTATTTATTTTGTAAAAGTAGGTGAGCAAGTAGAGCGATTGATTAAGAGATAGTGGTTTGTTCTTGATCTTGTACTTTTTGGTGAACTAAAATCTGTTGCTTAGAAAAATAAGGTCAATGGTGCTTATTGATAAAATATGCCACAACATTTAATTAAAACTATTCAAGTGATGGGATGGGAGTTGCCTTTGGCAACTCCTTTTTCTTTTGATTATTTAAAGAAAACTGGGGATTTCTTTGATTGATTAAGCTCCTTTTTTCACTGGCAAAGGAAGGATGGTTTCTGCTTCTTTTTGTGCTCGACACAGCAAGACTTGTTCAGGAATAAACATTACCTTTTTTCCCTCTTCAAGTTCTTTCGCAATCCCAGATTGATTGATTAAAGATCCATAGAAGACACCTCCTTTATAACCTATTACCTCGACCCAAATAAATTCGATACCAATAGATTTTTTAGGAGACGTTCGAGTGACTTTTAATATAAGTTGAGCTAAATTACCCGTCACCAACATGCCCATCAATTCACGAGCTTTTGGTCGAATATAGCGACTTGGATATTTTCTCTGTAAGGAAGCTGCATTTAGCAAGGTCCAATTTCTTTTCTTCATTTTATGATAAGGATTTATTACAATTCTAAATCCTCATAGCGGGATACAAACATACACATTTTGTTTCAAAAATTAAAACATTTTGTGTTTTAATTTATGCAGAATTGTTTTCATCATAAATCTTTATGTATAAAAAATCCTCGACCCAATGCTCAAGATTGGTGCCGAGGAAAGTGAATGGGCTCTTCTAATTATTCAATCAAAAAAATCTTGTTTTCGGTTTAAAGGATGGCCGTTCATTCATTGTGCGGATTAAAATGTTCATGGATGATTGTTGAAGTAAGGTCGGGAATGATTGTTAGTTACTGGAAACTGGTTGTCCGTTTATTGGTTATTCACATGTTGTAGTGTGATTATGATTTGATCAGTCACGGGTGCAAGGCGCAGCCCCTATTAGCCATTGCTAATCCTGCCACCTCGCACCACACCCTGTGACTTTATAGTGTTTTAGTGTTGGTATAAAAGTGTTCAAGTGCTTTTAAAATAAAAATTCATGATGACCTCCGTACCAGATCTTAGTTACCAATCACTAACCATTTCATATGCATTGGTTTTATATTCTGGATCAGAGGAAGTTCGAGTCAACATGCGAAGGGTACTCATTTTCAATTCTACATCACCTGCTCCAATATCCAAAGAAGCATTAACGGAAGATTCGCTGTTTTTAAACGTATGATGGTAAATCCCCCACTTATTGTTTCCACCATAAGCGTGATTATCATAAACGGTCGAAACGCTCTTACTATAAACAAGCTCATCGTCTAACCATAATTCTAACAATCCATTTTCATCTATTCCATAAACAACGTGAAGGACTATTTTTAACTGATCGCCAGCCTCTGGTCTAAATTTGGAGTAGTTCTCTCGGTCATCATTTCCTTTGTTGACAAATTCGATTTCGCCTCCTGGATTTTGAAGATGGTTATGCCGCTTAGCTAGCGTTACCTCAAAAACAGGAGACAATCCTGATACGCCGGGATGATTTTGAAAAATGGTAATCGGAGACGTATGATCGGGCAAATAGTTCTCTCCAAAGGTATAACTCCAACCAATCCATTGTTCGGTACCTAATGGATGTTTGATTCTCCAAGGAGCAGTACGGATCTCACTTCGAAAATTAAAATCTCCATCCGCATCAGAAGGTGGAGCAGGATTCAAAGGATGAATTCGAAAACGAAGATCCTCCCCTTCAATTTTTACGCCTTGATCATCATAGGCTATATCTACGTGTAAGCCATCACCAAAAGAACTGCCCTCATCCCATGAATAAGGAGGAATGTGAATGTTCCGCCATTTCCAAGTACGTAATTTAGAATCATCTATAGAGGGAACAGTTGCATCTGGATGAATACAATCGTCATCCTCATTGGTATTAGGAAATCCTGCATGAGCATCTGAGGTTTCTTCGCCAGAAATTTCTTCAAAAAATTCTTCTTGCTGGCAGCTAAAAAACAATAAAATTAAAAAGGAAAAAAAAGTAATCGACAGGGTAGTTTTTGGAAGTAACAAGTAGTCTTTCATTAAGGTGTTAATTTAGAATGTGTGAAAAAATCACGAAACATTCTTAGCTTAACTTCAACTACTTCTGGTGGATTATTCGAATTCAAAAGTGTGTATGTTGAGCTAATCGCATTTCGCATGATGATAGCTCATTCCAAATTAGGGTTATATAACGGAGGCAAAAATGTATATATTATATTTTAGTAGATAAATTTTTATAATTTTATTTTTTCTACATCTATAACAATATAATTTCAAAAAAACAAAATGGTGTGATAGGTCACAGTAAGATCCCGATAACAAGAAACCAATCTCTAAAACAAAATAACCCTTTTAACGCATCACACGTAAAAGAGTTATTCGAAAAATATATTTCTTAAATGAAATAGAATAAAGCATGAATTCAGCTAACACACTCAAGCAACATTCAGTTATCTTCAAAACGAGGTGAAGATTTCCTGCCACCGTCAGGCTAACTGAGAAAGTCGAGAGCGACCAAAGATCGGAAACTCGTTCCCTCCTATTAATCTGGTTTTACAAAATGATAAGCGTTGGTCAAATGCTCCTTATGATCAGCTGCTCTAGTCAACATTCGTAAAGTCCCCATGGCTAATTCTACTTTTCCTGCACCAATATCTAAGGAAGCTTGTACCGCTTCTGGGTTTTCATTAAAAGTATGGTGATAAATGCCCCATTTGTTATTTCCACCCCATTCATAGCCATCAAATACAGTAGATACTTTTCTATCATAGACCATTTCTTCATTCAACCAGACTTGTAATAATCCATCAGATCCTTCGCCATAAACAACATGTACCACCACATCTAAGGTCTCCCCCGCTTTAGGTTTGATCGGATAAGCAATTCGATCGCCACCTCCTTTATTCACGACTTGAATCTCACCTCCTAAAGTATTATTGGAATCACTTGCTTTGGCAATTTCAATTTCAAAAACGGGTGTTTTCCCCCGAACGGTAGGATGATTCTGATAAATGGTAATCGGTGACGTTGGATCAATCACATAACTATCACCAAAAGTATATTGCCAGCCAATCCACTGTTCGGTACCTAAAGGATGCTTGATTCTCCAAGGAGCTGTTCGAATTTCGCTTCGAAAATTATGTTCACTATCTGTAGTGGCTGCTGGTGTTGGAAAATTCGGGTCCATGTGAAAACGTAGTTCATCATCTACGATCAATACTCCATTAAAGTCATAATCAACATCTACATGAAGATTACCACCAAAAGTTACTCCCTCTTGCCAATTGTATAAAGGAAGAATGACCTCATCCCATTTCCAGACTTTTACATCGCTATTATCTTGGGAAATCCTTATACCGTTTGCATCGACTGGAATTTCTTTTTCACAGCCCATTGAAAAGGCGATATACAAAAAAACAAAGAGTGCAAAACGTACGGGGAGTTTCATCTTGAATAGATAATCCATTGTTATTAGGTATTATAGGGTACAACAATATGGTCAATCCATTTTTCTAAAGGTCTAAATAGAATTGAACCTGATTCATACTACTTTGTCACTATAAGAATATCGATTGGAGAATATTGAATTTTAAAGAGACAAATTAATATTAAGGTGCTAAACAAATCTACTCTACTTGATGATTTTTTTGAACCACAAAAGACACAAAAGGAACACAAAGTGTAAAGGGGCTTATTTTATTTTCCTTCCGGTCCGTATGGATGTGATCAATAAAAAGGACACAAAGACTTTCACCTAAAGGCAAAAAAATTAGTTCCTTCAACAAAACATCGGATCGAGTAAAACAAATCAATAAAACTAAAGCTAAAATTATTCCAATACCAAACTATCACTTTTTAGGGCAAACGCATCAAAAGATATACACGTTTTAAGGGGCGGGATGCCCGAAAATTTATTGTCTGACCGGAGGGAGTTTAAATTTTCTAGCGTTTTTGCTTACTTTTTTAGCAATGAAAAAAGTAAAATGCCCAGCCGGCTAGAAGAAAAAATCCTTAACTTTTTCAAAAAAAGTTAGATAAAATGAATAAAATAATTTTGATGCGTTTGCCCTAATCTCTTCTAAGTCTTTTACCAATGAGATCTATTTAATTCTAAATAGAATTTTCACCCAAAAGTGGATTTAAAGAAGTTGTTTTAAAATAAAAAAGCCTCCTTTGTATGAATAAAGGAGGCTTTTTTATTTTATAATGAATTTGATTTTATCTTACTTTAGCAGTGGTGGCCTCGAACCATTCTCTGAATTTAGCAATACCATCTTCAAAGTTAGTCGAGGCTTGATAACCTAAAAGTTTTTTCGCTTTGCTTACATCAGCAAAAGTTTTAGGGACATCACCTGGCTGCATCGGCAAACGATTGATAATCGCTTTCTTCTCAAATACCTTTTCGATCGTTTCAATCATTTCTGTTAAAGTAACCGTTCTGTTATTTCCAAGATTAATGACTTCATAATTAGAATCTGTATAATGTACAGCTCCCATTATTCCTGAAATAATATCATCGATAAAAGTATAATCTCGACGAGTAGTACCATCTCCAAAAACAGGGATCTGTTCTCCGTCTACAATTTTCTTCGCAAATTTATGAATAGCTAAGTCAGGTCGTTGTCTTGGACCATATACCGTAAAGAAACGCAATGCTATGAAACGCATATCATATAACTTGGTATAGACATGTCCCAGTAATTCTCCAGAAATTTTTGAGCTCGCATAAGGACTAATCGGTTGTAGCACATAATCATCTTCTGACCAAGGTACATCTGGATTGACCCCATAAACACTACTTGAGGAAGCAAAAACAAACTGCTTTATCCCTAATTGCTGGCTTATTTCCAATAAATTTTGAGTTCCTAATACATTGATAGACTGACAGGTCACGGGTTCTTTGATAGAAGGACGTACTCCTGCTTTCGCGGCAAGGTGTATGATCGCATCAAAATGTCCTGTTAGATTTTCCTCTAAAGTTTTATAATCTCTAATATCCGCCTCTAATAAGGTAAGGTCAGGGTCGGACATCAGTTTCTGCAAGTTCTCTCTTTTGATAGATTCATCATAAAAAGGATCGAAATTATCAATAATGGTGACTTGCCAATTGTCATTTAATAGTTTTTCAACTAAATGACTTCCAATAAATCCAGCCCCTCCAGTTACAATGGCTTTCTTTTTCATACGTTCATAAATTCTTTGTACCTACGTAGGCGTTCTGTAATTAATTGCTAAACTCTAGTCCATTTTCTTATCCGAAAATCAAACCAAAAATTCAATTTTAAGTAAAAAAACAAAAAAAACAAGCTATATCCGTAAAAATTGTCTCCAATCTCTAGGAATAGCTAAAATATCATTAATCGGTTGAATCTCAGTGCAGGTTAAGTATTTTTCAGGATCAAGACCTAAAAATCAATTATTTATGGATAAAATCCTAACTTTATCTGTAAAAATTGCGGTTTAAAGTAATTCTTTTTCAAAGTTAAAGACTTTACTAACTTACAAAATAATTAGCCAAATGTTTATTTTATTTTTTTTGTTTGGCTCAATTCCTGCATTATTGTAATTTTACAATATAAGTTGTCAAAGAAATTCACCATTGATCTAAATATAACCTTATTTTAAATTAAAAAAAAATGTTATATTTTAGTCTTTATAATTAATAGGTGTCATTAGTTTGATTAAGAGGTTTAGAATTTAATCTTCAGTCGCTTGAAAATTAAATAGCTCTTTTAAAACAGCCCAAAACCTTCCTGATAAGGGTTCATTCCTTTATTTTACTACAACAGTAAAAGTCTATCGGGTAATTTCCACACCAAGCCGATTTCTTATTTCAACATTTATTAGATTTTTTTAAAGTATAGTTATGAGTACAGTAAAGAAAGATAAGAAACTACATGCTGTTTTCTTAGGTGAAAATGGTTTTCCTTACGGAATGGCTGCCATACAAACGGTGATCATGATTAGTAAATCCTTAATCAGTGTCGGAGCACAAATGACCGTTGTCAACCGAAAAGGACGCTATAATCCGGACAAACCAAGAGAAATGGATATCAATGGCAACTTTGAAGGCATTGATTATGTGTATACCAGTGGATCTTACTACCGACCACACTCTTTTATTACACGGACCAGACTAAAAATCAAAGGGCTCATCGGTGAATTCCGTTTTTTACGACAGTTAAAGAAAAAAAATGAGCTAGATGTAGCCATTATCTCTTGTCATGAGTTTCCTATCGTTTTCTTATATCGACTGTATAGCTGGATGATGGGTTTTCCTATCGTTCTGATCTATGTCGAATGGCAAAGTAAAATGTCTCACCGAACAGGTTTGAAAAATAAAATCAATGATTATTTATTTGATAACTGGTTGATTTCAAAATTTGACGCAGCTTTTCCAATTAGTCAAGTTTTGCAAAAAAATTATATCGAAATTGCACCAGGCAAACCCTATTTTAAAATACCTGTACTTTGCGAATTTGAATTGTTTAATAAACCTAAAGATCCAAGCGCAGAAACCTTCTTCTTGTATTGCGGTGCCATCGGTTATCGAGAAGTTATTGACTTTATCCTTGATGCTTATGATCTGTTGCCTATGGATAGTGAGCACAAACTATATTTAGTTTTAGGAGATACAACCGAACAAAATCGAAAAGAATTTAGGGAGGAAATTAAAAATAAATATAAGCGACATGAAAATGTTGTTATTTTGCACCACCTTCCCTACTCAGAATTAGTTCAGAATTATATTGATGCAACAGCCTTGCTGATTCCAATGCGACCAACCCTACAAGATGCCGCGCGATTCCCACATAAAATTGGAGAATATGTCGCTTCTAAAAATCCAATGGTTACCAGTAACTTTGGAGAAGTAAAGCATTACTTTACGGATGGCCATAATGCATTGATTGCTGATGATTATGATGTGAAGCAATACGCAGAGAAAATGAAATTTGTCATTGATCATCCAGAAGAAGCCAAACAAATTGGTATCAATGGATATCAAGTTGGACAAGATCATTTCAACAACTTGAAATATGGTCCGGATTTGATCTCTTTCTTGCGAAAATTAGCAGGGAAAGAAACCGATTCTAAAAAAAGTGACCAAACAGTTGCTTATGATAAATCTACCACCTAGATCTTAGTGACATGCTTTATTTAAATTTAGACATAAATACATTTAAACAATCGTATTTAATATTCCATTGAACATTATTTCCCACACATGGCTAAAAAGAAAATCGTCATATTCGGAATCAAATATTTTCCTTCCAAGGGAGGAGCTAGTCGAGTCGTAGAGAATCTATTGACCGAGTTGACCGATTACTATGACTTCACTATTTATTGTTATAAAAACGAGAAAGCGGCAAACTATATGCCGGGCGTAAAAACCATTCAGTTTTCTGAAACCAAAATCAAAGGACTAGGTGTGTTTATCTATTACTTCAAATGTTTTTTTCATCTGATGTTCAATGGTCAATATGATCTCGTTCATTTACATAAAACAGATGCGGCTTTTTTCTTACCGCTTCTAAGCAGAAAATTTAAAGTCGTTTCTACCTCTCATGCCCTTCCTCAATTAAACGATAAATGGTCTGGCATTGGTAAAACTTATTTTCGTTTTGTAGAACGTCTTTTTGTGAGTTCTAATAGTACGCTGACCGCTGTCGCGAGAACACAGACTGCTTATTATAAAGCAACCTATAATCGAGATGTCAACTACATTCCTAATGGTATTCATCCAGTTGACAACGTTGATCCAAGGCTAGCAGATGATATTTTGGCGGAGCACAATATTTCTCCAAATTATTTATTTTTTGCCGCACGACGTTTGATCCCTTTAAAAGGTTGTCACCACTTAATCGAAGCATTAAAATTAATTGATTATAAAGGTACACTCGTCATCGCTGCGGACATCGAACAACTTCCATCATATACGGAATCCATAAAAAAAGCAGCCAAAGGTTTGGATGTCAAATTCTTGGGTTATGTTGGTAATATGAATGTACTTAATGCTTTGATTAAACAAGCCCAATTATTTATTTTTCCTTCAGAATTGGAAGGTATGTCCATGATGTTATTGGAAGTTGGAAGTGTGGGTACACCGATGGTTTGTAGTAATATTCCACAAAACACAGCGGTATTAGGCGAAGAGGAAGTACTCTATTTTCAAACGGAAGATGCAAAAGATTTGTCTAGAAAGTTACAATGGGCATTTAATCATTCCAAAGAAATGACCGTTATGGCAGATCGCGTTAAAAACACAGTCGAGAAAGAATATACCGTTTCTGTGGTGGTCAAAAAATATATGGATTTATACAATAGTATTTTGGAACCTAGTTTTTCCAAAACGACTTAATGCGCTAATCCAAATTTTATTTCATTTTGAAAATAACTGTTGAATGCAAATAGAAGCTTAGCCAAAAGATACAAAGTACTGGATATACACTAAAAAATTGTATTGTTATAAAAAACCAACCTTGACACTTTTAGGTTCGCAAATATGGTGTCAAGAGATCGTACAAATATTAAATGAGCAATTATCATAAAAAGAAAATCATTGCTTCAGTAGCACCTTATCTATCGACTTTTCAGGTCCATCGATTGTTCCAACCATTTTATTCTGGTTTAGGACAAATATTAATGTTTCACAGAGTCATACCGGATAGCAGTCAATTGCGCATTCACAATCATCAAAGTTTAGAAATTTCTCCAACACAATTGGAAGAAACAATTATCTATTACAAAAAGAAAGGTTATCAATTTTTGTCGCTCGATCAGTTTTACGATGGCATGCAAAAAAAGACTTTAAAGACAAAGTTTGTTGTCCTTACTTTTGATGATGGTTACCGAGATAATTATACCATCGCCTACCCTATTCTAAAAAAACATTCCATTCCATTTACCATTTATATCACGACTAATTTTCCTGATCGTAAAGCCATCTTATGGTGGTATATCCTCGAAGATATGATTAGAGATCGATCAGAAATATCCTTTTCCTGGAAAGGAGAAAAACAAGTCATTCCTTTAAATACAGAAGCGGAAAAAGAATTGGGTTTTGACAAAATTAGAAATTACATCAATCAAAACTTTGAAAGCGATCGATATCAAGAAATGTTACTCGCTATCTTAGGTAACTATCAATCGGACCTTTATGCATACGCACATTCTCATGCCATGAGCTGGACAGAAATTAAAAAAATAAGTGAAGATCCTTTGGTGACTATTGGTGCACATACAGTCAATCATTTTCCACTAAAACAACTTAAAGATGAGGAGTTAGAACCAGAGATCATGACATCTAAAATTTTATTAGAAAAAAATATTGAAAAAGCTGTTGAACACTTTGCTTATCCTTTTGGAAAAGCAGCTGAAGCTTCCTTCCGCGAATTTGAAACAATAAAAAAATTAGGTTTTAAAACCGCTACCACTACTCGAATGGGCAATATTTTTCCTGATCATTCACAACATCTTGAATGCCTTCCCCGCATCAATATCAACCGAGTCAGCAACACCGATGTATTACAATTACAAACCAGCGGAATGCTGCCTTTCATCCTACACAAAGGGAAAAAACTAGTCACTCATTAATTAGGCTTAAGAGTATATTCGAAGAATATCCAATATCGAATATCCATTAAATCAATATTCAATCCCGATTCATGGAGAATCGACTCCTCGTTTTTAATAAAATCTTATCAAGGCAAAGTAAATAAAATGGATCGAATTTTGAATTCCATATACTAAGTTATTGATCCAAATATTCCCGTAGATTCAAACTCATTTTTTAAAACCTCTAGGGTTTCTTTTGGATCAGTTCTAAACAATATTGTCCTTATGGAAAATACCATCAATCGTCCAAAAATCAGTATGTTGATCCTCACCTATAATCGGGCGCATATTGTAGAACGTGCCATTGAAAGTGTATTAAAACAAACTTATACTGATTTTGAAATAGTGGTTGTCAACAATGGAAGTGTGGATCACACCAAAGAGGTCTTAGCAAAATATGAAGCCCACGATAAAGTTCGAGTTTTTCATTTAGAAAAAAATCGACAGTGTCCTGGAGGCCATAATTATGGTTTTGATCAAATGCGAGGAGAATGGTTTGGCGCCATCGGTGATGATGATACCTTGATGGAAAATGCTTTTGAATGTATGATGCACGTACTCGATGAGATTGATCCCGAGATTACTGGAATCACTTCCAATGCCTTAAATTCTTCAACAAAAGAATTCGCAGGTTTTGGATTAAAAGAAGACCAGTATTTATCCTTAGAAAAAATAGTTCATCAAACTAGTGGAGAATTTTTTGCCTTAAACAAATTATCACTATTGGGTGACCTTCGCTTCAACGAAAAATTATTAGGAGAAGAAAATGCGCTATGGTATCAGTTGGATGCAAAAGCAAAAAGGTATTATATTCACAAAGCCCTCAAGGTCTGGTATACCGACTCAGAAGATTCTGAAACAGCTCGTTATCGTGCATTCGATCTACAAGCAAGAGCGACTCTATTTACAGAGTTATTAAAAGAAAAAGCCTACTGGGACATATTAAAAAAATATGATCCAAACCGTTTTAATGGGATGGCTATTCGTGGTTTCTTTTTTCTAAAATCCAATGGACAAAATAAAGATGCGGAAGTCTATCAACACAAAATACAAGGTCAATCATTAGGAATCAAACACTTCTTGTTTTTTCAATTGAGTAAATTTGCCCCAAGTTCCTTGCTCAACAAAACCTGTCTACTTGGACAGAACAACAGCTTCAACCAATTAGTCGCCAGACTAAAAACCAATCGCTTTAAAAAGTCTATAAAATTGAATGTAGATTAGGAGGCCAGTTATAAAAAACTTAGTTCCTTTCTATTCGTTCTAATAATCCTTTCTCTTCTAATATTCTTTGCACCTTCAAAATAATTTTAAAGGAATAACCGGATTGTTCTGCAATACTCAACAGATCATTTTCACCATCAGAATAATTCAAAATCCATAACATCACCATTTGATATTTTCTATGATCATACTCTCCTCCTATTGCATCATATAATCCACGTTTCCCTAATTGAGGTTCACCTTTAGCTTGTAAATTGATATAAGTGAAATTATGTTCCAACAATTCAATTACACTTTTATAAATTTCAAAAGATTCTTGTAAATTTTTCGATTTTACAAAATCCAGATTATCTGCTGAAGTATGATACTCAGGAAATTCTCCAAAACGGGATCGACCTAAATTGCCAACTGGCAGATTAAAACCAGGTGAACAATATTGTCGTTCATCATAACCATAAGGAAAAAAATCAATCACTTCATACGCATGCCCCGAATATTTTAAAACCTGAGTAACTGCTCGATCTATCTCTGTGTCTCCTCTTCGACTTTTCTTCCAAGTAAAGTCACCAGAATCACCGACTAGAGAAGCAACGATTCCATGTTTAATCCGATGGACTTGATTCTCATTTTGGGCCAACCAAGTAATCGCCCCTATCGTGCCGGGAATAAAAATCAATCGATAAGAATAATTGTTTTTTTGCTTTCGCAAAAATTGTCCTAAAAAAGTCAACAAACTAATTCCGGACAAATTATCATTTGCTAAAGATGGATGACAAATATGAGTCGACAACAACACTTCTTCTTCTGTTTCTCCAGGAATAAATAATTCACCATAAGTCAAAGCTCCCGCCTCTAAAGTCGAATCAATCATCACTTCATAGGTTCCTTCTTCTAATTTTTCAAGCTCCTGATGAGGCAAGCAAAAGCCCCAATTTTCTTGATAATAAGAAGTTCGATATGGAATTAATTCAGGTTGCTCTGGAAGTGTAAATAAATGTTTTTTTAAATTGCCCAAACTCATTTTTTCATGAATCGGAATGCTATAATTGAGTATATGAAGATTGCTATTTTTAAAGTCTATGATCTTTTCACCTTGTTCGTTTTTGACCCAAGCATCTTTGATATTCCATTCTTTTGGAATCGTCCAATCAAATACTGCGGTTCCCGTCGGCACTTCTTTTATTGTCAATGGAATATGTTTTTGCAAAATCCTCAATGATTCGCGAACACCATTTCCCGTTATGCTTCTACAGATTGGAAACAACTCCTCCGCTAAGGCAATCATTTTTACTCCGATATTTGATTGATGTTTAGTCATGTTTAATTGGTCTTAAGGTGTTAGGGTGTTCACGTACTTTAAAACCCTAACACTAATTTCAGCTATTCCATTTACGATAAACAGGGGCTACTGATCTTCCTTGTAAATATTTTTCTACGCCTTCATTGATTGCTTTTTTGTACACGAATAAGGCCTCATTTATGATGTCCAATGTTTGATTAATATCTGCATCACTATGCGAAAAACTAATAACCAAATTTGGTGCAATAATACCTCGCTGAATGAGTTCTTGCATAAATAAGGTTCGAAATTTCTGTGATGATTTTTGAGTGGCATCATTCGTGTAAAAAACCAAACAAGATGGATGTCCTTTGATTCCGAAGTAACCTTCTAGTCCATGTTCGGCAATTATTTCTAATACACCATTGCGCAATCGCTCTCCCTGATAATGGAGATAATCAATCACTTTTTTTTCTTGGTATTCTTTCATCACCGCCATCATTGCTGCCAAAGCAGGTTGCTCAGCACCATGGGTTGTAGACAATAAAAACACTCGTTCTTTATCATGATACAAGCCACCCAATTCCATCAATTCACGCCGACCAGCCAAGGCAGATACAGCAAAACCATTGCCTATTCCTTTTCCAAAAGTTGAAAGATCAGGCTGAACATTTAATAAAGTTTGTACACCGCCTGTATGCCAACGAAAGCCCGTAATCATTTCATCCAAAATAAAAATACTTCCATGTTTTTTACATAGTCTTTGTAAGCCATTCAAAAAAGCTAAATCTACTGGTTCATATTTTTCTGGTTCCATAATAAAGCAAGCAATTTCATCAGGGTATTGTTGAAACAATCGCTCTATGCTTTCTAAATCATTAAACTTAAACTTGACCGTTTCATCAATAATATGTTGCGGAATTCCACGATTGATTGCGGTCGTTCCCATGAACCAATCATTGATTGAAAAGAAAGGATGATCTCCACAAATCGCAATTTTATTTCGGCCTGTATATGCTCTTGATAATTTGATAGCGGCAGTTGTGCAGTCAGATCCATTTTTGGCAAATTTCACCATCTCAGCGTGAGGAACATTTTCTAAAAAAGCTTCTGCAGCTTGAAGTTCAATCACGCCAGGTCTTGAATAATTATTTCCCAATAACATTTGCTGATAGGCCGCTTCTACAATCGCAGGATATGCGTGTCCCAAGGTCACTGATCGCAAACCCATACCATACTCGATATATTCATTTCCATCAATATCCCAAACACGACAACCTTTTCCTTTTGTAAGATATGGAGGACAAAATTCCGGATATTGATCATCCCCTTTTGCATAGGTATGCGCTCCCCCTGGAATCGCTGCATGAAAACGCGATTGCAAGTCCAAAGACTTTTGAAAGGATCTTTTCTTATTGGTAAAATTTTTACGTTCGACCATTTTCTTTTTTTTATACAGTGAAATTACTTACCAAATATCCCAATAGCTCTCGGGAGGTAAGCGATTAAAAAATACCTTTTCGGAGGTAAAAGGCTTCAGCAAAACGAGAGGAGCTAGCGGATTCCATTCCGCGTAGGCGCATTAATGCAAGAAAGGTTTCTTCGTCAAACCAATGTTTTTCTTTTTGGCTTTCGAAGGAGGTTAACAATATATTTATTTTACGTTTTGCTTGTGCTGCGCTTACTTGACAAAAGTAATTGGGTTGTCCCAGATCTCCATCGTACTTTGGGATCTCGTATTCTAATATCAAGTGATTTCGAAAAGTATTCCAAGTCAAATCTGATAATAATCGATGATCTTGATGACGATCTTCTCGATAATGCGTAAATACTAGATGAGGTTGAAAACTATTTTTGATACTTTCAAAATATTCTTTGATTTCCAAACTTGAATATTGGAGAAAAGCATCCCGATAATTGAGAACAATTATTTCTTTGTTAGAAACATTTTTTAAAAAACTTTCCGCACTAGCAATGGCTTCCTTTTTTCGAATTTCGTTGGAGGCGAAGACAATCCATTTTATGTTTTTGATCTCATATTGGTCGATCAATTTCAATAAAGTAGCGCCGCAACCGATTTCGATATCATCGCAGTGAGCACCAATACAAAGAAGCTCTAAGCCCTTTCCTTCTTTTAAGTCAAATTGAAATGGAATCATACAGCTTCCTTCAATTGATCACCATTAAATCTATTCCAAACTTCCCAAGGTGGATTCCCTTTTGTCATCAGATCATCTAAAAACATTTTATCCTTAAAGGTATCCATGGCTTGCCAAAATCCACGATGTTGATAAGTAGTCAATTGTTGTTTTCGGATTAGTCTTTGAAAAGGTTCTTCAACTAATTCTTCTCCATATTTGATGTGATCAAAAATTTCTTTTTTAAAAATAAAGTATCCCGTATTTAACCAAAGGTTGGCATCAGACATAGGATTGATGGCCGTCACTAATCCATCGTCTTCCGATTCAACCATATGAAAACTACCATTGGGCTGATAAGCCATAAAAGCAGCTAATTTATCTGGCTGCGCTTTGAAAAAATCAATCATCTCTGGTAAGTACAAATCTGTTAAGCCATCTGCATAATTGGCCAAAAACATTTCTTCTCCATCCAAGTATTCTTTTACTGCCATCAATCGCTGACCGATATTAGCTTGAATACCTGTATCAACAAAAGTAATTTTCCAATCATGGATATCAGAATTGAGCAATTTGATGCGTTCTCCTCCTCGGCTAAAAACAAAATTATTGGAAAGTGTCTCATCATAATTAATGAAATAATCTTTGATCTTATCTGCTTTATAACCCAAAGCCAAGACAAAATCTTTATACCCAAAATGAGCATAATATTTCATAATACTCCAAAGAATGGGGCGATATCCTACGGTGACCATTGGTTTAGGAATGGTTTCTGAATAATCCCGAAGTCGGGTACCTTGTCCACCACAAAATAGTACAACTTTCATAAGCTAATAATTTTGTCAAAAAATTGTCGAAGATTCGTGGGGAGATTTCATTTTAAATACGCTTTCAATTTTACCAATATTTTTGTTTAGTCAATATCAAAACACCATTACCTCCGGAATGGGAACTACAAATTTCCCACCCCAATTAGAAATGTAAGATAATTGTTGAGATATTTCTCTTTTTAAATTCCAAGGTAAAATGAGCACATAATCTGGTCGCGTTTCTTGGATTTTATCTGGGTGGTAAATGGGGATATGAGTGCCTGGCAAAAAGTTACCTTGCTTATGTGGATTTTGGTCCACCGTATAATCTAAAAAATCTGTTCGAATACCGCAATAATTCAATAAAGTATTCCCCTTTCCTGGCGCACCATAACCAACAATAGTCTTTCCTTCTCTTTTTACTTGTATCAAAAATTCAATCAGTTTTCGTTTTGTCTCTTTTACTTTTTCTTCGAACTGTGCATAGTATTCTAAAGTCTCAAAACCTAATTTCTTTTCTCTTGCTAACAACTTATTAACATTTTCAGAAATAGGCTTTGAATCATCTTCTTCATGTCGAGCAAAAATCCGAAGCGAACCTCCATGAGAGGATAATTCTTCTACATCAAAAATCGTCAATCCGTGAAAAGCAAAAATTCTATTGACCGCAATAAAAGACAAATAGGAAAAGTGTTCATGATAAATGGTATCAAATTGATTGCCCTCCATCAACCTTTGTAAGTGAGGAAATTCCATGGTAATGACTCCCGTTTCACTTAACATAATTTTCATACCTGAAACAAAATCATTGATGTTTGGAACATGTGCCAAAACATTGTTTCCAATCAACAAATCAGCTTGTCCATATTCTGAAGTCATTTGTCGTGCGGTTCCTCTTCCAAAAAATAAAGTCTCAGTTCTAATATTTTTTTCTTGTGCAACTTGGGCTACATTCACTGCAGGTTCTACTCCCAGCACAGGAATTTCTTTTTCAACAAACCACTGCAAAAGGTAGCCATCATTGCTCGCAATTTCTACGACTAAACTTTTTGAATTGACGCCAAAACGATCAATCATGTAGTCCGTATACCTTTTACAATGTCTCAACCAACTTTCCGAAAAGGAAGAAAAGTAAGCATATTCATTATCAAAAATATGATCTACTGCTGCAAACTCCTCTAACTGTACCAACCAACATTGATCGCAGACATAAGCATGCAAAGGAAAAAAGGGTTCCATTGCATTTGCATCTTCGGGTTTTACATGTTTTTGACATAATGGCGATCTTCCCAAATCTACCACGGTATGGTTCAATGGATGCGCACAAAATCGACACTGACTCCCAGTGTAGATTCGATCAGATTTAGCGGTCTTATGTTTAGACATGTTTCTAATATTATTTTTTGATCTTTGACCATTCTACGCATTTTGGTGTGTAGACATTCAAAATAGAATTCAATAATTCCTTTGGTCGCTTTTTCTTATTTTATGATGGTCCACGGAATTTGTCTTTGAAAATTATTGTTCCCCAGTAATGGAAAATGTAAATCTCTTGGAGAAACTACATT
The DNA here is from genome assembly GCA_964441245.1 of uncultured Saprospiraceae bacterium. Taxonomy (GTDB): domain Bacteria; phylum Bacteroidota; class Bacteroidia; order Chitinophagales; family Saprospiraceae; genus JALZUU01. Next base: position 21,103 of record CAYTVR010000043.1, on the reverse strand, counting down.
CACCGCTAATGGCCAATTAATTCCAATTTGAGGATCATTAAATCTTATTCCTGCTTCTGCTTTTTGCGTATAATAAGCGCTATGATGATATAACAATTCTGTTCCTTTTTTTAAAGTTTGAAATCCATGAGCAAAGCCTTTTGGAATCAAAATCATTTTCCTGTTCTTTGCAGAAAGTTCTACTCCAAACCAAGACAAATAGGTTTTTGAGTCTTCGCGAAGATCGATGATTACATCAAATGCAGCACCTACAATACAACGAACCAATTTCACTTCCTCATAAGGTGCTTTTTGAAAGTGCATTCCTCTTAAGGTGCCTTTTTTTTCATTATAAGAATGATTCTGCTGTACCCATTCTCCATCAAAACCATGCGCAGCAAATTCTTTTTTACAAAAGGTCCGACTAAACCATCCTCGATCATCTTGATGTAGTTCCATCTCAATAACAAAAGCGTCTTGTAAGGGTGTTGGTTTAAAAATCATTATTTGCTTTTTAATATCGATGTTGAATTAATGGCCCACTGACATCCTTTTCGAAAGGCATGAGTCGAGTATTCCAACAAATTATTTTTAGTGGTCACATTTTTATTTTGATAAAAATCTTGATACCAATCAATTGTTTTTTCAATCGCTTGTTCTGTAGTCCATACCGGTTTCCAATCCAATATTTGATTAGCTTTTGAACAATCTAATCTTAAAAATTTTGCTTCATGAGCTTGATTCTTATTCTCTTGATATTCAATTTGAATTTTACTCCAGCTTCGTTGAGCGATGTGAAGCACTTCAGAAACGGCTAAGGATTCTCTATTCAATGGACCAAAATTCCATCCTTCTGCAAAACCAATTTTCCCTTCCAATAAACGTTGACCTAATAAAAGATATCCTGACAATGGTTCTAATACATGCTGCCAGGGCCGAGTTGCTCGAGGACTACGGATCAAAACAGATGCTTCTTGAGTAGTCGCTCGAACAATATCAGGAATCAATCGATCTTCAGCCCAATCTCCTCCTCCAATAACATTTCCCGCACGGGCACTCGCCAATAGAATCGGTTGTCCTGAATTAGTCGTCATTTGTTGAAAAAAAGAATTGCGATAACAGTTGGTAATCAATTCGGAAACTCCTTTTGAACAACTATAGGGATCGAAACCTCCCATCGGATGCTCTTCATTAAAAGCATTCCTTTCATCCAAATTTTCATAACATTTATCGCTAGTTACATTAACGATTGCAGCAGTATGTGCTTCTTGCCTACAACTCTCTAGCAAATGAGTCGTCCCCATTATATTGGAGCTCAATGTTTCTAAAGGATTGGCGTATGAATAACGGACAAGAGATTGTGCGGCAAGATGAAAAATGATATCTGGTTTGTTTTCTTTTATCACTTTTCGAAGGGAATCGAAATCAGTCATATCCGCAAAATAGGACGTGCATATATTATTGAGTTCTAGTAATTCGAAGTGATTTGGGTCGGTTGGAATGTCTTTAGAATAACCAATGACTTTGGCTCCTAATTGATGCAACCAATAAGTTAACCACGAGCCTTTAAAGCCTGTGTGACCAGTAACCAAAATAGTCTTACCCTGATAGATACTACTAAATTGTTTTTGAAAATCTATGGATGATATGAAATCCCCTTTCATCATTAAATTTATTTCTCAAGTGACGGGGGAATGGTTGAATGCTAGAATAATTGAATATTGAATGGCCTTCTAGCGTGTTTAACGGGGAGTGGTTGAATGTTGGAATAATTGAATATTGAATGGCCTTCTAACGTGTTTTATGGGGAGAGTGGTTGAATATTGAATATTGAATATTGAATGGCCTTCTAAGTTATTTTATGGGGAGTGGTTGAGAATTTTGAATAATTGAATTTTGAGTGGCCTTCTAGGGTATTTTATGGGAAGTGGTTGAATGTCTTGGAATAACTAAATATTGAATGCCCTTCTATCATCTTATTTATGATTGAGGGGCATTCAATTATTCAAAATTCTCTTATTCAATTATTTCTATCTAAAAAGCGTTTTTACGAACTTCTCGACCGAAAACCGTTAAGAAGATCGTTTTAATGTCTAGCAAGAAACTCCAGTTTTCGATGTACCAAAGATCATGCTTGATTCGCTCTTTTTTCTGAATATCTGTTTTGGTTGGGCCTCTCCATCCGTTGACTTGTGCCCATCCAGTAATGCCTGGTTTTACGTAGTGACGTACCATGTAATCGTTTACGATTTTTCTAAAATCGTGTTTTAGATTTACTCGGTGTGGTCTTGGTCCAACCACACTCATATCGCCTTTCAATACATTGAAAAACTGTGGCAATTCGTCCAAATCATATTTACGCAAGTACTTACCAATTTTGGTAATTCTTGGATCGTTTCTTTCCGTTGATTTAGTTCCATTTACTGGATTATCACAAACGGACATGGTTCTAAATTTATAGCACTTGAATGTACCACCTGCTTCTCCTTTTCTAAAAGGCTTGTAGAAAATAGAACCTTTTCCATCAGAGTAAATCAAGACGGCAATAATTAAAAATAAAGGTGCCAAAAAGATTAAAACTGCCAGCGCAAAAAAGAAGTCAAATATTCTTTTAATTAAAAAGTTATTAAAGTTACCAAGTGGTGTTTGTCTATGTTCAAAAACTGGCAAACCATCTAGGCTGTAAGTTTTGAAATTGCTGCCTGCGTAGATAGGTGTTTCTGGAATCAAGTTAACTCGAACGCCTCGATAATCAGCAATATCAGTTACTTGTTTGATTTCTTCTTTTTTAAGAGAAGAGCCCGTTATGAAAATTTCGTCAATCAAGTTTTTATCTAAAACCTTATCTAAGTCTTCTACTTTTCCGATTACATTCAAACCAGAAAGTTCTTTGCTATTGGTCGCTTTATCTTCATCCAAAAATCCAACTACGCCATAACCAAGGTTTCGAACTTTTTTGGAGAAATCCATGATTTGGTTCCATTTGCTTCCAGCGCCAATAATCAAAATGTTTGAATTAAAGGTTTGGTGTTCTTTTCTTTTAGAAAATTCGAAAAGGAAGCTAAAGAAGAATAAGTTGATAAAAGAAAAAAGGAAAATAGGGAAAATGAATGTTTTCGGATTGAAATAATCAGCTTGCAAAAACATAGCAAGTGTTGAACCAATACCAATGAATACAAAGGTATTTAAGATGAGATGTTTTATTCGTTTTCTAAAACTATAACTCATGTAAAAGTCCGGATCACCATTATATAGGACAATCAGTCCCCATATTAGGTTAAAGATCATAGCGGGACGTAGAAAATCATTGACGAAAAGTTTACTATCGGAGGCAAATACTAAATCTGGTTTCGTGATGAATAGAACTACAAAAATGCAAAGATTGAGTAAGAGGAACTCCAGCATTACGTGGTTGAATACAATGTGTTGCTTCTTAGGAATCATAATTCTCGTAAGTTTTGATCACGGCTAGCATGGGAAAAATAAAAGTCTTTCAGTTATTGTTGTTAAATTCCCTACAGCTTAACGATACTATTAAAAAATGTGTGTTGTAAGATTTTATACAGGACTCCCGGACACAACCAGATCGAAGCATACCTTATCGGTAATCAATTGTTTCAGATCAATGGCAAATACGGTTGTCTTAAGTATTCCAAAAAATATAATTGCTCTTTACTTTATAAACGCATATGTCTTTCTACTCATTCAATTTTAGGTGAATTAAAAGTATCCGTGACATTGTACTTAGATAAATTTTTGAACTCTTATATTTTTTTGAAGTGTTGGGGCAACAAAAAAATGAGTTGTTTTAACACAAATATATCTTATCAAATTAATGATAGTACGGGTTTAAGGGAAGGATTTACCCGCAAATTAACAAGAATATTCTTAACATCAAAATAATAAAACGTTTTTAAGGCAATTATATCAAATGTCACATTATTCTATTTTACATATATCAATAGCTTTTTTGTAACTAACTTCAGGGTAATTCTTTTCAAAAAATGTGACAAAAAAAATCAAATAAAAATAAAAAAACTATATAAAATATTGATTTACAATGAATAATATGGCAACCTTCCTTAGAAAAAGAGCTTACAACTTAATATTCTTATACTAATTATTGAAAAGAAAAGGTTCACTATTTCATCTATCAATTTATTTAATTCAAATATGTTAAATGAAAATTTATGGTATTTTTTGCATTAGAACTTAATATTATATCAAGGCTATTTTTCTAATAAAAAAATCTCTTTCTCATCATACTCCAAAATAGCATTTGAATGATATATGTTTTCTTTCCATCTGATTCCTGCTTTTGCCTCTTCATTTATTCGGAAAATCAACGAAAACAGCTTTCCATTTTCTTTAATTTTTAGACCAAACAAGTCCTTTTCGGTTACTAATTGAGTCAAACTAGTCAAGGCTTTATTATCTTCAGAAACATTATTTCCTGTAAAAAGATAAGCAAAAACAACTGGCCCTTTCTTGCTTTGCTCAAAACGAAGCGTTGGAATGGCTCTATCTTCTTTTCCTTCAAATAACTCCCATCCTAGGATTTCTGGAGATTTTTGCCCTTTAATAACTTTAGCCGTCATCCCTTTTATGGCCAAAGGAATGATACTAAAATCAGGCCTCCCCTCCTCTACTATACTCAACTGTTGGCTTTGAAGGTCTAAATTTACGGTCTCCGCATTCAAATGAAAATGTGAATGATACGTGTGCTTTTTTCGATCATTTGGTATTAGGATATCCACAATGACAAAAAGGTCGGGCTTGATATAAATAGAATGACGTTTCCAAGTACCTAAATCAACTGATCTATCCTGATGCCCATAACGTTCCCATTTTTTTTCACCATAGGAGGCTTGCGCATAATCAAAATTCTTTTGACTATTCCAAATGACTGGATAAACTTCTTTTGCTTCATTAAAAAGCGGTCTTACCTTTTCTCGATTCTGGCTCAATCCATCTATCGTAATCACGCTATGAGCTTGAGAGGACAAACAATAATTTCTCAATTTTGACTCTCCATAATTTTCTCTTCCTGCTTCAAAAACAAATAGATCCCCTTCGAAGGCAATGTGTACACCCAATTTATCTTCATGCTGATGACTTCCTGCTCCGTATGGGCCATATTCCATCAATAGATAATTCGCATTTCGTTTCCAATTCTCTCTCATGACCACTTGACCAGCCCAAGGTAACAGGACCGAAGTTTCCTTTGGAGCATCTCCTTTTTTCCTTTCGGAAATAAACCATTGATAATTGGGGTCTTCTGGAAAAAGCATCATCGCTGATTTTCTAAAAATTGTTTCCAAATTCTTATTTCTACCCGCATCATTTACTCGAGGCAAATATCCGTTGGGTAAAGAAATATTGATCAAATAATCAAGACTTTTTTTCAGGCGCTGAACCATTTTTTCATCGATTGGATAATTATACATTTTAGCCAAATTATAGACCTCAGCAATCGCAATCAAAGCAATCCAATGATACTCTGGTGATAATTCTATATGTGCGCCATCAGGATAAAAGTCATTTTTCAATTGTTGTTTGACTCGATCTAAAGCTAAGTTTCGCCAACCTTTACTATTATTGAATTCTGGAAACATGACTCCAATCGTAAATAAACCTTTTGATTCTGTCGTTGCCCAATTTAAACGCCCTTGATAGGTTTCTAAATATTCGCCATGCTGCATCCAAGATTTTACCCAATCCATCAAAGTACTATCCTGAATTTCATTAGATTTAATCGTCTTTAACCAAGCTACCGGCCACTCTATCCCGCAACGTATGCCAGCTTCTAAGCTTCGCCAAGAGGAACGCCAAATCTCTTCATCTGTTTCCGGAGCAACGGGTGGACAATCTTGAATCCAATCCTTGATCAATTCATCTACTTTTTGAGCATAAATAGGATTGCCCGTATCTTCAAAAGCATTGGCCAATAAACGAGTACTTTTCATTCGATTAAATAATACCGTCCATTCTCGTTTGTAAGATTTTTTATATTTCTGATTCTGTTTAGTATCTGTGGGATTGAAATGCCAGTCTATTTTTCTGGGAAAACGATAGCTTACATTTTCATGTAAAAATGTATTTTGAAGTACTTGTTCTGCCTGACTTTTTGATGATTTTCTTTTGGTGGAAGGATAGGTTTTGGCCAAGGTAGTCGAATGATGGGACTGTGGATAATTTCGATTTCTTAAAAATTTTAAATACGCATTTCTTGCGCTATAAAAATCACTTTTAAGTACTGCTGTTCGAACCTTTTCCAAACCTTGATAATCCAGATTGATCTGGTTAAAAAATTCTTGATCCGTCATTGGATTTTGAAATCGCTTTTGGGTGCTACAACCCAACAAAAATAAAATTGGCAAGAATAAAACGACTGAACGGAACCTCATATTTGCAACGTATTTAATATTTTCAAGCAGTACTTAAGCAACGAAGGTAAGCACTTTTCATTTGAATAGTTTAGCTTTTAAAGAACTAATTGAAGAAACAGATTCCAAACTCTAAATAGCAAGCCTAACTCTTTTAACACTAACAATACAGAAGCATAAATCACGTTACTTTAAGGAACCAAAAAATTTAAACAATGAAGTTTTTAAAGCTATCTATCTTATTCTTATTTTCCATTTCAACAGTATATTCGCAAAATGAACATTACAAAAACTCAATAGGTATGGATGTATTTCCTTCCTTTGCTGTCATGTTTAATGGTCCTGCTAATTATCTAGAATTTGCTTATGTTAGAGAATTGAAAAATGTAAATTTTAGAGTCAAACTTAATCTCAACAAAAATAGTTTTTTAGATGGCAAACTATTATCGAGGAGAGTTATCGATCAAGAAAACGACATCGTTTATACCAGCACTTATAATACTAGAAGAAACATAGGATTGAATTTAGGTCTAGCTAAAAGATTTATGAAAGGGGAGATGAATTATTATTTTGGAGTTGACTCTAATTTTGGACTAAATTTTGGACACACTATTTCGAGCATATTTGAAAGTCTTAATTCCACCAACAATGAATATATAGGTGCTACCAATTCCACCATGTATACGCTTGGGCTGACCCCCTTTTTAGGGGCAAAAATCCCATTGATGTCAAGGGTAAGTTTGGAGTTAGAATTGGGTGTACCAATGATTTATTCTTTTGGTGATATCAGATTTCTTAGTGAAAGCGCTGAGTTAAAGGAAGTTAGAATTGAGGATAGAAATTATAGTTTTAGTCAATTACTTAATGACGTTAGGATTTCTTTTAATTTTTAATACAATAGAACTTATGACTAAAGAAATTATTTAGTTCTCCAATTAAACCATTGTTTTGACAGTTTCTTTTGCCATGATTTTTTCCACTAGATCCAAATAGCGTTCGCAAAATTTTTCGTAAGAAAAAGAAGCAACCAAATGTTCGTATCCAGCTTTTCCCATGTCTAATCTTTGGTGATAGTTATTAATGAGAAGCGTCAATTTTTCTGCTAACAATGGGACATCCCCTGTTGGAGTGATGTATCCATTTTCTCCATCAATAACCAATTGATTATTATCACCAGCATCGGTTGCGACAATTGGCATAGAATGACTAGAAGCTTCGATCAACGTGTTAGAAAGACCTTCTAAAATAGAACTACATAAATAAATATCCGATTTTTGATAATACTCATTGATATTATCTGGATCAATCACTACTTCTATAACATCTTCACATTTATGTTTTTTAATCCAGTTTCTAACCGCTCCTTCTAATTGACCTTCACCGATGATGATGTATCGAAATGGTTTGTTGAGATTAGATGATTTTTTCAATAAAGCAATAGTCTTTATTGCTGTTTCATAATCTTTTTGCGCAGCAAAACGACCTACAGAAAGAATAGTAACGACTTTTGGATCAAGTCTATGTTGGTACACCGTATCGATGACCATTCCATTATGAATGACTAAAGTTTTATCATCATTAAATCCATTTGCTTTATAGTAATTTTTTCCGCAAACAGAATTAGAAATGGTTGCATCTAACAAATAGTTATGAACAAATCTGAGTCCCATACGCTTTCGCCATTCAGGAATTCTAGCGTTTCTTAATCCACCATAAATAAAGGGAACTCCAGCCAAACGACCACCAATAGATCCAAAAAAAGTATCTCCGGGTAAATAGGTAAATAGTAAATCTATTTTTTTAGTTTTAAGTAAACGAACAAAGTGCTTCATCTTTGAAGTAACACTGCCTTTGAGGTAGGTATACTGAATATTATACAAGGATAAATTACTTAAGTGTGCATGATGTTGTGGCGTTTCGTTTAATATAACGAAATGAACGGTGTGTTTTTCATTCAAGGCTTTCGCCAAAAGGATACTTTGTTTTTCAGCACCACCATTTGCGAGTGACTTAATCAGAATGCAAATCCTTGTTGTATTTTTGTGCTCATCGAAACAAGCTATTTTTTCTAATCGTGTCACAACTATAAAATTTCGATCATCATAGAATAATTATCTTCTTTTCTTTAACTCCTATTTAATTTTTAAAGGCTAAATAATAAACAGGCGTATCGTTTTTTAGTCTATGCTGATAAAGTTAATAAATAAATCGCGACATTTCCTTTAAACCAATATAATTTTTCGCAATAAGTTTAGCTTATAAAACAATATTAGTTATATCATCAGAAAATGTTCTTGTTGTTTTATGCCATAGTTCGCAATTTCTTACCTAGCATTTTTTCATATAGTTCCAAGTAATCTTTTTCCATTCGATCTAGAGAAAAATGTTGGTGAATTCTTTCTCTCCCCTCTTGCCCAAATGACCGAGCGATGTCTGGATGGTCTACCAAATATTCCAATTTTTCAACTAAAGCATCGGCATCACCTGTGGGAACTAAAAATCCTGTTTTTTTATCCACTACGATTTCATTCGTTCCACCACCGATAGATGCGACCACTGGTTTTTCAAGTACCATATATTCCATGATGGAATTAGAAATTCCTTCGCCGTGTACCTCTGCATTGGTAGACAACACGCCAATATCAAAAATATTCACCACCGATTCTACTTGTTTCAATAAGCCTGGAAACAAAATTCGGTCTTGCATTTTTTGAGGAACTTTGGCTTTACACTTTTCAAAATTTGGCCCATCACCAATCGCTAAAAAAGTAACGTCTTGACGTTTTTCTAAATATTTACATGCGGCATCGATATAGGTGTAATAATCTTTTCTATCATAAAAAGCACCTACCATTCCAACAACTTTTCCTGCTTGGATCCCCAGTCGTTCCCGAACGACATTCGAATCTTCTAACTCCCGAACTCTATTAAAATCAAAACCATTGTAGATACACAAACTTTTATCGCTCGGCGCATCATATGCTTTTAATCCGGCCTTAGAATTGCCCACCACCATATCGGAAGAAGGGAAAGTCAATTGAGCACGAAAATATTGTGAATTCAAATAATTAAGTCCTTTTGGTGCATTGGCAATAAAGGCATTTAAAAATTTAATTCCTTGCAACTTCACTGTCGGAATCACATAAATCGAAGGCATAATTCCCCAACTGTGAATCAAATCTGGTTTTTCTTTTTTGACTACTTTGTTTAACCTAAAAAATACACGAGGATCTTTCGCAGGTTTCCGTTCAAGAATATGAAGCGATATGCCCATATCGTGTATTTCTGGATATTCAATCCTTTTAGAAAAAACGACCAGTGCCACTTCGATATCTTCTATCGGTTTAAAACTTTTAAGCAGTTCTAATAATCGACGTTCTCTTCCTCCTCTTGCAAGGCTATCGATTAGCATTAATATTTTCATATCAAAATTTAAAATGTATTCAGATTATGCCAAAAGCACAATATATATTTTCTACTTTACTTTACTCACATTTGCCAAAGTGTAATCTTTTTTTTCTTCACCATTCTCATACTGTTCTAACCAAGCATCCATAAATATAAGTGACCAAATTTTGTCTTTCATATCTCGCATTCCTGTCTGATGGTCTGTTACAATTTGCGTCACATAATCCATGTTGAGGTACTGGCCTAATAAATTATTTCGACTGTTCAATCGATCATTTACATAATCTTTTAACGAGCCTTTAAACCAAGTTCGCATTGGAACCGAAAAGCCTTGCTTTGGATGATTGATCACACTTGCAGGCAAATATTTTTCAAACGCTTTCTTTAAAATATACTTTTTGTTCTGGCCATTCATTTTTAAATTAGAAGGAATAGTAAAACTTAATTCTGCTAATTTATGATCCAGTATCGGTACTCTTGCTTCCAATGAATTCAACATACTTGCTCGATCCACTTTGGTCAATACATCGTCTACCATAAATGACTGCATATCTAATTCCAAGTTTTGGAAAAGAAAATCATCCGTATTGGAATGGAGTAACAACTGTTTTTTATAATTTTCCGCAGGGTTATTTTTTACTGCATCCCACAACTCGGAGCGATATAAACTTTTTCTTTCTGGCTCGGTCCATAAGGCCAAATAAGCACCTGCTTCGTTTCGTTTTTTAGACAAATAATAAGTTGCTCCTTTTCCCTTTACGGTGTTGGGTAATAGATCATGTAACTTTCGCCAAAAACGTTTATTAAAAGCATGTGGCATTCGATTGTATTTATGAATATTGGTCAATCGAGTATACTTATCATAACCTCCAAACAATTCATCTCCGCCATCTCCCGTAAGGACCACCTTCACCTGTTCGCGCGCAAATTTAGAAACATAATACGTCGGAATTGCCGAAGTATCTGCAAAGGGTTCATCATAAGCCCAAGCTAATTTGGGTAGCAAACTAACGGAATCTGGTTCAACCATATGTTCGAAATGATCCGTTTGATATCGCTGCGCAATTTCTCTTGCAAATGGCAATTCATTAAAAGCTTTTTCTTTAAAACCAATAGAAAAAGTTTTAATGGGTTGATCTGTAAATTGGCTCATCAATGCCACCACAATGCTCGAATCAATCCCACCACTCAAAAAAGCACCTAAAGGAACATCGCTGATCATTCGCATTTTGACCGCTTCGCCTAATACATTGTTCAATTCTTCACACCAATCAGCTTCTGTTTTTTTAAAATCCGGCTGATAATTGATATTCCAATATTTTTCAATTTTAATATCAGATGAAGTTCGATCCTTAAATTGTATTTCTATGCTATGCGCAGGTTTGAGTTTTCGAATTCCTTTAAAAATAGTTTGATCATCCGTAATAAATCGATAAGTAAAATAACTATCCATTGCCGATAAATCAATCTCCTTTTCTATTCCCGCAGCCAAAACCGCTTTTATTTCTGATCCAAAAACAAAACGGTCCTTTGTTAAATGATAGAAAAAAGGCTTGATCCCAAAACGATCTCTTGCACAAAATAATTTTTTATTCCGTTCATCCCAAATGGCAAAGGCAAACATACCTCTGAGATGTTGAACACAGTCTTTACCGTATTCTTCATATAAGTGGACAATGGTTTCTGTATCCGATTGGGTTCGAAACACATGTCCTTTCTGTAATAAATCGGTTCTTAATTCTTTAAAATTGTAAATTTCGCCATTGAAAACAATCCACACTTTTTCATCTTCATTGGCCAGTGGCTGATGTCCTGTTTTAAGGTCGATAATGCTCAACCTACGAAAGGAAAAACCTATATTCTGATGGGTATAAATACCTTTATCATCTGGGCCTCTGTGCAGAATGGTATTACCCATTTTGACAAGCATCCTCTTATCTACTTCATGTTGTAGATCTAGATTAACGACTCCGCTTATACCGCACATAATTAATTTACAATTTCTATATTTTTCATCAAGAGAAAATCTTGAGTTTTTATATATAGTACAAGATTTAGGCCTTTTATTGAAAAATGACTACCTATGGTCTTTTTTCTAAATCTTCGAATGTAATTCTAAGCATAAAAAACTGTAAATCAACATCTTAACATTAGACACAATAATACTTCGTTCAACCAAATTTTAAAGAAAAAACTTTAAAACTAAAGCCTTACTATTCTCAGTTTTCGTTTTTCAAAAGCATCAAGTATGAATATAGCGTTGAATTCGTTATTGTTTGACGAAATATTACTACAGTTTTGAAATATTACTAAATCTTTCTCCTCAAATCATTGACAATGATCGAAATATATTAGAGAAGTTGTTTAAAAACTCTATTGTTCTCATCTAAAAAAAGGTATTGAATGAGACGATTCTAAACAATGATTTTGCTCAAAATTCAATAATTCTACCGTAATATTGATTGGTTATCAGGAAGTTATACAAGGCGTGAATATAATCGCTTTTGACTTATTTTTAATAAAATCAAGAATCCTCTTTTTTAAGAGCTTGTATGGAATGAGGTTGTTTAAATCAACTGCCTCAACGTAAAAATATCACTAATTTCTCACATACCAAAATCTTCCTATATGATTTTCTTGTCCTTTAAAAATGTATATTGGGTCAAAATAAATGAATCGCAACACCAAAATTAACCGCCGACTAGTTGAACATGCGTATTGAGCCAAAAAAGTATCACCTTGAAAGACATGATTTATCCGTAGATAAATCATTGAGAGCTTGGAGTGCCGCAGATGAATATCTTTTACAAAGGTTTGAAGAATTTGAAGGGCAAGCTAATCATTTATGCATTTATAATGATCGTTTTGGATACTTAGCTTGTCATTTGCATTCGTTTGATCCTACGTTGATAGTGACTCAAAAAAGTCAGGAAAAAGCAATGGATCTAAATTTAAACGCGAATGGTCTAGGTCCAATCAATTATTCAACTCCAATTGCTTCGCTTGAAAAGGAAATGGAATTAGCTTTAATTAAAATTCCAAAATCATTAGATTTATTTCGACTTTTCTTAGAACAAATCATTCACAATTCTACTAAAGAGATTGTTGTTATTGCCGCATTTATGACTCGCCATTTTAGCCCCAAATTATTACAAATAGCAGAGGAATATTTTGAAGTGGTAGAACAAAGTAGGGCTTTAAAAAAAGCCAGACTATTGTTATTGACTAAAAAGAAAGCGACTCATCCAAACGATATCATCAACTTGATCAACTATAAAGGACAAAGCTTCCAGCAATACTTAGGTGTTTTTTCTGCGGGTCATATTGATTATGCTACTCAGTTTTTCTTAGCGCATTTAGAGATGGATAAAAAGGAGCAAATGGTTTTAGATTTAGCTTCTGGAAATGGAATAATCGGTCACCAAATCTCCCAACAGATTCCTACAGCGGACATCCATTTAATGGATGATTCCTTTTTGGCGGTTGAGTCGGCAAAGCTAAATATTCAAGGTCCAAACATCCATCATCATTTTAATAATGATTTGGCTAATTTCGATGATGCGAGTTTCGATTTGATTGTCACCAATCCTCCTTTTCATTTTGAACATGAAATAAATATTCAAATTCCTTTGCAGCTTTTCAAAGCCTGTTTTCGATGTTTAAAAAAAGGTGGAAATCTTCAACTGGTCGCCAATAAACATTTGAACTATAAAGTACATTTAGCCCGTCTATTTTTATCTGTTGATACTATTGCTGAAAATGAAAAATTTGTTGTTTATAAATGTGTTAGGTAGAGTTGGTTGCTGGTTGCTAGATTCTGGATCAAAAAGTATCATTTTATACTCGCCTCTTTTCTAACATTTCCAATAAAGCATCCGTCCATTCCTCAGGTGCTTCTACCATAGGATAATGTCCTATTCCAGATAATGTTTTTTTACGACTATGTTTTATTTCATCTGCTAAAACATCTGCCATTTTGATCACCGCTACTGGATCTTCGGTTGCCCATAAAATATTAATCGGCAATGTTGTTTGCTGTAAAGCACCTATCCATCGATGCCAAAAAAGATGGCGTTCTCGAATGTATTGAGTCAATTGAGCTAAGACCGCTCGACCATTATTATAGATCATCATTTCCCAAACAATTTCCATTTCATCCAAATCTAATTTAGAAGCATCTCCCCATATTTTTTTAAAATTCCGGATCAAGATTTTTTTACTCGTCAACTTGGCTACTATTTTTCCAGTATACTTATTCAATAAAAGTTTTTGAATTGGACGAAGCTGAGATAACTCGATATGCATACTTCCATTACATAAAGTCAAAGATTTTAAACGAATCGATTTTTGTCCCATTTCTCGACGAGCCAAAATTTCAGTAGCGACACTCGTACCATAATTATGTGCGAATAAGTGAGCTTCTTTGATGCCTAATTTTTGCCACAGCAATAAAGCCCTATCTGCTTGCTCAATCAATGAGTAGGAGTATTCCAGTGGTTTATCCGATAATCCAAAACCCAAATGATCGTGAATGATCACCCGATATTTTTGAGTCAATCGATTGAGCACTTTATGATAATCAAAAGAAAATGTTGGATAACCATGAAGAATCAATAATACTTCATCTGCGGTTCCTTGATCAATCGTAAAAATCTTATGCCCACCAATTTCATGGTAATGACCAAGTGCTTTCCAATTTTTAAAATTCATAGGCTGTAGGTTCTTGTTTGTCCCGAACTTCAAAGAGATCTGAACTACATTTCAATTAGTTGATGTAATTTAAAAATTTCATTTTAGACTAAAGATATCTCCACAAATTTTTATAGAAGCTGTTTTAAAATAAACCTGCTAGCTTCAGCAAAACTCAAAAAATATTCTCAGTCAATAGAGTATAATCAAAATAGTGAATTTAACCAAAAAGATAATCAAAATGTTAAAATTATTGTTTTATTAGGATGCCGCTTTCTTTATCCATAAATTTGTTTTCTACTATTATGAGAAAGCAATGACAAATCAGATTGCTTAACAAAAAACTAACTATGAGTTTCTTATCCAAACTTCCCGGTCCAGCCGGAAGGTTGTGGCGAAGCCAACTAACCAAACTAAAAATGCCAGAAAATGCATCCAAAGTCTATTCTAATTTTAGTGACTTTGATTTGCCTAATCTAAAGATACATTTAATCGGTGATCCTCCAATGGATATCATGTCGGTTACCGGAGCTTTACATGAACAATACAGCGAGCTTTTTATAAAATCAGAGATCAAAGGATTTCATTATTTGAAAATGTTGGAAGATGGTATTTTGAAAATTCCAGTAGTATTGAACATCGATCATCAAGCTTATGCTTTGTTTTTTATTTATGATGAAAAAGGAGCTAGTCGATTTCATGATGCCAAAATAAAATTGAAAAATACAGAGTTTCCAAACGCGCTTTACTTGAGTACTTTTGACATTAGTGCTATTGCCAAAAGACAAAATGCTTTACAAGTCTTAAGTATCTCGGATTTAATTTATCAAGAACAAGCTATTTCAAAAGGAGCTTATGGCATGTGGTGGAAAACGAAAAATGAATCTCTTTTTTGTTCTTCCAAAACCAAAAAATACTTAGGCGATATTTACGAAAGCGTTGCAGGTTATGAATCTTACTTTTTGGGCTATTTCCTTTCGGAAATGAAAATTAAAGGCTTTGAAAAATTTCGACGAGTAGCCCTACCTAAAGAACAAAAAGAAATATTGGTCAAAGGACCAGAAAATAAAAATTTAGTATTCTCCTGTTCTCAAAACAAAGGAATTGGTATTCATTTTCCGATGGAAAATTGTGACCTGCATTATCGGGAATTATTTTTAGAGCAATTTAGAAATGCGCTTCAAGCTTTCAAATTGACCTTACAACTTCGAGAAGTTCCTAAAGATCAATCTGGTATTTCCAATGGCTTGGAATGGTATAATTTTATGAATCAAGTCATGAAAGAACAAGAAAAAAAAGGAATACTGGCCGAGGTAATTGGCGGCGTACATTTGAGTTAATAATTATAGTATAACAACAAAATTTAACAAGTTTCAGTATTTTTTATTTAGCAATGGAAAATTAAACCAAGCTATGAAAACGTTCGACTTAACTTTCTATCACAAGTCGATTTCAAAACCAAAAGGAAGGTTAGAATTATCAGGAATTTAACACCCATTTCTGGAAATTCTTGGCCTCCTGGCGGTTTTTTTTATTTGAGGTCGGAGTGAATCTCAGAGTCAAGGTTTTCTATTCTGACTCTTCCTTTTTTCTTTATTCCAAAAATCTAAATATCTTGTGAACGTTCTACGTTAAATCTTGTTTAGCAAGAGCAAAAATTTTATTACGCTTTTAATAAAATCAATTCGAAATCAATGCTCAAATACACGATACTTCTATTGCTCTTAATCCCAATGATTCAAGTCTCTGGACAAACCGCCGATAATGTTTTGTGGGCTGCTTTCAAATTACACAAAAAATTAGATCCAAAAACAAGTGTAGCTCTCACTCCCATTGTACGACTCAATGATGATCTTAGTGACTATCAAAATTTCTCCATCGACCTTTCGATCAAAAGAAAAATCGCTGATAATTGGTCGGTCCAATTGCTAGAACGAACTTGGTTTATTCCCGACGCCAAGATCAGACAATTCCTATGGTTCGATATTATTTTTAGTAAAAAATTAAAAGATTTCAATATCTCAAGTAGCCTTCGATTACATTATGCGCTCGATCTTTACGATAATAAAGATGGTGATTTCATTCGTTGGAAAACAACCCTTAAACTATTGAGTTTGGGAAAATTCCAGCCATTTGTTTCGATTGAACCCTGGTTTGGATTCAATGGAGCCAACGAATTTCAAAGGATTAGATACGAGCCTGGAATGACCTATAAAATCAATGACCGCTTTGGTTTACTAGCCATGTACCGTCGAGAAGCGACTATGAATTTAGAGCCAGAACGCAACTTTAATATGCTCGTGGTTACCTTGTCGTATTTACTTCCTTAATTAGGAATATTGAATAAGAGAATTTTGAATAATTGAATGGCCTTATAACGTGAGATTCGCGATATAGGGCCATTCAAAATTCAATTATTCCCGCATTCAATATTGATTGATTCAAAATCCATTCCCATCTAAAATCCCTCTACTCCATTCACAGTCGTATATTTAAAACTCAATTTTTTATCTGGATGAATTTGCTTAAAAGCGGATTGAACCATCAAGGTTGCTTCATGAAAACCAGAGAGAATCAATTTTAATTTTCCAGGATAAGTATTGATATCTCCAATCGCATAAACGCCAGGGACATTCGTACTGTAATCAAAAGTATCTACCTCAATGGCATTCTTCGTAATCGACAATCCCCAATCTGCAATTGGACCTAGTTTTGGTGACAAACCAAATAAGGGAATAAACGCATCAGTCGATTTGACAAACTCTCCTTTTGTCTTATGTTTGATGACCACATCAGTTAATTTTCCATTTCCATTTAGACCAACAGCTTGCGCTTCTGTGATCAGACTTACTTTTCCATTTTCAGCTAATTCAACTACTTTTTCTACAGAATCCAAAGCCCCTCTAAATTGTTGTCGACGATGGACCAACATTACTTCACTTGCCACATCTGCCAAAAAAATAGTCCAATCCAAAGCAGAATCTCCACCACCCGCAATAACGACTCTTTTATCTCGATACACTTCAGGATCTTTTATAATGTAGGCTACTCCTTTATCTTCAAAGCGAGCTAAATTTTCAATTGGTGGTTTACGAGGTTCAAAGCATCCTAATCCACCAGCAATCGCAATGACTGGAGCATTGATTTCCGTTCCTTTATTGGTCGTCAATTTAAAAGAATCATCTGCCAATTTTTCGATAGACTCTGCTCGTTCGCCTAAAGTAAAGCCTGGCTTAAATGGAGCAATTTGTTCCATCAGATTGTCCACCAAATCACCAGCAAGAATAGATGGAAAACCCGGAATATCATAAATAGGTTTTTTGGGATAAATTTCTGAAAGTTGCCCTCCAGGCTGTGCCAAGGAATCGACCAGATGGCATTTTAATTTGAGCAAACCCGCTTCAAAAACAGTAAACAATCCAACGGGGCCTGCTCCAATAATGAGAATATCTGTTTGTATCATTTTCTTTTTACTTTATAGAATACTTGGTAAAATATTCAAGTGATTAAAATTTATTTTTTTGTAAAATAAGTAGGATGTAATCCACACTCTGTTTTCGTTTTTCCTTTCCAACGACCATCTCTTCCACTTCCTTTTGCCGTACAATGCGTACAACCGATAGAACCATATCCATGCTTTTCTAAAGGGTGACGAGGCAGTTGATAAAAATCCATATGATATAAAAACTCTCCTTCATCGATATCCACTAAAGGATGAAATTTAATGATGTCACCTTGTTGTTCAAATACTCGAAGATGCGACCGAAAGCTAGTTTGAAAAGCCATCAATCCAGATATCCAAACTTTATGTTGCGCAATGACCGGTTCCAAGGGCACCACTTTATTTACAGCACAGCACATTTTCGGATGATCGATCCACCATTTTTCATCTTTCGTTAATTGATTACTTTCTTCCTCTGGCAAGACATTGACAATTTGTAAATCTAGTAACTTTTGCAATTGTTCCCTATATTCAACCGTTTCTGAAAAGTGATAGGTAGTGTCGATAAAATGTACTTTTTGTGTCGGTCGTATTTCGGATAACAGATGTAAAAGAAAAACTGATTTAGTACCAAAAGAGGAGGTAAATAAAATCTCTTTTTCATTAAAGTAATCATACAATTTTTCTAAACGTTCTTTAAATGAGAGCGGTGTAAAAATTGCATTCAATTCGTCTATGGTTTGTTCTATAGTTCTAGCTTTCGACTGAGGCATTAGCATGGTTGTTTTAAAAAATGGAATGAACTAGTTTTCTAATTTATTTTTTTCCTTTACGGAAAAAGGTGTGGACTCTTGAACCAAAAGCGAAGAGGTTAACTCATTTAATTTTTTCACTTTATAGGTAAAATCTCCAGTCAGTCGATTTCGAAATTCATGCAAATTTTCCAATAATTGATTGACATCATTCGGTAAGACTTCTTCTAATACTTGGCGAAAACGTTTAGCAAAAGTAGGTGATTGACCATTGGTAGAAATGGCGACTTTCAGTGGCCCACGTGTCACAATTGATCCCAAATAAAAATCACATAATTCTGGTGTGTCAGCTACATTGACTAATATCTTATTCGCTTTTGCTATTTCTTGTACTTGAATATTCAATGCTTTAATATTCGTAGCTGCAATGACCAAATCATGCCCTACTACATCTGTCCCTTCAAAAGGTCGTTGATGTATAATGACTTTCGGTTTTTTCTGATTGATCAACTCTTGAACTTCTGGAGAAATCCAAGGAGCAACAATCGTCACATTAGCATCAGGACTACTTTTTAAAATGAACGATAATTTTTCATAACCAACTTCTCCTGCACCAACAATTAGCAGATTCAATTGATGTAATTTGACGAATATGGGATATAATGGATTGTTTGACATTTGTTTTATTTTGGTAAACCTCTCGATAGCTATCGGGATATTGGGTTCAAGTGATTAATATTCTTCCGAATGAATTTAGAACTGGCTTAGCCTTTTTCATTTTTTCCAAATAATGTTGGAAAGCCTCTAACTAAATTGGAGTTAGTCATTAAGTCTGGATGTAAATTCACCACTTCACCAATGACAATAATTGCAGGTGTTCCTAAACCCTTTCCTTTGACTATTGACTCAATGGAATCTACGGTACCCAATGCATATTTTTCTTTTTCAGTTGATCCACTTTGAACAACCATAACAGGAGTTTTACTTTTTCCATGTGTGGAAAATATTTGGACGATTTCAGGTAGTTTTTTCATTCCCATCAAAATCACTGCGGTTGCAGAAGACTGTGCAGCGATTCGGACATCTTTGGATAATTCACCAGCTCGAGTTGTCCCTGTCAACACCCAAAAACTTTCATTCAATCCACGACGAGTCAATGGCACTTGTTGTAATTCAGGTACCGCGATGCAGCTCGAAATGCCAGGCACTACTTCTATTTCTATATCAAAAGCTCTTGCAAATTCTAGTTCTTCATGTCCTCGCCCAAACACAAAAGAATCTCCTCCTTTAAGTCGAACAACATGGCCATGCAAATAGGCATACTGCACCATCATCAGATTGATTTCTTCTTGTGGATATCGATGATTATTGGCTCGTTTTCCAACATATACGCGGAGCGCATTTTCTGGTGCGCTTTCCAAAATTTCAGGATTAACCAATGCATCGTACAAAACAACATCCGCATGCTGTAAAGCTTTCCATCCTTTCAAAGTCATCAAATCTGGATCTCCTGGTCCAGCTCCTACAAGTGTGATTTTTGATTTAATATTTGTCTTCATGAGAATATTTTTTTAATGTTTAGTAATGCTAAAAGGGAGGAGATCTGATTATGCTTTGTAGTAGGCGTCGATAATTTGTTTATCATCATTTCCCAATTGCTCCTGACGAACTTTTAAAACTTGTGTGAAAAATTCTTTTGCCTCTCCTAAATATTTTTCGGCGAAAGCCAAGGAAGGTTCCTCTCTTCTTATTTGCAAAACATGCTCTTTAAAATCAGTTTCAAAAACAAAATCTTTTGTTTCGATGTAATGCGTTGTAAAATCATTGATGATTCCGATCTGTGTATTACATTTAACATCCTTAGCTAATAACAATGCTTTTGCACCAACTACAAAAGAACTATACGTATGATAAATACTGTCTGCAAATGCCTCATTGTCCAAACTCAATTGGGACAACTCTAACTTTTCTTGAGTATCCTGGATAATCGTACCGACAACATCATAGGCAACACCTGCACACTCTCCTACTCCAATGGCTTGTTGATAATCATGATCTTGTCCCCAATCAAAAAACTCACTACCTTCTAAGCTTTCAATATCTGCTAAAGGCTTTAACAAATTGTAAAAATATTTTTTACCATGTCGACGATAATATTGATTGAAGTATTCATTGTTTTCACTTTGCTCGTCATAGTCATTGAGAATAGACCGAAGTGCATCTGGAATTCTTTTGGTTGGTAGTTTAATGACCTTATCAGCAATATTTCCTGTTCCATCTGGATCAACTCCACCACCCAATACAATTTGCATCGCGGGTACTACTAAATCTTTTTTCTTGATAGAACTTCCGTGAAAACCAATATTCGCTGCCATGTGTTGACCACAAGCATTCATACAACCACTGATCTTAATTTTGATATCTGCTTCGCTGATGAGGTGTGGATA
>CAYTVR010000042.1:0-38665 GCA_964441245.1 uncultured Saprospiraceae bacterium | reverse complement strand
TTGCTCAAGGGATGAAAAAGCAAGGTTTAGATAATCTAAATGCCCAAGATTTAGCAAAAGCTATTGAAGATGTGATCAAAGGTAATCCTCTTCAGATTGACGAAGGTACCGCTTCACAAATTTTTCAAGACCACTTGCAGACTTTAAAAGCCAAAGAGCATGAAGGAGTCATTAAAGAAGGAAAAGAGTTTTTGGCAACTAATGCCAAACGCCCTGAAGTAAAAACACTACCTAGTGGTTTACAATATGAAGTCATGAAAGAAGGTACAGGAGCTATCCCAACTGCTCAAGATAAAGTATCCGTTCACTATCATGGAACATTAATCGATGGAACTAAATTTGATAGTTCAGTCGAACGTGGAGAACCTGCAACTTTTGGGGTTACTCAAGTGATTCCAGGTTGGGTGGAAGCTTTGCAATTAATGAAAACTGGATCTAAATGGAAATTATTTATTCCAAGTGATTTAGCTTATGGCGAACGAGCTGCGGGTGCAGTGATCAAACCATTTTCTACTTTAGTTTTTGAGGTAGAATTACTAGAAATTAAATAGCTTTTCCAGAAATCAGGAATCAGTATATAGAAGTCAGGAGCCCACAATCGAAAATTCGTAATAAGAGGTTCCTGACTCTTGTTTTCTGACTCCTGATTCCTCTTTTTTATCTAAACCTACCTCTCTGATGCACATCGATATCATTACTGTTCTTCCGGAATTGTTAGAAAGTCCTTTACAACACTCGATCATGAAACGAGCGCAACAAAAGGGTTTGCTAAAAGTCGAATTGCATAATTTAAGAGCACATGGCCTCGGTAAACATCGCCAAGTAGATGACTATCAATATGGTGGTGGAGCAGGAATGGTCATGATGGTAGAACCATTGAGCAATTGTATCGACTCACTTTCCAAACAACGTACTTACGACGACATCATTTATCTGACACCTGACGGTGAACGCTTGAATCAACAGATCGCCAATCAACTTTCGTTGAAAGGAAATTTATTATTTATTTGTGGTCATTATAAAGGGATTGATGAGCGTATCAGAGACAAATATGTTACACGAGAAATCTCTATCGGTGATTACGTATTATCTGGTGGAGAATTAGCCGCAGCCGTTTTGGTAGATGCACTCGGTAGATTATTGCCAGGTGTATTGAACGATGAAACTTCTGCCCTTTTTGATTCTTTTCAAGATCAATTATTGGCCCCACCGGTCTATAGTAGACCTGCTGAATTTGATGGTCAAAAAGTTCCTGATATTCTCCTTTCCGGAAATGATAAAGCGATCGAAGATTGGCGCTATGATCAAGCCTTAAAACGTACTCAAGCACGTCGTCCTGATTTGCTTGGAGAAGACTAATTTTGTTCTTTTTCTCTAATGAGTCCTTCCATATTTTTTTTGGATTTTTTTTTAATTGGTTCGTTATGATTTCATTTGGTCAAAATATATAATGGAGTTGAAGTTTTTACGCTTTCAAAGCTTTGCTTTGACAACCAAATCCATACGGACGCGTAAATTTGGTTAACCAAAATACCAAACGAAATTATTTAGCTCCTTTTAATTGTCCTTCTGAGGGATCTTCCCACAGCGGAATCTTACTAACGTTTCGATTGGTTTTGGTCTTCTTTTTTTTATGCTATACTAGATAATTTTTTCCTATACAGGAAGTAGTATTTTCTTAGAATCTGCGCATCATGAAACAGTAAAGAAAACTTTAACTGAGTAAAATTTATTTTTAAAAATTATTCCAATTTTTTTTGCAAAAAAATGAGCGACTTAGTCATAGCTAAGTCGCTCATTTTCAACAATTTAAATTATTGTTAAAATAAAAATTATTGGAGCTTAGTGCATCGACATCTCTCCCACTCCGACTGTTTTACCTGATTGATCAAGGATACAATAAACATAGACGCCTGAACTAAAGTTTTTCCGCTCTAAGCGATACCTTTCTTTCCCAGAAATGGGAATAGATCTTACTAATTTTCCCGAAGAATGATATAATTGTAATTGATCTCCATCTGGAAATTCACTCAAATCAATCATCGTATAATCAACAAAAGGATTCGGAAAATTTCTAACAAGAGAAGGAGCTAAATTGGGCGTATTTACTGAGGTACTAATGGCTACTAATTTTACAGAGACATTTAAACTATCTCCTCCTGACAAAGCTAAGGTGACCAATTTATCCTTATAGCCTTCGGCAGTCACTAACAAGCTATACACACCTGGAAATCCACCTGATTTAAACTTACCTGAAAAATCAGAAAATAGCGTATCCGCTTTTTGAAGTACAACAATAGATGCATTAAAAATTGGTGCGTTTGTCACACTATCTACCACCTCTCCATAAAAGCGACCAGCTTCCACATCATCAAAAGTCCAAACGTACAAACCATTCGTTCGATCGCCTCCTAATATTTTGCCGGAAGGCAGAAAAGGACAAGCAGACCAAAGTCCATGAAACCCACCACTCTCTCCATCAAAAGTATCAAAATATCCAACCTCAATTGGTAAACTCGGATCGGCAATATCGACAACTCGAAGTCCTTCTGTATTGTGAGAAAAGTAAACAAAATCTCCTTTGATGTAAGGATTGTGAACTAAGCTAAGACTATTCGCAGTATATCGAGCCACCTTTGTGATATCATCCAAATCTTCCACATTATATATCGTAGCAGGTAGTCCATCACTTTCATCACAAACCACTAGATGGGTATTATCTTCCGTTAAAAAAGCACTATGCGTACTTCCGTTGACATCATCAATTCTTGTTAACAAAATAGGATTAGTTTTGTCAGAAATATCCACTACATCAATCGTTCCCTCATAAAAAGCAGAAGCATACATTCGGTCCCCTTTTACAAAACAATCATGTATATAATATCCCGGTTGGTAAAAACCAATTTCGATTGGATTTTCGGGATAGGTGACATCCATGATATGAACTCCCTGAGTTAAACCAGCTCCCATTACATAAACAAATGGTGCTTCACTATATAAATCTCGTTGAATGATATGTCCTTTTTCAAAGGTATGGGTATAAGTCGTCACTAATTCTACGTAGAGTGGTAATCCGGTCAAATCAAGGACTTGCATCCCATGCCCTACTCCATCTTCATCTGTTATCACATAGGCAAAATCTCCTATGACTGTGATTTCCCGCCAATTGGTAACGGGGCCTTCAATAATACATATTTCTGCCAATCCAGAATTGTCATCCAATGAATAAATAGCGGTACCTGTTTTTGCGCCAAGCAAAGCATACTCGCTTCCATCAGGAGCAACATAGCCCCAACAACCTGAATACCTTTCATCACCACGATTATACTGATCAAGTAAATTGACATTTAAAGCCTCCTGTGCAATTGACACGATTGAGAATAGAAAACTAAGAGAAAGAAAGAAAATGCTTTTTTTCATAATCCAATGTTTTGTTAGCCTGGAAGAGCTAAGATACATAAAAGCTAGTTTCCTAAAAAACTATGGCTTTGCAAAAACCAAGATTGTTTTTTAGTTGTCATTTTAGAATGAATAATTTTAAACGTAAATCAAATCATTTACTTGCTCTACCCTATATCAAGCTTGTTTATTTTTTGCATTAATAAAATATCCAAATGATATGGAGTGAAGATTCGCTCCCGCCGCTAGGGAAACCAATGCCGGAACGTTCAATAGAAAAACACTTGAAAAAAATGAGCTAAGATTTAGCTTATAAGATTTGATGCCATTGCTAATCAGTGGTGAATGAATTTATTAAACAGCAACAGCAAAATTCCACAATGAGTCGGTATGAGATATTGATGTAATCGATATTGAATATTCTCTCCAAGACAACATACCCCATATTCGGTATTTTTAACTTTAAATATTTAAAAAGAAAAAATATTCGTTAAACTTTTGGAAAATTGATTTTTAATTTACTAACTTTAATCTCAATAATGAAGACACAAATACTATAATTTTTTTTAACCTCAAAAAACCCAACTCATCTAAACACTTCATTTTTAGAAAAATTAAAATGTTCTCATTCAATAGGAATATTTGATTTTTCATACATTCAGCAACTTTACTAATTTAAATTGTTTTCCTTAATTGGATTTGCCGTAAAGTCACATTCGTGTCTTTTTGTAAAGGTAATCCTCAAAAGGTATTTCATTCCTTAATTAATGCAATTGCATCTAATTTAGGCTAGACTTCTATGTTACCATAACATTGTATTTACTTTTTTTAACAAATATATTTTACCATGAATCATACAAACCAAAAACCTTTCCCTTTAGTACCGATTTAGGGAGTAGTTCGTAAATTTTCCAGTTTTACTTTTTAGCATTTAAATTGATTCTAGCGCAATTCTAAGGTATTTACTTAGACTGGTGTAGGACGATTTAAATAACATTAAGTATAGGGGCTTTACCTCTATTTCCACATAAAGCAACCTTCTAATTATTGTTATTAGAAGAAACGACTTTATCTAAACTTTTGCTTAACACACACCGAATTTTTGGCTCCACCAATTGCTGGTTTCGAGCGAGCCATATCTATGAGTCTCAGATACTAAAACCCCAAAATCAAGGAAAGATAACAATATCCTTCCTACTGGTTATTAACAATTTTGAAAGTTGCTGATTCAGCCTTTGAGCTGAACTATCATATTGTGCGTCCGTCAATATGACGGACGCCCTTTTGTCTAATATTTAAATTCTTCATCAAAAAGAACGATCATGAATTGCAAAACAACACCCTTGAACTGTATGGAAACAAAATCCTACAAAAAACACCGACTCCGGTCGAAACAAAAAAGACCTTTTTATTCCATTGCCCAATGGCTTATTTTTTCACTTTTTTATCTTACTAGTTTAGGAAGCCTAAATGCGCAGCAATGTAATGGAACAACACCATGTAATGCTTCGTTTCCTAGTGGTCCAATTAGCTTTGATATTGAGTTAACGGGTACTTCAGGAACCTTAAATAACGCAACACTTTCTAATACCATTACTCCAGCAAGTGGATGTAATTATCCTGGTGGGGAGTCCATCTTTACATTCTTAGTTTTTGATGTAATGCCAACTGATGGAGCTCTTCCAGCTTCAGGAACAAGAAATTTTAACTGCTCAGATGCCGGTATGTCTTTCACTCGTTATATCGTTCTGGAAGAATTAGATGCACCTAATAATGGACAATATGATATGGGCTGTGATGCTACTCCGATCGAGGTAACAGTAGTTGTAAAAGATGTTGCACCGCCAGCAATAACTTGTCCTAACAACATTACTATGAGTGTAATAGATTCTTGCTTTTTAACTTTAACTCCAATTAATCCTATTCCTTTTCATAGTGACAACTGTGGTCCTGATACCCTTTCCTATGTTCTATCTGGTGCTACTCAAGGTAGTGCGACAGATACTTTAGGAACAACTAACTTTAATGATGGTCTGACTATTGTTACTTATAGTGTTACAGATACCAGTTCAAATGTCAATACCTGTTCATTTACTGTAACGGTAAATGACAATCAATTACCTCAAGTATCTTGTCCTACAGATAAGATGGTAAATGTAAGTCCAGATACTTGCTTGGCTTTAACCGTTTCAGATATTAGTATGTCATCCGTATCGGATAATTCTTCTCTCAGTCCTGGAGAATATTTCGAATGTAGTCCAATGGTTGAATTCTCCTTGTCGGGTGCTACCACTACTACCGCAAATGTTACCTCCTCAAATGCTGGAGCTCTTTCTTTTAATGTAGGTACCACTCTAGTTACCTATACTGTAACAGATACGGAGATGACTTCATCGAATACAACGACCTGTACTTTTAATGTAACGGTCATTGACAATATTGCTCCTACTATTAGCTGCCCTTCAGATACAACTTTGATGAATGATGCTGGAGAATGTTCTGCGAATTTTATATATACGGCTCCGATGGGAGAAGATAATTGTCCAGCCTCTGATACCACTATTCAAATTGCAGGCTTACCTTCTGGATCAAATTTCCCTGTGGGAACAACGACTAATTCATTTGCTGTCATTTCGCCATCAGGTACACCAGAATCATTTGGACCAAGCGATGGAAGTGATGGAAGTTTATCTAATTTTGATTTTACCAATGGAGGACCTTTCTCAATGGAATTTGATGTCAATGACACCATTTATTTGGAAAGTGTTACTGTTTTTCCTAGGTTCAATGATCCAACTCTTACGGTAACAGTTGAAGATAGCGACGGTGATCTTGTAGCTTCAAAAAGTTTTTCTGTAGTGTTTACTAGTTCTACTGGTCCAGGCCTAGTTTTAGATCTTGGATTTTTACTTTTACCTGATGATGATTATGAGATTAGTTATACCAATAGTCCAGCCACAATTCTTAGAAGAAATTCAGATGGAGCAAGTAGTTTTTATAACCAAACTCCAACTGAAGCAATAAATATTACTGGTAATTCCGTTAACGATGATGATTTTTGGTATTACTTCTTTGATTGGCAAGTACAATCAACTCAATCAGAAGAGTGTAGTTTTGTTGTTACTGTCGAAGATACAGAGGCTCCAGTAACAGCTGATTGTCCTGTCGACATGTCAGTAAGTGCCTTGTTAGATGATTGCGAACAAGTAGTTAGTTGGACTCCACCAATTTCTTTTTCTGACAATTGTGGTATTGATACAATTGCAGTAGAAGCTACAGATAAAAATGGTAATGTCATTCCTTTGATTAATACACTGCCTGTCGGTTGTGATGATGCTATTGACTTTACAGGTATTTGGTCACCTGGAGCATGGACTCCTGATCTTGACGGAGGTGATGGATCCGTAACGTTTAGCGGAACTTCTAGCGTAGAAATTACTGGATCTGATAGCAATAATGATGATACTGAAGTTTGTATCACCGTTCCATTTAATGGCTTAATTAGTTTTTCCTATTTCAGCGATTTATTTGGTACACCTGCTGAAGATGCATTTGTCGTTTTAGACGGTACAGAATTTAATATTGGAGATGGAACTGGGAATGATGCTGGAACTTTACTCTTTCCAATTGAACAAGGTACTGAAATATGTTTCCGTGTAGAATCAGACGGCGCCGGAAGTGAACAAGGATTAACGATTTCAAATTTCTTCTATACTTGCTCTGCTACTCAGACTACAGGTACTTTCCCTGTCGGGGAAAATGAAGTCGCTTATTATGTAACAGATATTCATAATAATGTAGATACTTGTAGTTTTAGTGTAACAGTAACAGATGATCAAGATCCAACGATTAATTGTCCTGCAGATCAAACTTTGGCTTCTATCTGTGAAGATGCTCTAGTACCTGATTATACAGATTTAGCAAATGGATTTGATATTTGTGGATTACCAACGATTACACAAAGCCCTGCTGCTGGAACAGCATTGAAAGATGTTACCTTATCTTCTTCTGGAGGACTCGTTGATGGAGCAATATTCTCCATGACCTTTACGGCCACCGATAGCAGTTCTAACACAGCAACCTGTGCTATAGCAATAACATTAGATGATCAACAAGATCCAATACCAAATGTTGCTTCTCCATTATCAAATGTAATAGAAACTGCTTGTGCAGGAACTTACAACCACTCTGCTCCTAAAGCGAATTCTGGTTGTATCAACTCTGCGACCATCTATGGTGTGCCCTTTCCTTCTCCTCCTGGTGTTTCTCAAGGGACAGACAATACCAATTACGATTTTGATCCAGGTACTTATACCATTATATGGAGGTATACAGATGTCAATGGAAATTTCACAGAACAAGTTCAGTTTTTCGACTTAACTGCTGATACAGAAGTACCTACTTGTTCAGCCATGGATATAACTAGAAATCTTGATGATACAGATGGTGAAAGAAACGTATTAGCTGAAGCAATTGATGACAATAGTACAGATAATTGTGCTATTGCCACTTACTTAATTGCACTCGATGATGGCCAAGATAATTTCGGAACAGATTTAGATTTGGATTGTGATGATATTGGTACCGTCGATGTACTTTTAAAAGTTACAGATACTTCTAACAATAGTGCAGTAGCTTGTGCGGCTACCATCACTGTAAAAGATGTTGACGCCCCAACTTTCACTTGTCCTCAAAATGGAAATTTCTCTTCTTGTGGTAGTAGAACTATCAGTGGGACAACATACGATTTAACGGGTGCTATTGATAATTGTGGGGTAGCTTCAATTACCAATGATCAAAACGGTACAAGCACATTAGCTGGTGTATCATTTGGATCTGGTTCAACTACTGTGACCTGGACAGTTACAGATGACTCTGGAAATGAAAACTCTTGTACTCAAACCATCAGTGTTTCTCAACCTAGTAGTGGATCCTCTATTTCTTGCCCACCTTTAAATCCAACCGTTAATCTTAGTGATGATTTTAACACAGCAGATTGTTCGTATAGCGTTGGTGATTTGGATCCAGGTGAATTCAATCCTAGTGTTTCTTTTGGCCAATGTGGTGGTGGTTCTAGACCTACCCATGATTATCCTGCTGCTAACTTTTCAGGGACTTATTCATCTCGTAGTCTTGATGGAGCCTTGCTACCTGTTGGAACAACTACAATTAAATGGACGAATGCCGATGGTGGCAGTTGTTTAATGAATATTACCGTCTACGATGATGTCGCTCCTATTGTTTCTTGTATCAACAATCAAACGATATCATTACCTCTAAATGGAGTCTTAGCTTTAGAAAATGTAGTTGGTTTAGTCTCTAATTCTGTTGATTGCTCTATGGTAACATTGGCTATTAGTCCTGACAGTCTTAGATGTGAAGACGTTGGTGGACCAGTGGCCATAACTGTTACTGCAACTGATGCAAATAGCAATGTTGCGACCTGTAACACCACTATCGAAATTCAAGACAATAACAATCCAGTAGCCATTTGCCAAAGTGTAACTGTCAATTTAGATAGTGATGGTGTTGGTACCCTCGTTGCGGATAGTATGGACCTTGCTAGTTCTGATGCCTGTGGCCCTTTAAGCTTTACGATATCCTCAGATGAAACAGATTTCAGTTCTATTATTTCTATGGGTTGTGGAGATGAAGGTACATCAACGATTTTCTTCAAAGCAACAGATGATAATGGAAATGAAGCTACTACTAGTTGCTCAGTAAATGTAGTTGATAACTCTGCTCCTTCAGCAATGTGTCAATTATCATTTATGGTAATGTTAGATGCCGATGGTGATGCGACTATCCATGTTGATAGTTTAGACAATGGTAGTTCTGATGCATGTAATAATCCAGTTACCTTAAGCTATAAAGTAGATGTCTTGTCTCTTGGATATGCATCTAGTCACAACTTTAATTGCTCCGATGTTACAGGTTCAAGCAGCTCATATACTGCAACCATGCGAGTCGTTGATAGTGCTACACCAAGCAATTCCAATACTTGTGAGACAACTATCATGATTGGCCATGCTCCTCCTGTTGCTAGATGTACTAATTATGCAACTGACCTAGATGCAAGTGGTAGCGCAAGCGTAGTTCCTGCTAATTTCAATATTGGTAGTGATGATGTTTGTGGAAATACCATTACTATGGGAATTGCAGAAGATACTGATAACGACGGAATTCCTGATGGTGCATTCGGTACTAGTCTTTCTTATGGCTGTGATGATGCAGGAACACATACTATCTTCTTTGAGGTTACCGATGAGTTTGGTAAAAAAGATACTTGTTCCTCTACGCTGACCATTAATGACGATATCAATCCAACGGTTACTTGCGAAGCTATTACCGTTCAATTAGATAACAACGGTGCTGCTCAAATCAATGGCTCTGACATCCTAGATGCCGTATCTGACAACTGTGATGTGATACAATTGACGCCAAGTCAAACGCAATTCGATTGTTCTGATATTGGTGCAAATGTAATTACCCTTACGGCAACTGATCAAAATCAAAACACAGGAACTTGTACTGCTATCGTTACTGTCGAAGACAATGTTGATCCGATGGCTATTACACGAGACATCGATGTCATTTTAGATAGTAGCGGCAATGGATCATACAATTCATTCCAAATAGACGATGGTAGTAATGATGCCTGTGGTATCTTAGATGTAAGTGCTGCTCCAACTAGCTTTACTTGTGATGATGTTGGAGACAATATCGTTACCCTAACGGTTACAGATAACAATAACAATACAGCAACAGCGACGGCCACAGTTACGGTTATTGACAATGTTGATCCAATAGCAGATTGTCAAATGAATATTACTATTGATTTAGATGCAAGTGGGATGGTTACCGTCGATGCGGATGCAGTTGATGACGATAGTGCAGATGCTTGTGGTGGTGGTGATTTAAATTATTCCATCGCAATTGACATCGATGAGGATGAAGTTGCGAATGAGGATGAAGTGTTTGATGGTACTCTTATGTTGGATTGTGCTGATATTGGTATGAACCATGTCATTTTAAGAGTGACCGATGAAAACAACAATACTGCAGATTGTCATTCAATTATTACATTACAAACTGTTATTGAAAATGTAGCATTCACCGTAGGTGAGGTAGAAGGTTGTGAAACGGATATTATTTCGGTACCTGTATCTGTTAGTAATTTCCAAAACATGTTGGGTATTCAGGCAGATTTCACTGTAATGGACAATACCGTAGCTACCGTGTTAGGTGTTACAGATTTCAATCTTACTAATCTTGATTTGACGGACTTCACCATTACTGGAAACACCATCAACTTAGCTTGGTTCCAACTTAATGGTACTCCTATCACTGCAGATAACGACGATGTTATTTTTAATATCGAAGTAGAATTAATCGGTGACCCTAATATGGGTGACCTAACTTCTAATGTAACAATTACGAATGCAATCTTGGGTCAAGACTTGTGTGGTACGCTAGTAGCTCCATCTGCTGACATCACCAACGGATCTATAGAAATCAACTGCGAGCCTAATGCGGTAAATCTAAGTGGTAATGTCATCAAAGAAGGTAGCACTACCCCACTCAACAATGTACTTATCACATTAAGTGGAGATGCATCCGCTACGCAAACTACAGATGATACGAATTCAGATCCTGCTTCTTATGACTTTACAGTCGATGCAGGAATGAATTATACCATTACGCCAACTAAAGATGATATTCTACCTAATAAGACGAATATTAACATCATTGATTTATTGACGATTCAATTAGATATCCTCGGACCATTCCTACCAGTTCATAAACGAATTGCTGCGGATGTAGATGATAGTGGTTCCATCAATATTCTTGATTTATTCACGATTCAAGCATTAATATTAGGAGCTCCAGATTTCGGTTCAGTTGGTGCATGGGCATTTGTTACAGATGATTATGTCTTCGCAAATCCAATGTCGCCAACACCTCAGTCGACTTTTGCTAGTTCAGTGACTTACAATCCTGCTAACTCAGATGAAGATCAAACTTTCCTTGCTATTGAAATGGGAGATGTAACTGATGACCTTCCTTCAACAGCTAGCGAAACGACGCCTTTGACTTTCTTCCTAGAAGATCAAGCAGTGGTCGCAGGTCAAGAATATGATCTTACTTTTAAAGCCAATGATTTCCAAAATATTAGTGGATATCAATTTACTTTAGAATTTGACAAAGAGGTGTTATCCTACAGCAATACGACTATTGGTCAACTAGAAGATCTTTCTATAGATCAGTTTGGTCTAAGCCAATTGAATGATGGTAAGCTTCCTGCTTTATGGTTTAAAAACGGAGGTCAGTCCTTAATGGATAATGAGGAATTATTTACCATCTCTTTTACTGCACTACAAGATGCAGATCGATTGAGTGATTTATTGAGCATCAACACAGAGGATATCGAAGCTTTTGCTTTTACCACTTCTATGGAAAAACGAGATATCGCTATAGAATTCTCAGTAACTACTTCTAATGATCCAACTCTTGAAAAAGGCTTTAAGTTATACCAAAACACGCCAAATCCATTTATCAACCAAACAGTGATTGGGTTTTATCTGGAACAAGCGAGTCAAGTTGATTTAACGATTATCAACATTGCAGGGAAAGTAGTCAAGCGAGTCAAAACTACTAATCCTATCAATGGCTACCAAGAAATGATTATCGATCATAGTGATCTAGAAGGCAGTGGTGTTTATTTCTATCGAATAGAAACAGAACAACATACCGCTACCCGAAAAATGACTTTGATTAATCATTAATAAAAATGTGTCGGAAGTAGTTCTGAGAACTACTTCCGAACTCATTTCCCTTAAGCCGTGCATTAAAACTGAATGTCTGATAGTTCGCGAAGATAAATTAAGTACAACTTAATTTGACGTTGAAATGGCAACTTTAACTGATAGTCTTTCATTAATGAAATTTCCTTTCCGGAGTATTTCCAGACATTCCTGCACACAGAACGTAACAATTCTATTACAATCTGCTTTTTAGTTCTCAAAAAATCAGGATTATGTTTAAAAAATGGACATTATTTATTATTACTTGGAGTATTTTAGGAATACTCCCTATACTCGCCCAACCTACTTTTACGATTGAAGATACACCCATCTCTTGTGGGGCAACAACTGCAAGTGTCAATATAACGGTCTCTAATTTTGTCGAGGTTTCTGGTATGCAATTCACCATATCCTGGGACGAAAACATCTTAGGCTATAGCTCTTTTTCTATCCAGGGTCCACCTGCCATTTTACCTGGCTTGTCGATCATCAATGTGGGTACTGATTTTACGGATCAAGGGGATCTTACTTTTGCCTGGATCGATGGCGATTTGAGTGGTGAAATGTTGGATAATGGAGAAATACTCCTTACGATCAATTTTGACATTAATGGCGCGCTTCCCACTACCTTAGATTTTACCAGTAATGTAACTTCTATTTTAGTTACAGGTATTGGAAGTTTTCCTCCTCCCCCAATTTCTGCTGATTTCGTATCAGGTACCGTTTCAATTGTAGATGGTGAACCTCCAATGATCGAATGCCCGCTAAGTGTTACCACAAATACAGATCCCGGCATGAATACAGCAATGGTGGACGATATTGCGCCTATTAGTTTTTCAGATGATTGTGGCACTCCTACTATCAGCTATAGCACTAGTATGGCCACACCTGGTTTGACAGGAATCGATGACATCAGTAATCAGACTTTTAATGTTGGAACCACTCAAGTTACTTACACAGCAACAGATGGTGGTGGCAATGAAACGCCTTGTATTTTTAATGTTATTGTGGAAGATAACAATGTTGGAGATGTTACTTTTATAGCAGCATCGGCAACTACTCCATGCGTAGGCGATCCGGTTAGTATAGATATCACGGTTCAAAATTTCATTAATATCACAGGAGCGCAATTCACCATTTCATGGGATTCTGATATTTTAGATTATACTTCTTTTTCGAATTTAAATTCCGATTTATCAGATCTCGATATTAATGACATCAACGATGCTTTCGTAGATGATGGGGATCTTACGTTTACCTGGACTTTCCTTTCGGGAGATATGTTAGACAATGATGCCGTTCTTTTTACCATCAATTTTGATGCGATAGGTGTGCCTACTTCATCTGTTGATTTTACTGGAGATGTAACCAGTATTTTAGTTACAGGAGCTGGATTAACGACACTCACTCCTATCTTCTCAGATGGTACGGTCAACATTACAGACACCGAAAATCCAAGTATTACTTGTCCATTAGATGTCAACATGACGGTTCAACAAGGAATCACCTCAAAAGTGATTGATAATATTCCTCCTTCTTCTTTCGATGATAATTGTGGCACTCCAGATATCACTTTTTCTACCATGGGAGATACGCCAGGATTAACAGGAACGGATAATATCAGTAACGAATCTTTTAATCTTGGAGAAACCATTGTAACCTACACCGCTACGGATGGCGCAAATAATAATTCTTCCTGTAGTTTTACGGTTACTATATCTGAAGAAGCGGATACACCACCTCCATCTTTTATTGCTGAAATGGCTACCGCTACTTGTGGATCTAACTCAGTAGAAGTGGATATCTCTGTTTCGAATTTCACCAACGTAAGTGGAATACAATTTACAATCACCTTTGACAACACTGTTTTAGAATACGAAAGTGTTTCTAATTTAAATCCTTTAATTCCAGGATTAGACTTATTAGACTTCGGCACTGGTTTTACCGATAACGGTGACCTTACCTTTGCTTGGATTGATGGAGACCTAAGCGGTGAAACTTTACTTTCTCCTGATACCGTTTTATTTACAATCACTTTCAATACTCTATTACCTCCCTTAAATAGTCCTATTGATTTTACAAGCAACGTAACCACTACCCTAATTACTGGGATTGGCGCTTTTCCTCCTCCTCCAATTACAGCGAACTTTATACCTGGCAGTGTTACGATTAGTCCTGATAACGAAGCTCCAGTGCTTACATGTCCCAATCCTGCTACTATCGAATGCGGCGGAGATACTTCACCATCCAATACTGGATCAGCAACAGCTACTGATAACTGTGTAAGCGCTGTAACTCCTACTTTTATGGATGTTAACAACTTGACCACTTGCGGCGGAACGGGTACTATATCCCGAACTTGGACCGCTAGTGATGGGAATGGAAATTCTACAAATTGTATACAAATCATAACTATAGAAGATACCACTAACCCAACTTTCGATAATCCACCTAATACTATTTCAAATATCAATTGTGGCGATCCCTTTCCCACTCAACAATCTTTATCCGCTAGTGATAATTGTGGGAGTGCAAGCGTCAGTCCTTCTGTGGATTCTTTCAATGAAAGTTGCAATGGATATAGCGTCACCTATCGATGGACCGCTACTGATGATTGCGACAACTCAACTTCGGTTACGCAAACTTTTAATGTCCTAGCTGACAATACCGATCCTACTTTTGATAATAATCCGAATACAATTGCTGATATCAATTGTGGCGATCCTTTGCCCACTCAACAATCTTTATCCGCTAATGATAATTGTGGTAGCGCAAGCGTCAATCCTTCTGTAGATTCTTTCAATGAAAATTGCAATGGCTATAGTGTCACCTATCGATGGACCGCCACTGATGAATGTAATAATTCAACTTCGGTTACGCAAACTTTCAATGTCCTAGCTGACAATACCGATCCTACTTTTGATAATAATCCGAATACAATTGCTGATATCAATTGTGGTGATCCTTTACCCACTCAACAATCTTTATCCGCTAGTGATAATTGTGGCAACGCAAGCGTCCTTCCTTCCGTCGATCCTTTCAATGAAAGTTGTAACGGATATAGTGTCACCTATCGATGGACTGCTACTGATGAATGTGAGAACTCAACTTCGGTTACACAAACTTTCAATGTCTTAGCTGACAATACTGATCCTACTTTTGATAATAATCCGAATACAATTGCTGATATCAATTGTGGCGACCCTTTACCCACTCAACAAATTTTATCCGCTAGTGATAATTGTGGCAACGCAAGCGTCAGTCCTTCTGTTGACTTATTTATTGAAGATCCATGTAATGGTTATAGTGTCACCTATCGGTGGACCGCTACTGATGAATGTAACAATTCAACTTCGGTTACTCAAACTTTTAATGTTCTAGCCGACGATGCCGATCCTACTTTCGATACCAGTCCAAATGCTATTGCTGATATCAATTGCGGTGATGCACTTCCAACTCAACAAACTTTAACTGCTAGCGATAATTGTGGAAATGCAAGCGTCCTTCCTTCTGTTGACTTATTTATTGAAGATCCATGTAATGGATATCTTGTAACATACCGTTGGACGGCTACGGATGATTGTAATAATTCAACTTTTATCACTCAATTTTTTAATGTCTTACCAGACATCATCGATCCTACTTTTGACAATAATCCGAATACGATTGCTGATGTCAATTGTGATGATCCTTTGCCCACTCAGCAAATTTTAACCGCTAGTGATAATTGTGGAAACGCAAGCGTCCTTCCTTCTGTTGATCCATTTACCGAAGATTTATGTAATGGATACAGTGTAACTTACCGTTGGACCGCTACTGATGAATGTAACAATTCAACTTTCATCACTCAAACATTTAATGTATTACCCGACGAGACCAATCCAAGCTTTACTGTTCCAGTAACCGCTAACATCAATTGTGGTGAAGATTATACTGATCTTACTTTAACAGGAGACGTCACCAATGAATCAGACAACTGTGATAATGAAGTGTCCAATAGTGGAATAAGAGAAGCAAGTTTTGCAGATGACCTTAGTAACTTAGGTGATTGTAGTGGTTCTATTTTAAGAACTTGGACCTTGATAGACATTTGCGGAAACGAAGCCATTTTAACTCAAGTTATCAATATCGTTCCGGATAATATAGATCCAACATTTACAGTTCCCAATAATATCACAATCGATTGTGATGATGACATTGATGATCTTACTTTGACCGGTGATGTAACTGATGAAAATGACAATTGTGATTCAAATGTTTCTAATACTGGTCCTACAGTGGCTACTTATACAGATGATACTAGCGGCTTAGATAATTGTGATGGACAAGTTATTAGAACTTGGACGCTTACTGATTTTTGTGGTAACACCAATACACAAAATCAAACCATAACTATTTCACCCGATAGTGAAGATCCTAGTTTTACCGTCCCCGATGATCTCACTATAACTTGTACCGATGATCCTACCGATTTATCCCTTACGGGAAATGTCAACGATGAAACAGACAATTGTAGTACGAACTTAGTTGCCACTTTTTCAGATCAAAATAATCTTACAGGTTGTAGTGGTACAGGAAGTATAACTAGAACATGGACCTTAGTAGATGATTGCGGAAATGACCATGTACAGACTCAAACGATTACTGTCGAAGACAATGTTGCTCCTGTAGCCAATTGCTTTGATAATATTATACTTAAATTAGACTCAATGGGATCGGTTAGTATCCTTCCTACTTTATTAAATGATGGCAGTACTGATAATTGCGCCAACGCGAATGATCTCGACTTTAGTCTAGCTAATACTACTTTTACTTGTTCTGATCTTGGATCGAATAGTGCAACAGTGACGGTAACTGATCCGTGTGACAATCAAGCAACTTGCTCAAGTTCAATAACTATTGAAGACGACATTGCTCCTTGGATAGTTTGTCCAACAGATATAACTGTAACTGCGGATGATAATGTGGAAACTGCAGTTGTCGATGATATTGGTTTAGTTTCTTCGGAAGATAATTGTTCTATCACCAACACGAATTACACATTAGGCATCGCTACAACAGGTACTGGAGTTGATGATGCAAGCGGTACTAATTTCAACATGGGGCAAACATTAGTTACCTATGAAGTCAGCGACAATTCCGGTAACACGTCTACCTGTATTTTTCGGGTAACCGTACTTGGCAATATCCGAATTAATTGCGCAACAGATGTCACAGCTAGTGCTTCAACCGATCTATGTGAAGCAACCGTAGATGATATTAGCGTTTCTATTATTTCTGATATCAATACAATTGATACTATCTTTTATGAATTAACCGGAGCTACTTCTGGAGAAGGGCCAGACGATGCAAGTGGAGCAACTTTCAATGTTGGGATAACAACGGTTACTTATACCGTTATTGACATTTTTGGCGAGGAGGCCAACTGTACTGTTTTTGTAGAAATACAAGACAATCAGAAACCTAGCATTTTAAATTGCCCAGAAGATATTACGACCTCTGCAAATGAATTGTGTCAAGCAATGGTTTCTTGGGATCCACCAGGCGTTGAAGACAATTGCCCAGATGTAAGTATCACTGGAAGTCATGCACCGAATGATGTTTTTGACATTGGATTAACAACTGTTGAATACATTGCAATTGACAATGTTGGGAATAGAGATACTTGTAGTTTTGATGTAACTGTTGTGGACGAAATGGATCCGAATATTGTTTGTCGAACAGATACCCTTGTGACCGTTAGTGATGTCAACAATGTAAACGTCGATAATTTAGCACCATTAAATGCTAGTGATAATTGTGGGATCGAGTCAGTTACTTATACTTTGACAGGAGTAACAAGTGGTTCAGGACTAGATGATGCGAGTGGAGATCTTTTTGAAAATGGAGAAACGATGGTGACCTACACTGCAACTGATCTCGCTGGAAATTCAAGTTCTTGTGATTTTAAGGTGACCGTCAATATAGCGTCATCCAATATAATTGATTGTCCAGACAATCAAGAAGTGAGTACGGATGATAATTTATGCACAGCTATTGTCAATGATATCGCTCCTAATATCATTATTGATTTGAGCAATCTAGATTCCGTTAATTTTGTCATTAGCGGAGCTACGGAAGCAAGCGGAATGGACGATGCTAGCGGAATTGTATTTAATCCGGGAACCTCCGTGGTAACTTACACTGCCTACGATGCCTTTGGGAATGAGGAAACTTGTTCATTCACTATCCTTGTCAGTGATGAAGAAAATCCGACCATTCAGTGTCCTGAAAATGTGATGATCAATACAGATGCAGATCTTTGTACAGCGAGTGTTAATAATATTGAAGCCATTGCAAATGACAATTGTAAAATAGATCGAATCACCTATCTTATTTCAGGAACAACTAATCTTTCGGGAACAGAAAATGCAAGTGGATCAATTTTTAATTTAGGAGTGTCCTCTGTTCAGTACACCGCATTCGATGATAGTGAAAATAGCGCAATTTGTAGTTTTACCGTTACCGTAAATGACCTTCAAGCACCTAGCATTACTTGTCCTTCTAATCAATCCAACGAAAATGATCTTGGAAATTGTAGTGCAGTAGTCTCTAACATTTCCGCAACAGCGGTAGACAATTGTGCTATCGAAAGTATGACTTATGCTCTTACTGGTGCCACTGCAGCAAACGGTAGTGGAAATGCAAGTGGAAACATTTTCAACATTGGTAGCACTACTGTACAATATACCACAACAGACGAAAGTGGGAACACTGCTAGCTGTTCATTTACTGTAATCGTCAATGATACTGAAAGCCCAGTTGTTGATTGTCCAAATACGGTTTCTATAGGTTTAGCTAGTGGAGAAGATGCTGTCATCGTTGATGATTTAGAGGTAGAAAACTTAACTGACAATTGCCCTAATGTTACACTTAGTTATGAATTGAGTGGAGCTACAATGGGGAGTGGAAACGGTGATGCAAGTGGTTTGTTTTTTAGTGAAGGCCAAACCACTGTTATTTATACCGCAACAGATGACAATGGAAACACTAGTACTTGTTCTTTTACGGTTAATGTCAGTAGTTTAATCTTAGCTTGCCCTGAAAATCTATCAGATGTGACTGCGGAAAATACATGCGATCTAGTGGTAGAAAATATTGATTTAAACTCTTTAAGTTCTCCTCTAAACGCTTATCAGTATGTGTTATCTGGAGCGACAGAAGGAAGTGGTGATGGTGATGTCAGTGGAACTACTTTTAATATAGGAACAACTACTGTCACCTATTCTGCAGAAGATGTTTTTGGAAACAATACGAGTTGTAGTTTTGAAGTCAACATTACCGATGATCAAAATCCAATAATTACCTGTCCACAATTTACTCCATTTGATTTGGACGAAAATACTTGTAGCCTCTCTTTGGAGGTAGCCGATTTAGCACCAGCTAGTGCTTCGGATAATTGCCCAGACTTTTCGATCACTTATGAACTTTCAGGAGTATCAACTGGCAGCGGTTCGCTAGCAGATTTGGAAACCAATTTCCCAGTTGGCACCACCGATATAGTTTACACCATAACAGATCAAGCTGGGAATAACACGAGTTGTTCTTTCTCCATTATGGTCAATGATATCAACGCTCCTAATATTTCATGTCCTGAAAATGTTAGTCAAACTGCTGACATCGGAGCAAACAATGACATCGTTGAAAACATTGATGGAATCTTAAGTATCGATCCATGTGGAACAAATGATCTTAGCTACGAATTGAGTGGCGCAACTACAGGTTCCGACATTGGTAATGCCAGTGGATTAGCATTTAACATTGGCAATACAACGGTTACCTATATTGCTTCAGACCTAAACGGTAATAGTAGCTCTTGCTCCTTCATAATCACCATCATTCCAGATGCAACTGGAGGAGAAATAATTGCTTGTCCTTCAAACATCAATCAAGATAATGATGAGGGAAATTGTAGCGCAATCGTTGACAACATCGCTCCTTTGCTTTTAACTGATCTTGCCAACATCAATTCTATTGCTTATTCAATTGAAGGAAGCACTATTGGCTCAGGTGAGAATGATGCAAGTGGTCATAGTTTTAATGTTGGTACTTCTACGGTTACTTATGTTGCGACAGATATCAATGAGAATATTCAATCATGCTCTTTTAATGTGATAGTTTCTGATACGGAAATGCCCACATGGACTGGATGTCCAATTGATATTACAGTGGATGCCAACAACGATAATTGTACCGGTATTGCTTCTTGGATAGAACCTGCGGCAAACGATAATTGTAATTTTGTAGAAGTGATAAGAGAACAGGATTCAGGAGATAGTTTCCCAATAGGAACGACTAACTTCACTTATTCTGCGACCGATGCTGCTGGTAATAGTTCTGTTTGTAATTTCACTGTTACAGTACAAGATGTACAAGCACCGAATGAGCTTTCATGCCCTAACGACATCATTGTATCAACGGCTAGCGATGCCTGTAATGCCATTGTCAACTGGGATGCTCCAATCGCAACTGATGCATGTTCAGAGGTTTCCTTAAGTAGTAATATTCTCAATGGAAGTACTTTTGATATTGGAGAACAAACCATTGTCTATACTGCAACCGACCTAAGTGGAAATTCAGCTAGCTGTTCTTTTTCCGTAAGGATAATAGATACGACCTCTCCTTTTACGCTTAACTGTCCGCCAAATGCTATGATAGCGACTACTGGCGGGGACTGCGAAGCTATACATACTTGGTCTCCACCAATCTTTACTGATTTGTGTTCCACCTTTAGTGTCACAAGTACGCATCAAACAGGAGATGTTTTCCCCGCAGGACAAACGACCAATGTAGTCTATTTAGCTATTGATTCTGAAGGCAATGATACGACTTGTACTTTCCAAATTACAGTGGTAGATGAAGATGCTCCGAACCTGAGTACTTGTCCTGATAATATTGTTAGCACAGCTAATGATGAGTCATGTCAAGGACTAGCTTCTTGGAGTCCACCAACGGCAACTGATCTTTGTGATGAACAAGTAGATATTGTGGCAGATTTTGAGTCCGGTTCTTTATTTGATTTAGGTCAAACTACCGTTACTTATACGGCTACCGATGGAAGTGGAAATTCAACTACTTGTAATTTCACAGTTCAGGTAGATGATATTTCTGCACCTGTTTTAGCCTGTCCTCAAAATATTGTTTTAGCAGCTGACGGAAGTATTATTGAAGATCCAGATGGTCTGATTTTGAGTGCTACTCCAGGTACTAACTGTGATGAATTAATCATTGAATACAGCGAACCAAGTGCCTTTGATAATTGCACCAATGAAGTGACGATTAATGTTCAAGGACTTGCAACAGGTTCTACTTTCATGGGGGAAAATCCTATTGAATGGGAAGCAATTGACCCAAGTCAAAATTCAAGTACTTGTAGTTTTTCTATCAGTGTAATGGCCTCTGAGAATATTCCAATTGAAGTAAGTCCTAATACAACACCCTGTCCTGGATTAGATGTCAATTTGTTTGTAACAGAACTCCAAGGCGCTACTTATTCTTGGGAGGGCCCTGAAAATTGGACGGCCTCTGGTCCATCTCCTATTGTTAGCGCAGTATCAACATTAAATGCAGGAACTTATAGTGTAACCTGTACGCTACCCAATGGTTGTACAAGTGTTGGTTCTACTCAATTAGCGGTGGAAGATGCTCCAATGATTGAATCTACTTCCAATGGTCCATTGTGTATCGGCAGTACACTTGAGCTTTCTGCAAATACTAGTGGGGTCTACGATTCTTGGTCTTGGACTGGTCCAAATGGATTTTCTTCTACCGAACAAAATCCTATTATTGAAAATCCTGGGACCATTAATTCTGGTGAATATTTCGTCACTGGATTAACAGATGCCGGTTGCAGTAATTCTGCTCAGGTTTCAGTTATCATTTCTGATCCCCCAGCTTCACCTCAAGTTGATTTAGAATGTGAAAGCTTTATTTGTCCTGGCGAGTCATGTATGCTTTTTGGAACTCAATACGCTATTAATTCAGAATACCGATGGTACGTCACTGGACCAGATGGTAATGAAACGGCTATTCTCAACAATGCAAATACATTGATCGTTTCACCAATGGAATCAGGAGAGTATACTTATCGATATGAAGTATTGGTCAATGGTTGTTTATCTGAAAGCGTTAGCACTAGCCTTTTGGTTTTGGCTAATCCAATGGCTGTTGATGATGTATTTGATATTGAGTATGAAAGTGTTTTGGAAGGCTTCCAAGTGACCGGCAATGATTTGTTGGATGATCGTTTAGAATTGACCATCATCCCTGTGACAACACCGAGTAATGGAAGTTTACTAAAATTAGAAGGAGATAATTTCATCTATACTCCTAGTACTCAATTTTTAGGAACAGATGTTTTCGATTATCAAATTTGTTACACTTGTGATGGAAATTTAGTTTGTGATCAAGCGACCGTAACGATCAATGTCAATTTTGATGGGCCTTGTGAAGTTCCCGATGTGATTACTCCAAATGGTGATGGATTTAATGATAACCTGTTTGTGACTTGTTTGGAAACAGAAGATTTTCCGAATAATGAAATGATCATCTATAATAAGTGGGGAGACGAAGTTTTCCGAGAATCTCCTTATCAAAATAAATGGGATGGTACTTGGAAAGGAGAAAGTAGTAAAGATTTACCAGATGGCACCTACTACTATGTTTTTAAAACGGCGCCATCCGTTCCAATACAGAAAGGAAGTTTTACAATATTTAGATAGAAAGATCTAATGCATTGATTCTAAATATTCCACCATTTTTAAAATTAAATATCATGTTACATTTATATAAAATCGCATTCATTTTCTTATTCCTTGTTAGTATTTTTTCCGTTCAACCACTTATGGCTCAGCAGGAAAATCAATTTACGCAGTTTATGTATAACAAACTGTATTTGAATCCAGCCTATGCAGGTGTCCGTGGCACTCCTTCCTTGACCTTATTGTATAGAAAACAATGGATGGGTTTTGAAGGTGCCCCTGAATCCAATTTACTAAGTTTTTCGACTCCATTAGTTGGTGACAAAGTTGGTTTGGGAATAATTGCTTCTACTCATCAAGAAGGGATTAGCAAAAATTGGTTTGTAAGTATGGCCTATGCTTATAATTTAAAAATAAATAAGGACAATAAAATTCGTTTTGGTATACAAGGAACCATGAGGCATTTATCACTCAATTTTGATAACCCCAAATTAGTGATCCAACAAGGAGGTGATCCTTCTATTATGCAAGGTTTGAACACTGGTGATTTTTATGGAAACTTTGGAGTCGGGGTTTATTATGAACATAAGACTTTTCACTTTGGGTTTGGTGTTCCTAATTTATTTAGCAACGAAATTTCATTTAATGAAGATCCTAATGTACAATTGGTAGCGAAAGAAATACAGCATTATTATATCATGACAGGAATGACTTTAAAAGTAAA
This sequence comes from uncultured Saprospiraceae bacterium, assembly GCA_964441245.1. Taxonomy (GTDB): domain Bacteria; phylum Bacteroidota; class Bacteroidia; order Chitinophagales; family Saprospiraceae; genus JALZUU01. Next base: position 14,999 of record CAYTVR010000042.1, on the reverse strand, counting down.
TAATCGCTTAAATTTCAAACCTGCCTTATTGGCTAAATATGTCAAAAATGCTCCTTTCGACATGGACATCAATGCGAGTTTGGTCTATGATGAAAGAGTTACTTTTGGATTATCTTATCGATTAGGAGGAGATGGTTCAGGAGAATCGATTGACCTATTGGCCATGTATCAACTGCGACAATTCGCTTTGGGAATTGCATATGATTTTGGGCTTTCCGAATTAGGAAACGAAAGCAATGGAAGTTTTGAAATTATCGGTAGATATGATTTTGGCAAAAGCAGTCGGGATTTGACTAATCCTCGTTTTTTCAAATAAATCTATTGAAAATGAACTAAGGATATAAACAGTTCAAAAAAAATTAGATATTAAAAAACTGGATTAAGAGTCAAGATTTCTTCGTAAATCTTGGCTCTTTTTAATTGAAAAATTTGGATGATCTAAAAAAAGATTCGAATTTCATAAATTTTATTTTCACACCGGATGGCATTTTATTGTTTCTAAAGTGTTGCTTTAGGCATAAAAAAATGTAGGTAAAATGTTAAAAAACTAAAATAACTTAACATACATTGAAGTTCAATGTATATTTGATTAAAATCTTATCATATGACAAACTTTTCTAAAGAATTAGTCGGAGCAACTTCAATCCCAATAATATTATCTATTCTTTCCAATAAGGAATCTTATGGCTATGAAATTATACAAGAAGTTAAGGAAATATCTAAAGGGCAGATAGAATATGGAGATGGAACCATCTATCCGGTACTTCATAAAATGGAGAAAAAAGGATTAATTGAGTCTTCTTGGAAAATTTCTGACAATGGAAGAAAACGGAAATATTATAAGGTGAATAAAACTGGAATAAAACATCTTAATACTGAAAAAAAAAATTGGTTAATTGTTAATCAAATAATATCAAAATTATGGAAAATAGAACCCAATTCGATCTAAACGAAAGCATAAGCAATTGGAAAAATTCGCTTGCGAAAAGTGGCGTAATGACGGATGACAATATTCTTGAATTAGAGAGTCATTTCTTAGATGAAATGGACAAATTAAAAATGCAAGAACTCAGTGAAGAAGAATGCTTCTTAATTGCCAAAAGTAGGATGGGTAATTTGGGATCATTAACCTCAGAATATGAAAAAGTCAACGTAAAGAAATCTTTTCTACTTAAGGCACAACCATATTTAAAAGGCATTTTAATCTATTTATTATTTATCTCATTTTCAGATATATTCTATTTCTCGACTATCCTAGCTGCAAAGTGGCTAGATTTCGGAATAGCTTATAAAGCTATCATGATTAGCGTAATTGGAGCTATTGTTATAGCGATCGTTTCCATTTTTAATTCTACAAAGGTGGTTAGTGTAATTAAGCGATTAAATAAAATTTCTACTCTGCTAATTTTAACTATAATCAGTAAGCCACTTCATTTTTTCATCATAATATTTTTGATTCAAAAGATTGAAGTTAAAACTGTTGGTCTTATCACTACCAGTTTTCAATATTTTCACATATCAATTTTTATTTTAATCTTGATAAGTTCCTTTATTGTAAGTATGAACATAAGAAAATCAAATAAACTGATACTTCAAAAATGAATACTTGGTCATTCTCATTAAGCAAGTTCTCCAAACATATATGAGTTCCTTCTAAATATTGACTGGCCTCTTAAAAACAAAAGCCCTGCTCAATGAGCAAGGCTTTTACATTCTAGTTTAATTCTTAAACTAAATTCAATTAGCTTTTTACGAAAGCTCTAATCTTATAGTCTTTCAATATTCTTTTAATTTCTTTGGCTTCATCAATACTATCACATCGTTTAACAAGAATCGTATAATTACTAGAGCCATCTACATTTAGGATTTCTGCATTAGGATATCCGGCATCTAATAACTGACCAATTCTTTTTTGCGCATTTTCATATTTACTAAATACTCCAGCAATCACCTGAATATCAACATAACTTGCTGACCCTTCTGAATAACTAGAACCAGCATCTGAATAAGATGGAGCACTTGCACTGTTGACAAATTGAATATTGATTTCTTGGGACATTCTAGTAATCTTTACTTCAGTACGTCGGTTGTATTGGTGTTCATCTTCTGAACAATCTTTTCCATCACTACAATGATTACGAAGTTGTGACTCACCGTATCCTACTGCAGTCATTCTGCTAGCACTTAAGCCTCTATTGATTAAATAATCTACAGAACTTTCTGCTCTTTTTTGTGATAGTTTTTTATTGTATCGAGTACCTCCGCGTGAATCGGTATGCGAGGATAATTCGATTTCAATATCTGGATATTGTACCAGAAAATCAGCCAAGGCATCTAGATCAATTTTAGCATCTGGTCGGATGGATGCATCATTAAAATTATAATAGATATTAGGTAATTGAAAAACCGTTCCTTCTTTAATCGTAGAAGGAAAACTTGTAGAACTTGGGCCGCTGGTAACATTGGTCACCACACTTGTATTATCAACAAAAGCAGAAGTATTGACAAGATTACCATCATTGTCATAAATCTGATTATCTGGCCCTACATTGCCAACAGGGTTACCATCAGCATCATAAACAGTAGATCCCGAAGGAAGTATTGGATTACCATTACTATCAAATTTCAATGGATTTCCACTGACATCATACATGGGAGCAGGGACGCCAGATCCTGTAGCATTATTTCCATTTGCTCCAGCAAGATCAGCAGCAGAAGGTTTTTCTAAACTCACAAAAATCTCACTCGCTTCTTGTTCCGTATCTATGACTACTTGGCGAGGTTTGTATCCTTCTTGTTCGACGATAAAAACATAATTTCCAGTAGCTAAATCAACTGGAAATTTCCCCCAGTTATCCGTCATACCTGTTTTACTATCTGCATCCAGAGGTACTCGAACTAACAGTTCCTTATCTTTTTCAGATAATTGCTGTTGCAAATCTACACCACCAGATAAGGCTTGCGCAAAACTTAGGTTATCCAAATTTGTAAAAGTAATCGTAGAGCCTTCAATCATTTCCCCACTCACTTGATCAGAGACAATGATTGTATAATTTTTGACTACCTTAGGCTTGACCTCACTGTATAAATCATCCAGTCCGCCACTTACGTAAAAACTATAAATGTCATCTTGTCCCACTCCTCCTGGTCGGTCAGATGAAAAGTAACCATTCTTTTTATCTCTATCTATGATATAACCAAAGTCATCATTTTCAGAATTAAATGGAGCGCCCATGTTGGTTGGTTTAGTCCAACGTTCACCATTAGGGTTGACAAAAAACATATCCAATCCGCCAAAACCAGCATGTCCATTTGAGGCAAAAAACAAAGAGCCATCAGCATGAATAAATGGGAAAATATCATCTCCTTCAGAATTAACTTCTGGACCAAGATTTACTGGAGGTCCCCAACTATCACCTGCTCTTTTAGACATCCAAATGTCCATTTTACCTAAACTTCCTTCCCGATCGGAGGAGAAATAAATAATATCACCTTCCACCGAAATCGCAGGATGCGCAGTATTACTCTGATCATCATTAAAAGGAAGTTCTTCAATATTCATCCACCGATCTCCTGCTGTTTCTGCCGTATAAATTTTTAGTTTGACAATGCCATCTTTCGCTTTTTTCCTTTTCCCATTTTTTATATTATTACGAGTAAAGTAAATATGCTCTCCTGTTCGATCGAAGGTAACTGGACCTTCGTGAACAGTACTTAACAATTCTTTGGCAAAAGGAACTGGCGCTTGTAGCAGACCACTTTCTTCACGAGTAGAACTAAAGATAGACATCACGTTTTTCCCAATACGCTTATCTTTTACTTTATATCTTTTATTAGATATTTTGGAAGAAATAAATACAATTCCATCTTCATGAAATGCTGGACTGTAATCCAATTTATCGGTATTGATGGTCGTCTCATTATTAATGAAAACTTTTTTCTCATCACCACTAACTTGTGCATAGGAAGTAATGCCCATATGCGAAAGCAAGATCAGTACTGCTAAATGTTTAATATATTTCATACGACATCGTATTTTTTCGGTTTTTATTTTTTTGAGCAATAGCATGTGCTCTATTTTAGAAACGATCATTTTTTAGTATAGTACTAATCGCTCTTATTTTTTTATTAAAAGAAAAATCTTGGATTCGCAATATCCGCTCTCTCCTTAATCAAATCATATCGAAGTAAAACTTCATAACTTCCACTATTTGAAGAATTCAATTCTGTCAAACCAAAATCATAAGCCAAGCCTATTCCCAAACCACTGACTTGATACATGGCCAAAAAGTCAATAGATTCAAAGATATCATCACCACCATGTCTTAAAGATACACCCGCTGTGATTCTACGATCATAAACGAAACTCAAATTAAAATCGAGGTCTATCGGAGCATTATTAACATATTTTAACAAAAGAGATGGCTTGATATCAATCTTTTTATTGATAGGTACCAAAGTTCCTGCCATAACATAAAAGTGCGACATTTGCTCAGCGGTACTTGACGCGAGGTCATTGATGCCAATTTCATTTGGATAAAAGAAAGGTACCGATGCACCGAAATACAATTGCTTGTAAGTCAAATAAACACCAAGACCAAAATTTCCAGTCGTTTTATTGACTGCTTCATTCTCATTAATAGAATTATCATTGGCTTGTCTAATGACCACAGATGGATCTGCAAAATCAATGGCTTGATATCTCAAGTTTCCTTGAATACCGAAACGAAACGACGCATCTTTGCTAATTTTGATGTTGTAAGCGTAAGCGCCCGTTACGTTATACGTATTTTCAACACCAATAGTATAGTTAGAAAAAGTAAAACCTAAACCAATTCGATCACCAAGCAATGGTGTATCAAAACTCAATAAGGCTGTACGTGGAGCTCCTTCGAAGCCCGCCCATTGCTGACGAAATATACCGGTAAAAGATCCATGCCCTCTAGCTCCAGCATAAGCGGGGTTCAATTGCAATTTGTTGTACATAAACTGTGTAAACTGCGTTTCCTGCTGAGCAAAGCAAGTCGTAACTAAGAATAATAGGATTAATGAAGTAAATAAATTTTTCATTATATTTTTTTTAAAAGCGACTTTAATAATATGTTCTATAAAGCGCATGTTTATTTTATAAAAAATAAACATGCGCCATCTTGGATTTATCTAAATATCGTAATGTAACCTCTGTCTATCTCATCCACATTTTTATCCTTTTTGAAAACGTAAAAATACGTTCCATCAGGTAGCGGCTTGTCATCATGTGTACCATCCCAATAAACACCATTTCCGTAAGGAGAACGACGGAATACCTCGTCTCCCCATTGGTTGTAAATAATTAATTCATTATTCACATTCTCTTCATTCTCTAAACATCCTATGATCAAAAGATCATTTACATTATCATTGTTTGGAGAAATCACCGTTGGAATGGTACAAGAAAGATCGTCTGTCTCAATAGTTACTATTGCATTCGCACACTGTATTTCTCCTTGGCAAGAATAACAAACTTGATAAACAAATTGATCGATACTGACAAAACTAGTTGCCGGTTCGTATACAAAAGTACCATCTCCATTATTCGTCAAGTTACCATTCGTAGGTTGAGACAATAAGGATACGGCAAAAGCACCGTTTTGATCTATATTATCATTATCCAAAACATTGAAGGTGATATCTGTTGTTTCTGGAGTAATACCTACAATGTCATTGGTAGCTTCTGGTAAACCTAAAACGGTAATATCAACAGTAGCCATATTAGAAGTACAATCTCCAATGCTCACCCAATAAGTGATTTGACAAACGCCTGCGGATGTTGGTGTAACACTAATCGTATTGTCACCGGTCAAAGTTCCTGCGCATCCATCAACAGAAGACCAATTATAAACCGCTCCAGGAACAGGAGTTCCGATGAGTTCACAACTTTCACCTAGACAAATACTACTCGTACAAACACTCGCTAATTCTACATCAGGAATATCATCGCCGTCAATTGCTACCTCTAATGTTCTGGTGATTGTACAAGCTCCTGTCGTAGCAGTAACAGTATAAACACCTGACTGTGGATCTTCAACAACTGGATTGGTTTCTGTTGAAGTAGTTGTCCCATCAGGGAACGTCCAAAGTACATTATCAACAAAGCTATCTTCATTCAAGAAAAGTAAAAGATCACTATCGCAAAATCCACCATCTGAGCTTGGCGCAAATGAAGGACCTTCAACAATCGTTTCGCTAGCCATAGCGGTACAACCATTAAGTGTACAAGTAACGGTATAAGTACCAGCTGCTGCATTTGTTAGACTAAGTGTAGCTCCACTAACTGTTCCATTGGGCGTTTCCCAACTGTACAAAGCACCAGAAATAGAATCCACACTTAAAACGATATTTTGATTAGAACATAAATCCGTAGAAGCATTAATACTAATTCCATCTAATGGCATAACCAAGATAGTGAATTCACAACTATCTTGTAAACCAGAATCATCGGTCACTAGATATTTATAATTATTGGTCTCTCCTATCGCCACCATTTGATTATTAGCGGGGCCAAAAGTAGCCACTGTAAAATCTGGACAATTATCCGTAACGGTTGGTTCTTCATACAAAACTTGAACACTATCACAAGTGGCATTAGGTGTCAGATTTAAAATAAAATCACCTCCACCAGTACCATCTAAATTGACAACAATATTATCATTTGCGGGACATTCTATGCTTGGTGCAACCATGTCTTCTACGGTGATCGTAAAGAAACATTGAATCGTATTGGCACTATTATCCATTGCCGTACACGTGACTAAGGTCGTTCCAACATTAAAGAAATCTCCAGGCGCATGACTACAAGTCACTTGTACCATGTCATCACAAACATCTGTAGCCGTTGGCAAATTCCAAGTATCTACTATGACTCCACAAATTGCTGGATCATTTGCAAAAGCAAGTACAGGAGCAGGACAATTAATCACCGGTTTAATCGTATCTAGCACGATTACATTGAAACTACAGGAATTCATATTGCCCAAAGGATCTGTAGCGAAGTATGTAATGATATGAGGATCATCATTCTCTCGTACGTTAAAAATATCTCCGGGCATATTCGTACTGGTCAAAAATGCCGTATCACAAGCATCAACAGCCGTTGGTGCTATCCAAGAATAGGCAATTTCACATGCATTTGGTGGTGCATACAAAGTGGTATCATTAGGACATCCTAAAATTTCAGGAGCAGCCATATCCATATTATTAACGGTAACCGTAAAATTACATGTAGAAATATTGCCCGCTTGATCTGTAAACGTATAAGCAACTACAGTTGAAACATAAAAAGTATCTCCTGATTCGTGCGTACCACTAACATCCACTGTAGAACAGTTATCTGTTCCTGTAGGAGCTGTCCAGTTGCCAATGCCGCCACAACCACTTGACAAATCAGTAGCAGTGACTGCTGTTGGGCATCCAATCGCTAAGGGAGCAATGGTATCTAAAACAGTTATTTCAAAAACACAAGTTGCTTGATTTCCAGCAGAGTCTATTGCGATATAACTTACATTGAATGGGCCTCCCAGATTAAAATCACTAGGAGAATTATGGCTGGAGCTAAAAGTCTCAACACCACAATTATCAGTAGCTGTTGGTTCTGTCCAAGTTACACTAGCCATACAAGAATTATCCGGTACATAAGCTACCATAGTTGGATCTGGACAATCACTGATGACAGGTTCTTCATCATCAACTGATACAGTAAAAGAACATTCATCATTGTCTACTCCATTTGTTGCCGTGTAAGTAACGGTACAAACACCGGGTCTAAACGTAAATCCACTTGCAGTATTAGCAGGTGTAAATGTCCCATCGGGACAAACAATGGTCACTACAAAATTGGTAATGGAAGTTTCATCCACTAAGAATATAGGATCTATATTATTAACGATATTATCACATGAAACAACATTGCCTGGACAATCAATTAAGTCTGTTGGCCCTACAGTCATTTCAGTAACTGTTACAGTAAAAGTACAATCAAACATATTACCGTTATCGTCTACTGCCGTTCCGGTCACCGTATTCACTCCAATAGGGAACGTTAAGTTTAAACCAGTCGTGCCACTAGGAACGATCGTTCCGGAACCTGCTCCTACCGCAACAGATAATTGATCAATACCACAATTATCCGTAGCAACGGGTACATCCACCACCATCATGGTATCTGTTGTTCCAGGAAGAACGGTTACCGCGATATTAGAAGGACAAGTAACTTCTGGTAATTCTGAATCACCCACTTCTACGACTAAAGTACTCATCGCTGTGTTTCCAGATTCATCATAAGCCGTGTAAGTAATCGTACTTTGTCCTAATGGAAAAGTCATGTTAGGTACTGTTCCTAATCCACTTCCTAAACCACCACTAATCATATAGGTAATAGAATCAATACCACAATTATCATTGCTTATTGGCGAAAGATCTATATCAACAAATGCTTGGCATTCACCTAGATCAGTAGGAAATACATCGAGAGGCGTATTACTGATTGTTGGGTCTTCATTGTCTGTAACCGTCACTGTAAAACTACAAGATGCTTCTTGTGCATCATTATCAATTACATTAAACGTAACAGTGGTTACTCCAACATTAAAATTGGCATCTACCAGATCTGAACTTCCCATAGAAGTTGTAGCTCCTGACAATATCCAATCCGTAGAAGCAATATTACCAACTCCATCTGTAATCGTCATACCAGTAAAACTTTGAGCAGAACTACACACTCCAGCATCGACATCAAAAGATTGATTCGATATACATTCAATGGCTAAATTATTATTTACTGTTACATTAAAGGAACAAGTACTTGTATTGTTATCACTATCGGTAACGGTATAGGTTACCATGTTTACACCTGAATTAAAAGTCTCCCCATTAGCATCACCAGACATCGCAGCGCCTGCACCTATCTGATAAGTTAAAGTAGGTGCACCTAAACAATTTCCAGTAACCGTTGCATCGAGTCCAGTTGCTACAACTGCCGTTGAAACGCCCATATCTGAATTAACAGAAATATCACCGGGGCAGTCTACATTTAAAGTATTAGGATCCGTAACGATAACATTGAAATCACAAGTCGTTGTCAAACCAGCATCATCGGTTACTGTATAAATTACATTTGTCGTTCCTAATGAAAAATCTACATCTACTGGATTCACTAAATCAGGGAATGGAGTCACTGTTCCACCAATCGTATAGCTCACCATGGCAACGCCACAATTATCTCCATTTGCTGGTACCGCTAAACTTACTGTTGAGATACAACCTGAAGTTGGAGCTGTAGTAATATTTCCTGGACAAGTAATGGTTGGCACCTCATTATCTGTAACGACTACATTAAAATTACAAGTGCCCGTTAAACCATTATCATCAGTTACTGTATAAATTACATTTGTCGTTCCTAATGGAAAATCCATATCTATAGGATTGACTAAATCAGGAAGTTGAGTCACTGTTCCACCAATCGTATAACTAATAAAATCAACACCACAGTTATCACCATTTGCTGGAACAGCCAAATTTACACTTGCCTGACAAGAGGCGTTAGCATTTAAATCAATATTACTTGGACAGGTAATAGTCGGATCTTGATCATCTGTAATCACTACATTAAAAGGACAAGAATCTGTTCTACCAGAAGGGTCATATACCGTATAAGTCACGTTAGTTGTTCCGATCGGGAATTCTTCCATAACAGAAGTAGTCAATCCTGCAGGAAAACTCTTGATAGTCGTTCCTATATTATAGGTGATAGAATCAACACCACAATTATCTGTCCATTGAGGTACTTCCAAAGTGATCGTTCCGATACAAAGATCCGTATCTGTTGTCCCATTAATAATAACAGGACAAGTGACGGTAGGATCTTCATTATCATTTACCGTTACATTAAAAGTACATGTACCAGTATTTCCGGCACCATCATAAGCGGTATAAGTGACTACATGAACTCCAGTTAAAAAACCTTCCATTACAGCGGTAGCATTTGAAGGGAATAAGGTGGCCGTCCCATCAATGGTATAAGTTATAGAGTCAATAGGCGAACAAGCATCTATTGCCATGGCTGCAGGCAAATCTACGAAGGCAGAACATTTACCTAAATCAGTTGGCTGTTCAATATCTGTTGGGCATCCATTAGGAAAAGTTGGATCACTATTGTCAATTAAATTCAGCACTTCATCTTCAAAGGTATAGTCGACTCCTTGAACTAGAGGGACATTATTTTCTGTAAAAACTAAGATCGCTTGAAAAGGATTTAAATCTTCAAAATTAATAAATGGTGAAGCAGGTGTTCCATTAGGAGTAAAAGTCAAGCTATAAAGTACCGTATTATCCGGGGCTGAAGTAAAAAAGGGATTAACTAAAAAATTCCAAGTAACATAAACAGTACTATCATCAAAAGGAATCGTATTGACGTTTAGTGTCGTTCCAGAAGTAGCACTAATTAAATCTAGTTGAGAAGTATCCCATCTTACTGCATGTGCAAAAGAAGAAATCGTATCAAAATTGGTTACGATAACATCTATTTGTAAAGTATTATTATCACAATCATAATTGACTACAGGTATAAATTCTAAAGGACCAGGAACAGTTGCAGTAGTCGTATCCAAAACCATCACATCAAAATCACAGGTTTCCATATTTCCTGCATCATCGATTACGGTATAAGTCACGGCCGTACTATCCAATTGGAAAATCTCATTACTGGCGTCATTAGCTCCAGTTCCCATTGTGGCACCACTCAAAGTATAAAAGGTCGTATCAACACCACAATTATCTGCGACATTCATGGGTAAAAGATTAGGAACCGCTAAAGGGACAGTGCTATATAAAGTCTGATCAGTAGGACAATCCAGAGTGGGCGGTGCAGAGTCATTGACGGATGCCATTCCTGCATTAGTTGCAAAAGGTAGTTCTACAATATTGGGAAAATTTTGATATCCACCAACTTGAAATACAAATGGAGCAATTGGAACCGCTTCAAATTCTAATGAGGAAGGTCCAGTACCAATTGGATCAAAGCAAAGCGTCCAAATAGGAGTATCATCACTAAGACTTAATCCTGATAAAAAATTGGTAGATCCCCAACCAAACCAAAATAATCCTACAGCTATAGAATCTTCTTTTGGAATTGGGTCATTTGGAAAAAAGTCTGTGGCGCTGGTAAAGTCAAGTTGCGTAGGATCCCATCGCATCGCAAATTGAAGATTCAATACAGAATCGAAGTTAGAAACTTCTATATCGATACAAATAGGATCAGTACCACAATTAACATTGGCATCCACCGCAGTGAAAGTGACTTGTGCGGACGTTCCTACCACACCAAATAGCACCAAAAAATATAAAGAGGTTATTAACTTTCGCATAACTCTTGGAGTTTCAAATTTACAGAAATGAATAAATGATTCAAAGGCGCTAAAATAAGCGACAGCGGCCTTTCAATACAAGGAGTTGTATTTATAGGAAGACAGAATAGGATTTTATTTTTTACGGTTCTGGGCATATAATTTTATATATTCCTTTCGAAGAATAGTATTTTTTTACGATTCTAAGTTGAATAAGTTACCTATATACTTAGATATAGGCAATGCTTTGAATTTTGACACAAAAATAAAAAATGGATGTTTTAAAATTAGGGGTTTGATAAATTAGGTTTATGAACATTCTCTGTGTTACAACCTTCCATCAAAAATTTTAAAGGAAAGGATGGGGGAATGGGATCTAATTTAGTGGACCCTTATAATCTTTAATTTCAAAAAAGCAATTTTCAATTACTTTTACAAAAAAATATCTGTTTATTTCTAATCGTTTTTAAACAGTATGTTTACAAGCTTAAACCAAAGAACAGGCTTTTGACCTGCCCTTTGGCTAAACAAATGATTTCTATAAAATTACAATATAAAAGTAGTCGCCAATAAAAATATTGGCGACCGTGGTATTAATCAATAATGATCATCTTTTTGGTTGCAGTATGTGTTGATGTTTTTAATTCATAATATAATACACCAACCGTATTCAACTCATTTCTAGTAAAGGATACTTCGTTATAACCTTGAGCAAAGTCTTTGTTGACCTGTTTAACCAATCTTCCCGCAGCATCCATAATAGATAAGGTAGCCTCAGTAGCTTCTGGTAATTGGAAACCAATGACCGTTACATCTTTAAATGGATTTGGTTGATTTTGGTATAAACTAAAACCATCTTCCTCTAAATTAGGATCATTACTCGTAAGCGTACTAAATTCTAATTCAATCGCCATTGGATCATAAGCTGCGGTATAAGCAACAGGATTTAACTGATTGAAATCAACGATATCTAATACTTCGCTTAAATAAGACCCACTTTCTAAGGCTGTAAATCTGAATGTAAATAATTGAGTATTGTCGTCCAAATCAATACTTTGTCGATTGAACCAAGCATGAGGAATAACTCCTTCAACAGTAAATAGGTCACTAACAGCCAACATACCTTCTTCTCCCAATGCAGCCGTTTCTACTCCATTGTAAGACAAGACATTTTGATCAAATTGTAATGCCCATTGGTAAGCAATAACATCATTGAAATTACGGCTACTTAACACTACTTCATATTCTTCACCTGCTACTAATTCTTGATCCATTGCTTGGAAAGTAAGCGTATTTTCCTCAATCAACGTTGGATCATTATTAAATGCATTCGGATTGAACATATTTCCTTGGATCACATTACCCATCTTAACCGCAATAAAGTCATTACCAATAGCATCTGAAATCAAACCGCCTACATCAATTGCTTGATCAAACGGAGGAACAACAGCGTTTAATGTAAATGGTAAGACTTGTTTATCGTCAACAAAACGCCAAGATGCAGTTTGTGGACTTGGAATCAAGTTTGTAGCACATCCATTGATCACTTGCTGTAACAATAAAGTCGCATCAATAAATGTAATCGCATTGTCATTGTCCATATCAGCCGCAATCTTCAAATAAGTATTCGGTAAGAATACATCACCAACCGCATGTTGCTGAATTCCAGTTACATCACCAACATCTAAACCATTACAGAATTGGGTGTTTTTTGAAGGAATAATACTATAATCGCCACCAGTCGTTGCATTAAATTCGTAGATACCATCACTTGCTGTTTGAACACTATCAGCAAAAGTAGCAGAAGCTGGAACGGGTAATAATCCATTATAAAGTTCTACGTCCGCTAAACCAACTGTTAAAGCACGGTTAGGTGTTCCTTGATATACGCCGGGTCCTGCATCTAAAGTATAGATCAATCCAGATAATAGCAGACGACCAATCTTAACTTGACCATCGACTAAGCATAAGGTTGCGGGATCGTTGGCAAAGAAGGCACCATTGTATTCGTAGTTCACCTGTGGTTCAGTCACTAAATTTGTTGTATTAACTTCTATATAAGAAGAATCAGACAAATTACCAGTCAATAGAACATCGATATAGAAAATAACTGTACTATCTGGAAGTGTTACACCTGGAGGTAAGACTCCATCAGGGCCCCATCCAACAGTGATATCATTGAAATTGTATATAGTATCGTAAATATATTGATCTACAACAAGTGTATCTATCACTGGAGGACCAAGATCCAATGTATCAAGACGTAAAATTGAATCAATCGGTGAGGTAGAAATAGAAAAAATCTCAGGCACTAATACAGTTGTAAAGGCAAATCCAGGAAGATCCAAAGGTAAACCAGCTGAACTAATTCCAACAAATTCCCCAACAGGTTCGTCCAACATAGAATATCTAAATTGGAATGAATTCACAGCAGTGAAATCTTCAACGGTGACTGGTACTTGTACAATCTCTCCAGCTCCACCGGATACTTCTCCTATATCAAAACAAGTCGGAGGTAAAGCAACAGTTACCAAACAATCATCTGTTCCAACATTTCCTCGATTATCGGTAACGGTCAAAGTCACTAAATTTGATCCAAGATCCATTTCGTCAAAAGTATTAGGGCTTACTGAAAAGGAAGGGTTAGGATCACAATCATCAAAACTACCTCCATCTACCGTAGCAGGAGTAATAGAAACGCTTCCATCTCCTCCAAGGGTAACCGTCGTACTTACACAATCAACTACTGGCGCATTATTTTCTTGAATAGAAACAGTCGTCGTACAATTATTAGAATTCATAAATCCATCCACCGCAGTTACGGTAACAGAAACAAGCGTTCCAACATCATCACAAGTCAATGTATCAGGAGATACCGTTAAAGTCGATAGTCCTGTACAATTATCAAAAGCACTTGGTGCGATCGCTAAAGGATTTAAGATCAATACTCCAGAAGAAGGTAAACCAAAGTTTAGATTATTGATACAAGGTACTGTTGGCGGAGTTTGATCTGCAACAGTAAAGGTAAAGGTATGAAGAGATGGCATACTTGAAATACTAGGATCATCTGCTGTAAATACAACAGAATACAGTCCTAGACTAAAATTACGCGAAATACTAGTTCCTGCGAAAGAAGGACCACCATTTATCCTGTAAGAAATATCAAGATCACTAAAATCTGCACAATCATCTAAACTTGTCAGTTCAAGAACAACCGATGCAAAACAATCATTTGGATTGGTATTAATGGTGTCATTCATCATAAAACCTCCATCAAAACTAGCTGCACTAAACATAGGATTAGCAGGAGGTGTATTATCTTCTACAATAAACTCTTGAGTACTCGTACCAGTATTACCTGAATTATCTGTAGCAGTCCATGTTTTGGTAATTGTATAGTTATAAAAATCACTTTGACTTGGGTTGCCACCTTGTGTACTCATTTCAGAATAAGAAATTCCAACTCCGCCACAATTATCTGTTGCACTTACTACTGTATTTAATGAAGCGGTATCCGCTAAAGTTTCACAGGTATAAAAAGCAGCTATTGAGGACATAGGGTCTATAGCTGTAACAACAACCGGATCTATGTTATCTTCAATAGTTACGGTAGCTGAACAA
>CAYTVR010000041.1:0-38797 GCA_964441245.1 uncultured Saprospiraceae bacterium | reverse complement strand
TTCTTTATATGTGGGTTTTGCCATCTTTTTAAAATTTGTAATGATTGATTGATGATGGTGTACAATATGTCGTCACCAAATATCCAGATATTAACGCTTAGAGAACTGGAAGCTCTTTCTTGCCTTCGGCTTACCGTATTTCTTACGTTCCACCACTCTCGCATCTCTTCTAAGAAATTTACGAGATTTTAAAGGAGATCTGAACTCTTCGTTAAGTTTAACTAAGGCTCTGGAGATACCCATTCGGATGGCCTCTGCTTGTCCTTTATATCCTCCTCCTGCAACATTTACTTTTACATCATAAATATTTTCTACTTCTACAGTAGAGAAAGGAGCAGTAACACTACCTTGAATATGTCTTTGTGGGAAATAGTCTTTAAAGTCTTTTCCATTCACAGTTATTTTTCCTTCACCTTTAGTAAGGTAAATTCGTGCGACGGACGCTTTTCTTCTTCCGATTGCATTAATCATTTCCATATGATACTAGAATTTTAATGGTTCTGGTTTTTGTGCGACATGCTGATGTTCTGTTCCAGCATAAACGTACAATTTTTTAAACATCGCCCGTCCTAGACGATTTTTAGGTAACATGCCTTTTACTGCATTTTCAATGACTGCAAATGGTTTCTTTGCATGTAATTCTTTTGCAGTTTTGCTTTTTTGTCCACCTGGATAACCTGAATAAGTAAGGTATACTTTCTGATCCCACTTACTTCCTGTTAGGCGAACTTTATCAGCGTTGATCACAATAACGTTATCTCCGCAATCAACATGAGGTGTATAGCTTGGCTTGTGCTTTCCTCGCAAAATTGTTGCGATTTCAGTACACATTCGACCTAAAACCATATTCTCAGCATCAACGACGTACCATTTTCTGACAACATCTTCTTTTCTTGCTGACTTCGTTTTGTAGCTTAATGTATCCACTTTTTGAAGTTTTATAATTCAATTAAAAAATATTTCCCTGATTCGATTAAATAAAAGCACTAAAGAACTACTTTTTCGAATCGGATTGCAAAGGTAAAAATCTTTAGCTCAATAAACAAGTTATTTCAAAAGAAAATAAAATCGCACCTTCATAACTCACTGATAAACAGTCGAATTTTCGCACAAAATTTTTAGAGGTCTTATTTTCATAGCCCCAAAATGCTTGTTTTTATTGAAATTATTCTTTCGTTTTCCCTAAAATAAAAAGTGCTCTGTTTTTGATCGTTAAATAGGTAATTCTAAGTAAAATCAAAATCTCCTCTAGTAAACCTTTTATAAGAAGACTTGTTTTCATCACTATAGTGAAGGGCAGGTTTAAAAAATGTCCGCTCAAAAAGCTATTTTTGTTATTATAATATTTCAGACATCAGGCCATATAAGACTACATGAATAAACTAGAAGCTAAGTCCGGTACGAAACCTTCTATTCAAGAAGATCCTACAGCTGTATCCAGAAAACGAGATCATATAGAACTCGCTTTCAAATCACAGATCGAAGAAGGCAAACTAGATCAACGTTTTTACTATGAACCTCTCTTATCTCCTCATCCAGAAAAGAATGAATGGCCTTCCTTTAATTTTTTAGGAAAATCTATGCAAGCTCCTATTTGGGTATCCAGTATGACTGGTGGTACCCAATTGGCGCATACCATCAATCATAATTTGGCGCGTGCTTGTAAAGATTTTGGGATGGGAATGGGATTAGGATCTTGTCGATCTCTATTAACCTCGGACGAATATCTTAAAGACTTCAATATCCGTCCATTAATCGGAGATGATTTACCTTTGTTTGCCAACCTTGGGATCGCTCAGGTAGAACAATTGATATTAAAAGATAAAACTAATTTGGCAAAAGACTTGGTGAACAAGTTGCAGGCAGATGGTTTAATTATTCACATCAACCCGATGCAAGAATGGCTACAACCGGAGGGAGATCATTTTACGCAGGCGCCGATCCAAACCATCGAGCAATTCATGGAACGTTGCGATATTCCGATCATCGTCAAAGAAGTTGGTCAAGGGATGGGATATGAAAGTTTAAAAACCTTATTTCAGTTACCTATAAAAGCTTTAGACTTTGCAGCCAACGGAGGGACCAATTTTGCACGGTTGGAACTCTTGCGTAGTGCCCCGGTTAAACAAAGCATTTATCAACAATTGGCTTTTGTAGGACATAGTGCTGAGGAAATGGTCGATTTATCTAATCAAATCGCTCAAGAATTAGGTGATAAAATTCGCTGCGAACAAGTCATTATTTCTGGAGGAATCAAGAACTTTTTGGATGGTTACTATTTAATTAATAAATTAGCTATTTCTTCTGTCTATGGACAAGCCTCTAGTTTTTTGAAGCATGCTCGTGGAACTTACCAAGAATTGTATGATTATACGGATGCGCAAGTACAAGGATTAGCATTGGCAAATGCCTTTTTAAAATTAAAATCGTGAGAAAGAAAAGTAAATCCATTTCCGGTTTTTCAAAAATGTCAAAACGGAAAAAACTTCGATGGATAGTTGAAAATTTCTTTAAAGATCCAGAAAATGTGATGAGAGAACTCATGAGCTATTGGTATGCAAATGAGGATCAACAACGTATTCTCGATGGATTTAGTGAAAATACGATTAGTAACTTTCATCTACCCTATGGCGTTGCTCCAAACTTTATCATCAATGGAAAAACCTATTGTGTTCCGATGGTGATTGAAGAAAGCTCTGTTGTCGCAGCGGCATCTAGTGCAGCTAAATTTTGGTCCACTCATGGTGGTTTTCGAGCGGAGGTCATTTCGACCAAAAAAATAGGCCAAGTGCATTTTTCCTGGAAA
This sequence comes from uncultured Saprospiraceae bacterium, assembly GCA_964441245.1. Taxonomy (GTDB): domain Bacteria; phylum Bacteroidota; class Bacteroidia; order Chitinophagales; family Saprospiraceae; genus JALZUU01. Next base: position 35,991 of record CAYTVR010000041.1, on the reverse strand, counting down.
GGAGATATCCAAAAATTCCATTCAACTTTTGATACATTAAAAGCACAATTACTCAACGATGTGGCTCACATCACTCACAACATGGATAAACGTGGTGGTGGTATATTAGACATTGAGTTACTGGATATGACTCATCTAGAGCCTGATTATTATCAGCTAAAAGTCAAATATGAAACCTGTGATTCCATGGGGGCCAATTTTATCAACTCTACTCTTGAAGAATTTGCGCAAAGCTTAAAACACTTTGTTACTCTACAAGAAAATTTTACTGCAGCTGAAAAAGATATAGAAATCATTATGTGTATCCTATCCAACTATACTCCAGAATGTCTGGTTCGTTGTTGGGTAGAATCGCCAATTGAAGAGCTAGGGACTTTCCCTAATCAAATGGATGCTAAGACTTTCGCTGAGAAATTTTATAAAGCCATTAAGATTGCACACATTGATCCTTATCGGGCGACGACCCACAACAAGGGTATTTTTAATGGCATCGATTCGGTTGTTTTGGCTACAGCAAATGATTTTAGAGCCGTAGAGGCTTGTGGTCATACTTACGCAGCTCGAGATGGACAGTATAGAAGTTTGAGTCATTGTACCATTGATAATGGAATTTTTCGTTTTTGGATAGATTTACCCATTGCTCTGGGTACTGTTGGTGGGTTGACTAAATTGCATCCAATGGCTAAACGTTCTTTAGAATTATTAGGAAATCCTGATGCCGCAGAATTAATGACTATTATTGCTGCTACTGGTTTAGCACAAAACTTTGCTGCTATTCGATCCCTGGTCACTACAGGTATTCAGCAAGGACATATGAAAATGCATTTATTGAATATTTTGAACCATCTTTCTGCCTCCGAAAAAGAAATCGAACTGGCTTCTGCATTTTTTGAAGACAAAGTTGTATCTTTTACGGCAGTAGAACGTTTCATCAAAAAATTAAAAGAGCCTAGTTCTATTAATCCTACAACAAAAGTTATTAAATAAAACTTGCTCAACAGCTAATCTACCCCAAAATACCTTTAAATTCTAATGGATCAAAACTCCATTTTAAACTTGTTCTACATTTAAGAATAGTATTACGTTTTCATACGTACAAGTGTATGATTTTTTGTAAAAACATACGATTCTAGGTGTTTTAAAATATGTGACGCCGTATTTAATATTAACTATACCAATAGGAAATTAACGAATCCAAACACAGGGTATAATCACAAAATGACAAAATCTTTCACAGCCAACGGTAAGCTATTGATTAGCGGAGAATACTTTGTACTTGATGGTGCATTGGCTTTGGCATTGCCTACAAAGACAGGTCAACAACTTAAAGTCGAAGTATCATCAACAGATGATCAAACCCTGCATTGGCAGAGCTTGAATGTGAAGGGAAAAATTTGGTTTCAGGGAAAATTTCGATTACCGGATCTTCAATTAATATCCAGCTCTGACGCTGCTGTCGGCGAACGGCTACAAAGTATTTTACAAAAAAGTAAGCTACTAAATTCTTCTTTTCTAAATGATTCCTCTTCAAAAAAAGTGGTTAGCAAATTGGAATTTCCAAATGAATGGGGATTAGGTACGAGTTCTACTTTGATTTTCAATATCGCTCAATGGGCAGATGTTGATCCTTACTCATTACTTGAAGGCACTTTTGGTGGATCAGGATATGATATCGCTTGTGCGAGTGCCGATGGTCCCATTTTTTATCAACGAAATGGGAATAAAATGCTATTCCAAGAAACCCACTTTCAACCCTCTTTTAGTGACCAACTGTATTTCGTTTACTTAGGTAAAAAACAAAATAGTAGAGAAGGCATTGCTCGTTATCGAGCTCAAGGAAAAATTCAAAAACCATTAATTGATCAAGTTTCTCAACTCACTAAAAACTTATCTACATCAACAGATTTAGCCAACTTTGAAAATTTCTTGAAGGCACATGAAAAAATTGTTGCTCAAAACTTAAAAATTGAAAAAGTACAAGATTTATATTTTTCTGATTTTTGGGGTGTCGTCAAATCTTTAGGAGCTTGGGGAGGGGATTTTGTTTTGGTGACTAGCCATCGTTCTGAAAAAGAAACACGTGAATATTTTGAACAAAAAGGCTTTGGAATTTTTATACGTTATGAGGATATGGTATTGTAGAAGGACATGAATGAATAGAAAGTTTAAAAGAAAATTACATGGCTTGGAAATGGTATGATAGTCAAATCATTCGAATTACGGATGAGTCTCCAAATACTAAACGATTTTGGGTAAAAGTGGAGGGAGAAGAAAAAATAAATTTTGAGGCTGGACAGTTTGTCACAATGGATTTGCCCATTCATGAAAAAAGATTAAAAAGGTGGCGCAGCTACTCTATTGCTAATGCTCCTGATGCAACGAATGTTCTAGAATTTTGTATCGTCTATTTGGAAGGCGGAGGTGCGTCAGAATATTTATTTAAGGAAGCTGAAATCGGTACTCCTATCCGTTTTAAAGGACCTTCAGGCACTTTTGTCTTACCTACTTCGATCACCAAAGATTTAGTATTTATTTGTACCGGTACGGGAATCGCTCCTTTTAGGAGTATGCTTTTAGATGTTTATCAAAATAAAAAAGCAGTAAAAAACATTCACCTTATTTTCGGCACTCGCCATCAAAACAGTGTTTTATATCAAGAAGAACTAGAAAAATTACAGCAAGAGGTCAATGGATTTGATTATTCCGTCGCGCTTTCGCGAGCAGATCATTTACCGAAAGGTAATACCGGCATCAACTTTCATAAAGGCTATGTGCATCCGATTTATCAAGAAAAATATGCCCAAGTTCGCCCTGATATTGACTTTTACATCTGTGGCTGGAGTAATATGATTGATGATGCGGTCGCTAAATTAATCGTTGAAATGGGATATGATAAATCGCAGGTGCATTATGAATTGTATGGTTAATTCAGCTCAGACCTCGAATAAAAGCATCTATTTCCTCTCGTTATATAAACCTTCCTATCAAAATTTGCGTTATCTTTGTAAACATGCTCTAAGCGGGCATATTTGAAATTAAAAAATCATATAAATTGTTTTTCGGGAGAATCCGCAATAGAACGGAGTTCGTCAAAAAACGTAGAAATTTAAAATCATGGATGATACTGTTACAAAAAGTCCGGTTATGCTTTACACTGAGCAAACACCGAATCCAGAGTCTTTGAAATTTGTGACCAATCGAATGTTGTATAAAGGAACGGCGGATTTTCGAGAACAAGAATTGGCCAATGAATGGTCTCCTTTAGGTAAAGAGCTTTTTGAATTACCTTACGTAAAAGGAGTTTACGTTTGTAATAACTTCGTGACGGTTACTAAAGAATTCAACTACGCTTGGGAAGATATTATGCTTAAGCTAAAAGAATTTATCAAGGGATATATCGAAGCCGATAAAGCAATATTGAAAGAAGGTTTTGCGGAAGCAATGGAAAAAATAGAAGCAGAAACCGGTGCTAGTTATGAATATAGTGCAGAAGAAACCGAGATTGTCAAAAGAATCAAAGAGTTGATTGACACCTATGTTCGACCAGCAGTAGAAATGGATGGTGGTAATATTGCGTTCAAATCATTTGATAAAGGAATCGTTACCGTTATTCTCCAAGGATCGTGCAGTGGATGTCCTTCTTCTACCGTTACCTTGAAGGCCGGAATTGAAGGAATGTTAAAAAGAATGATCCCTGAAGTAACAGAAGTTACCGCAGAAATGGGATAAAAAATTTAGTTTTAATTGGTGATGGATTTATAATAAATTCCCTCGTCCATTGCCGATTATGACATAGAATCAAAATAGTTAAGTGGCTATTCAAAATAATTAATATCTTGAGGTCACTTAATTTACCAGATGGTCAGCAACCTTCTATACTATTGGTTGCTGACCATCTTTTTTACAAAAACAAAAATGAACCAACCTCACTTAGAAAAACTTTGCCATTCTACCAGACAACTAGTCGAAGATGTAGCTAGCTTTATTCAAGATCAATTAGGCAAGGTCAATGAACAAGACATAGAAACCAAAAGCCTAAATAGTTTGGTCAGTTATGTGGATAAAAAAGCAGAAGAGAAACTAGTATCAGGATTAAAAGCTCGTTTAGATGGTGCTGTTTTCTTGACTGAAGAGGAAACAATTTCACAAGAGGAAGGCGAGTACCAATGGATTATCGATCCGCTTGATGGAACCACTAATTTCTTACACCAACTTCCTTTCTTTTGTATTAGTGTTGCCCTTCGTCATCATGATACCATTATCATGGGAATCGTGTATGAAGTCAATCGCAAAGAATGTTTTTATGCTTGGAGAAATGGCGGCGCTTGGTTGAATAATCAACGCATAAAAGTAAGTCCGCGAACTGATTTTGCAGATACCTTACTAGCGACTGGTTTTCCTTATTACGATTATGATCAACTAGATCCTTATATCAACACCTTTAAAGAATTATTAACGCAGACTCGTGGCATTCGAAGGTTTGGATCAGCGGCCCTAGATTTGGCTTATGTAGCTTGTGGTCGATTTGATGCTTACTTTGAATACAGCTTACATGCTTGGGATGTTGCTGCGGGCATTTTATTGGTACAGGAAGCAGGTGGAAAAATTTCTGATTTTAAAGGTGGTGATGATTATTTATTTGGTAAACAAATGCTCGCAGGCACCACAGTGAGCCATGATGCTATTTTGACTATTTTGAAAAAATATTTTTAAATTTAGAAATGCCAATTATTGTAACAGAACACTGTTTTGGCAGGTTGCTCAGATGAGCACAAATTTCCCCACAGTCGTATCCTTAAATCGTAAAAAAATTTGCGGTCTAACTTTCAATAAAACCAATTTTGAGAGCTTAAAAAATCCTAACTTACTCACCTACGCTACGACTTCCTCCATTTGATATTTGTTGCAAAACAAAGAGAACAGATCCTCTAAATAAGTCTTCAGAGATTTGTAAACAACTATATTTTTTTGTAAAATGTAAGAACATTGTTCTGTCTAAATTGTCATGGTATAAAACGTAGTTTAATTTTCCATCAATAAAGCTATATAAAGTGCGCATATTCTATACTAAACACGTTTTTTCGCTTTTATCCAAACATTCTAAATAATTTCAACCAACAATAAACATGAAAAAATCAACCACCGGGTTTTTTATTTTCTTATTGCCTCTTTTGTTGTTTGCACAAGAAGCACCTATTCAATGGGGAGAGATTGATCAAGCGGATCTAGATATGAAAGCTTATGAATTAGATCCAGAGGCAGAAGCAGTGATCCTCACCAATTATGCTACCCTAAAATTTAACTTTACTTCATCGGGCTTAATGTATGAAAAAGATCATCATGTTCGAATCAAAATATTTAAAAAAAGTGCTTTTAGAAGAGGTGATGTCAGAATCCCGTACTACTCTAGACCTGGTAGTGGAGGCATTTTTGATTTAAAAGCGCAAGTCGTGTTACCTAACAATAAACGGATTGAGATCACAAAAGAAGATATTTTTGAGGAAGAGACGACTAAGTTTTGGTCGCAAAAAAGTTTGCCTTACCAAACTTACAAGAAGGCTGTATTATAGAATATAAATATACCGAAAAAGCAAAGTCTATTACTTTTTTACCCTATTGGTATTTTCAGTCTGATATTCCCACTCGTTTTAGTGAGTTTAGAACCAGTATCCCTGAATGGTATACTTATCTCAGTTTTAATCAAAGGTTGGTTCCTAATGTTGAGACTACTGAAGCAATAGAAACATTAAAAATACCCCATACAAAATATAAGGGGCGAAGCGGAAATTCTAATTTACCGCAAACTTATATGTCTGGAGGAAGTACGAAAGTTAATCACATAAAAAACAGGTATTTCTTAGAAAACATTCCTGCACTCAAGAGAGAACGATTTGTTACTACGATGAAAGATTACTATTCGAGGCTGTCTCTTCAACTAAAGTCCATATCTTATTCAAATGGTCCTCTTTATAATGTTATCAAGACTTGGCTTGAGTTGGCTAAAGATCTAGAGGAAAGGAAAAACTTTGGTGATCAAATTAATAAAAAAAGAAATACCAAAAAAATAATGGAAGCGCTCGCTCCTCAATTAAAAGGGATCGATAATGACCTGGAGAAGGTAGAAATGATTTATACTTTTTTGAGTGAAGAAATAGAATGGAACGATCGTTATAGTATCTACTCTAGTTCATTGAATAAAAATTTTGAAAAGAAGAGAGCATCTGCTGGACAAATGAATTTAATGTTAATCGCATTATGTCGTCAATTAAAAATCTCCGCATATCCCGTTTTAATCAGCACTAGATCTCATGGTAAATCGATGAATTATTATCCAAAACTGGATCAGTTCAATCATGTACTGGCTGTGGTTGTCGATAAAAATCAACAATTCTTTTACGATGTTGGAGACACTAATCGTGAGCCAGGTTTACTCCGCTGGAATTCATTAAATTATTCCGGATGGTTTCTGGATGGCGATCAATCACGTTGGATTGATCTCCCTTTACCAACTAATAAAAATGTATCATTCATTGCAGCAACTTTAAACGAAAAAGGGGATCTTACCGCAGAAGTAAAAAGAAGTTTAACCGGATATGATGCAGTGAATGAACGTAAAATTTACAAAAAAGAAGAAGGAGCTAATCGTCAACACATCAAAAATAAATGGCAAAAAAAATTTCCGGATGCTGTTTTCAAAAATTTTGTTTTTGAAAATGAAGATGATGCTAAAAAGCCATTGAAATATGAAGTAGAACTTGACATTCCACAGGCGGCTCAAGTAGCAGGGGACTTTATCTATTTGTCTCCAATGTTAGGACTGGGATATGAAGAGAATCCATTAAAACTAGAAGAGCGAACTTTCCCTGTAGATATGACAGTCAAGAAAAAGGAAAACTACATTCTTAATGTAACGATTCCAGATGGTTATGTAGTGGAAGAATTACCAAATACAATCAAAATGAAGACAGAAGATGATGGTGGAAGTTTTCAATATTTAGTGAGCCAAGACGGAAATAAAATTCAAATTATTAGTAAAGTTTCCATTACTAAATTACAATATGAACCTGAAGAATATTCGACTATCAAGGGCTTTTTTGATTTAATCGTAGAAAATACGGTGAGCAAATTGTTTTGAAAAAAGGATAAAACCAAAAATAAAAAATCATGAAACGATCTATTCGATGGATATTGGCAGGAATGACTTGTTTACTTATAAGTAATGGCATCAATGCGCAACAGCCTTACGATACGGCGACTATTTCAGAAGATTTAAAAAAAGGAGCACATGAAGTAGTCCGAAATCATTATCAGAAATTTTCTATCAAGAATATAGCATCTGCAACACTTGATTATAAGTTGGTCGTCACCTTGTTAAACAGTCAAAGTAAAGCTAACACTGTTTTTGTCCGTTATAATGACCAGCGAAAAGTTAATAATTTATTTGCTAGGGTTTATGATGCTTCGGGAAAAGAGATTCAGAAAGTAAAAGGGAAGAATTTTATTGATCGAACCGCTATTTCTTGGTTCACTATTTACGGAGATAATCGAGTAAAATATATTGAACTTAATCACAACGATTATCCATATACTGTTGAAATTGAATATTCACAAACGTTAAAGCGCCTCCCATTTTATCCGGGGACATATCTGCAATCTTATAATCGCTCCATTGAAAATTTTGAGTTTATTGTAGAATCACCAATCGACCATAACTTACGGTATCAATCCAAGAATATTGAACTCCAACCTGAAATCAAACAGGAAGAAACAAAAAATATCTACAGATGGGAGGTGAGCAACTTAGCAGCTTTAAAGAAAGAACCTTTCGCACCTTATGTTGAAAAAATACGACCTCAAATTCGAATTGCCCCCACTCAATTTTTATTAGGAGATTACGATGGAGATATGTCTACTTGGGAATCACTTGGAGAATTTATGTATAAATTGAATGCAGGACGCGACGAACTTAGTACAGAAATGACAGAAGAGGTGACTCGACTAGTCAAAGATCTGGACAGTACAGAAGAAAAAATAAAAGTATTGTACAACTATATGCAAAATAACATGAGGTATGTGAGCGTACAATTAGGAATTGGTGGTTGGCAAACCTTTGATGCTAAATATGTGGAAAAGAATAAGTATGGTGATTGCAAAGTCTTATCTAATTTCATGAAATCGATGCTAAAGGCGGCAGGTATTGAGTCTCATACGGCAATCATTTATAGTAATCGGAACAACAAGATTGAAATGGATGAATCCTTTCCTGTTTTTAGTTTTGCGAATCATGTTATTTTGAATGTTCCTTCAGAAGATATTTGGTTGGAATGTACCAGCACAGATTTTCCGATTAATTATGTAGGTTCTAATAACCAAAATCGACAAGTACTTCTAGTAACAGAAGAAGGAGGAAAAGTGATCAACACGCCTACTTATGATTTGACCCAAAACAAAATGGAAACCAATGTTGATATTAAGCTAACACCTGAAGGAGCAGCAACCATCAAGGAACAGATGGAATGCTATGGACCGATGCATGAGTATTATCGTTCTGTAAGTAATCATTTCTCTCAAAAAGACTTAGAAAACTTTTTTCAAGAACGATCCAACCTGCCTTCCTTTAGCATCGATAAGTTGGAGGTAGTTAATGATGAACATTTACCTAAATCCTCTATCGAATATAACATTAGCGTACCACGTTATTCTTCAAAAGCGGGAAAACGAATTTTTGTTCCAATCAATAATTTACATCCTTTTAAGAATATTCCAAAAGCGATGGACAACAGGATACACCCGATTCATATTAAAAAAGAAGAACAGAAAAAGGATCGTTTTGTTTTTCATTTGCCGGAAGGCTATGAAGTAGAAAGTATCCCTTCGAATAATATAGATTTGGATACCGCATTTGGAAAATACAAAGTGGATATTTCAGTAGAGGAAAACAAAATAATCTATAATCGATCCTTAGAAATCTATTCGGTCGAATTACCTGCAGAACGATACAATGATCTTCGTACTTTTTATAAAGAAGTAGCCGCTGGTGATGCGATGAAATTAGTATTGGTTAAAAAGAAAACCTAAATTGATTTAGACTGTTTCTCAATCGAAATTTACTTGAAATTTAAATGACCGTTTTACAACAAAACTCATATAACACCTTCCATATAAAAGTTGCTTAAAAACTACAAAAAAGCTTACAAAATAATTTATTCTTTTAACTTCCCATTTGCGATTTGGCCCATTTAATATACATCTTCACTTCATCTTCCAGCTTTCGCAAAACGTTCATTCTTACTTCTTCACTATTTTTTTTTCGCCATTCTCTCCTTCGTTTTTCCAAATCGTCAAACTTCACTTTAAACTCAGCTCTTTCTTCATCAGTAAGCTGCTCCATTGCTTTATATTTAGCTTTTATTTTTGCTCTTTCTTCATCTCGTAAACTACTAAGCGAATCTCTTTCCTGCTTAGGTAATTTCCTCATTTCACTCCATTTATATTTATTCGTTAGTTCATTGTATTCTGTTCGTTGTTGAGCAAATATTTCGTCAGTCATTCCATTTCTCTTATTGTATTCCTTACGTAGTAATCCTGTCTCTTCTTGTAATTCTTTTGAGCTACCACTATAATGATCAGGGACGATCATTATCCGATCTCTTGTACTTATCGGAGCGATAAATTGAGTACCCGACTTATTTTTTTCATCTATAGAACGTGCCTCATTTAAGGATACAAAATGACGATCATGATAAGCGTCTAAGCTTTCTAAATTATCTTGCCATTTTCTCAAAGGATGAGACTGCATGATCTTTAATTTCAATTCATGATAATTCTTATCTCCACTCAATCGATATGATCCACTATTGTATTGTAAAAACTCAATCAGTCTAAAGTAGTTTTTAATGAATTTTTTATCCGATTTTATTTGCTCTAATTTTCGAAATTCCTTGGCAAGATTTAAATCAAAATCGTCACTACGATATTCCGATTTCCTAAAGTGATTGGAAAACCGAAATAAAACCTTCTTCTTTTCTGAATCCTCAAATCGACCATCAATATATTGAAAAATTTCCTGAACAAATGCTTCTCGATCTTCACTAACTTCACGAAAAGCATCCAAATCATGCTGAAGAGAATAATTTTTAAAAAGTTTTTCAAATTCTTTTTGGGGCGCTAAACTTAAAAGGTTATCAGCATATTCTTGATTCGCTTTTTGCTTATTATATCTGGTGATTTGCTTAATATATTTATCTTTATCCTCTACGAATTTAATAAATTGTTCTCCCCTTTGTTTAATATTCCACTTGACGTAATAATCTAAATCATACCTTTTCTTTTCTCTCTTTTTCCTATCTTTCGACATATGAGAATCTGCCGTAAATGTTTCATCCATATTGGTATAATCTATCAATAAAAATCCTATTTTATCTTTGTGACTATAGCCATCTAAGAATACCCCAGTATCTTCATTTTTCAACCATACTTTTTCGTCTAGTTTAATCCCCGATTCTGCAAAAGCTTTCTGAATCGCTTGTCTGGCTACTGCGGCTTTCAATCGCCGAGGCTGTCCAGTTCCAAAGCTCACTGGTTGATAAGGAACTCCTGCATTTTCCAACGGAAAAGGGTTATATATGGAATCCCTTTGGGTTTGACCCAAAACTTCATTCCCACTAAATAACATGATACTTGCCAAACCTCCTGTAGACGCCCATTTTATAAATTTCAGACTAAATGGATAAGGTCTTGTTTCAGGATACAACAAGGGATTCTTATCTTCAAATGAAGGATATTTAGGTTGATAAATTTTTCGAGCAGGTGCTACTTTTAATGTTTTTTTCTGCATGATCTAAAGTGTTATTTCAAAGTGAGAGATGATGTTGTAGTCTTCGTTGTAATGCTTATGTATAAAAGGGTTGTTTCTTTTTTTCCAAAGTTTATCCGCTGTCCTATCGACGATTTCAATCAATATTTTTTCGTTATAACAAACAATTGGAGACGCTTGATCAATTCGTCCTGTACTCATAAAATTGATGCAAGAACACCATTTGGAACATCTTGATTCTAATTTACATCCCTTACATTCTGGTTTTTCTTTTTCTGACAAATCATTCAAATGATGTTGACATACTTTATCGAAGCCATCTTTGACATGGCCGATCATAAACTCCGGTAAAGCATTCGTTTTGACGAATTGAATACATGGATATAATTCTCCATTCGGAGCGATAGAAAATTGTTTAGTTCCGATCAGACATCTTTCATTTGCGGCTATCGGTTTGTAGGTACGTGACCGAATTCTTTCATCAAAAAAACTCAGATAAAATCGCTCATTCTGTTCCATTTTTTGGATATACCATTTGGAAAGTTTTTGATAAGACTTTTTGAGTATGGCAAAATGTTCTAACGCCCAGTCAGCTGAGTAGTCTAATGTCGTTGTGATATATCGAAAACCTAAATTGAAAATATAATCAACGGATTCACATAATTGAGAAGCGGTGTCAGGAGAGAGTACACATGTTACATTTGTTGCGGGATTAAATCGAAGCATAATTTTAGCAGCTTTCGCTACTTTATGCGCTGTTGGTTTCCCTCCCGCATCCACTCGATGTGCATCATGAACATCTGGATGACCATCAATACTCAAAGATACAAAAACCCCTTTGGCATACAATTTTTGCATCAAGTCCTCTGTCAATAAAGTACCATTGGTGCTCATTCGATATGAGACTTCTAGGTCTTCATTTTTTGCGAAAGCATCGATAATATAAAATATTTTTTCTTTTTCAATCAAAGGTTCTCCTCCAAAAAAAGTGATTTGAAGTTGATTGGTTTTTAGCTCAAACAATTCTTTTTCTATAAAAAGAATCGATTGATCAATGGTATCATGACTCATCGCCAAAGGGAGTTTTTCGCCCGTATAACAATAGGTGCATCGCAAATTACAATGATGGGTCAAATGAAAAGTTGCAGAGAGTATTTTCATAACAATATATTTTACAAAAGCTTTTACGTCTATCTTACTACGTTAAGTTAAGGTTTTTATTTAATCCCATTTAAGTTTTAACAAAAGTATAATCTTAAACATACTCTTTAATCCGATTCCCTATTTAGCAACAATGAATAAATAACTTAACCACCTTATTTTTCATTCTTACTTATACTTTACTTTCTTTTCAAGGTTTTATATTTTCATTCTGTCTAATCATTTGTTGTTTTTATCGAATAAAAATTAGAATTCTTAGCTTTAGCACCTATCTTTAAGCAGGCCTTAGGTAAGCGAAAAAATAAATTAAACACTACAAAGGCAGCTTAATAAAAACTTCTTACATGAATTTTCGTGAAAATATTAGAGTTGCCATCGATGCAGTTCGATCCAATATGCTTCGATCTATTTTGACCATTCTCATCATTGCATTTGGGATCATGTCTTTAGTTGGCATTTTGACGGCTATCGATACAGCGATCTATTCTTTCCGCGATAATTTTTCTAGTTTAGGTTCTAACTCTTTTGTCATCTACCCTATCGGAAATCGTGCTCGTGGAAATCGAAATGGAAAAAAAGTAAAACGAGGTGATCCTGTTTCTTTTAAAGAAGCAAAAAAATTTAAAGAAATTTATGACTTCCCTGCAACAGTTTCCTTGTATTTCAGAGGAACACGTTTGGCTTCTGCCAAATACAAAAACGAAAAAACCAATCCCAATGTACCATTGGTTGGCATAGATGAAAATTACATGGTTATGAAAAGTATCGACCTTGCAGCAGGAAGAGGTTTTTCTCCAACAGAAGTGGAAACAGGTACCAATAAAGCGGTGATTGGTATGGATATCGTCAAGCAACTTTTTAATAACAACGTTGACAAAGCGGTTGGGAAAATAATTTCAGTTGGGAATATTAAGTATAAAGTAATTGGTGTCATGGCTTCCAAAGGTTCAAGTATGAATGCTAGTGAAGACCGAGTCATTTTAGCTCCTTTGACTAATGTCAAAAGATATTATGGAACAGCGAAAACGAATTATGCCATTTCTGTTGCTGCTTCAAAAACAGAAGATGTCGATGCTGCAGTGACTACTGCTATTGGAATATTCCGAAATATTCGTGGACTTAAATTGGTTCAAGAAAATGATTTTGAAATTCGAAAAAGCGACGGACTGATTAGTTTTTTAAAAGACAATACGGTTAAACTTCGAATGGGAGCGATTGTGATTGGCGTGATTACTTTATTGGGTGCAGCCATCGGTTTAATGAACATCATGTTGGTATCTGTCACTGAAAGAACTCGTGAAATTGGGATTTGTAAAGCGATCGGTGCGACCCGAAAAAATATTTTACTTCAATTTTTGACAGAAGCAATTGTGATCTGTCAATTGGGAGGAATCATTGGCATTTTCCTTGGCATCTTGATGGGAAATATCGTTACCTATTTCTTAGGAGGCACTTTTCTAATTCCTTGGGTTTGGATTTTCACTGGAGTGACTACCTGTATGGTGGTTGGTCTTTTTTCTGGCCTCTATCCTGCTCTTAAAGCTTCTCGGATGGATCCGATTGAGTCTTTGAGATATGAGTAAAATTTCGGTTACTGGCAAATTATTTTATCCTCGCTTCAATCATTTGAGCATACTCTTTCAGTGTCGTTCCACATTTTCAGTTTTAAACCATTTATGGAAATAGTTTGGTATTTACGACCAATCATACAGGCGACTTAGGAAGTATTTCCCTCCTTTTTTTTAATACTTCCTTTGCCTTTTCTGATCTGTACATCCCATCTAGATTAAACTTACCTTTTTTAGAATCATGAATCAAATCATTTTCAATTTCAGTCATTTATAATGGCTCATAAATCAATGTTCATTTAAAACTTTGTTTTTTAGCTCAATTAACTTCATTTTCAATAACTTATAATTTTCACTAAAACAAAGTAGAACATTTATTTTTTTCGGTAGCTTTGCCCAAAAACAATAACTATGTATAAAATTGAGCACATTGGTATTGCCGTAAAGGACTTAAAAAAAGGAAATAAGCTATACGAAACGCTATTAGGTGTAGCTCCCTACAAAATGGAAGAAGTCGCTTCCGAACATGTCAACACTTCTTTTTTTCAAACCGGAGAATCTAAGGTAGAGTTGTTAGAAGCAACAGATCCAGATAGTGCGATCGCGAAGTTTATTGAAAAACGCGGTGAGGGTATTCATCATGTTGCTTTTGAGGTCGAGGATATCAAAAAAGAAATGAAACGACTCGAAAAAGAAGGTTTTCGATTGCTCAATAAAAAACCTAAAAAAGGTGCCGACCATAAATTAGTTTGTTTTATCCATCCGAAAAGCGCCAATGGTGTTTTGGTCGAATTATGTCAAACTATTAAATAGTGCTCTGCTGTTAATGTGTTCGTGCATTAACGTGCCTTCACAGTAACGCACGAAATACATTAAGGGACGAACAAACTAAATTCATGGAAACCTCTCACTATATCATTGCTGTTCTCGGTGGCGCTTTTGCAGGTGTGATCAATACCTTAGCCGGTAATGGATCCGCCATCACTTTGACAATTTTAACTGAGCTTTTGGGGCTTCCCGGCAACATGGCCAACGGAACCAATCGAGTCGGTATCATTGCACAAAGTGCTGCAAGTAATTATACTTTTTACAAAAATGGAAAACTCAATATTCAAAATAGTTGGGCTTATATCATTCCTACTTTTATTGGTGCGATTGCGGGTGTTTTGACGGCAGTCTATGTCAGCAATGAGCAATTCAAAAGTGTTTTTAGTTTTATGATGGTCGCCATGTTGTTTGTTATTTTAATCAATCCCAAACGTTGGTTTCAAAAAACAGATCACAATAGAAAAGTCAATTATGGGATAACGATTCCTGTATTTTTAGCCATTGGTTTTTATGGTGGATTTATCCAAATGGGCATGGGGATTTTTTTTCTAGCCGCAATGGTTATGGTAGCTCGATACAATTTAATTGACTCCAATGCCGTGAAAATATTTGTGGTTGGCGCTTATACCGTTGTTGTCATTGGCATCTTCCAATGGAAAGGTTTAATTGATTGGAAAATCGGCGGAATCCTTGCCATTGGACAGATGACTGGCGGTTGGGCTGCGGCTCATTTTGCTTCTAAATATGATAAAGCCGATGTATGGGCGTATCGATTATTAGTCGTCATTGTCATTTTAGCCATTTTGAAAATTTTTAATCTCCACACCCTGATTTATAGCTACTTCCCTCCTAGTTGATAAATTCACATATGTTAAAGAAATCTTAAAATTCAAATCTCACCCAGCCTTTGGGGGTACTCCTTACGTCTTTGAGGTATATAAAGCAAACTAGAACTAAAATAATGCAGACTTCGAGTCTGCGTTTTAAACAACAAAAATATAAAGTTTATGAAAACCCTCATCAGTCTCAGTTTTTCTTGTTTCGTATCCTTGTTTTATTTGGCCTGCAGTAAAAGTGATGCGATAGATTCTTCTTATGAATTGGGCGAAACTTTTGAGTTAGCATTTGAAGCTACAGCTGAAATAGATGATGCTGAAATCCATATCTCGTTTGTGGATATGCTCGAAGATTCTCGTTGTCCAGAAACCGGCATATGTTTTTGGGAAGGTCAGGTCAAAGTCGCTCTAAATATTGAAATGGAGGGAAACTTACAAACGATTGAACTAATCGATCGTGTTGGTCATCCTCTAAAAGCGCAAACTACCCTTGGCGAAAAAACCATTAGACTCGTCAGTGTAGAACCTGCAAAATTAACTGTAGATGAAATTAGTAAAGACAAATACGTAATTATGTTAATTATTGAATAAGTTTTTTAAGCCGAGTAAGCTCTTTTTATGTAAGCTATGTCAACGATAAGTCTGTAGGAGAATGATTCTCTTACAGGCTTTTTATTTCGACTTTAGTCACTTTGTTAGTGGCTGCTGGTTTTTAGTCTACTTTGTATGTGATTTTTTGTCAACTTTATTTATAGTTGTCTAAAAAACAATCACTAACAACAAACAACTAAATTTAATCTTTCCTTCTTTCGCCTTCCGTCAAAACTACAAATCAATAATTAATCGGTAGAGTCCCTATCTATCTCCACTTTTTTTACTAATTTTCAGCAAATCTTTCTAAAAATACGATACCATGATTTTTCCAATCGGTGATGAACAAGTAAAAGATGGCCATTTTCCCTATGTGAGTTATGCTTTCATAGCTATAAATGTATTGGCTTTCCTTTTTCAACTTTCGTTTGAAAATGCCTTGATCTGCGAATTCGGTAGCATTCCCAATCAAATCCTTGCTGGAAATGATTATATCACTTTGTTCACTAGTATGTTCATGCATGGTAGTTGGATGCACTTGATTGGAAATATGTTGTTTTTGTGGGTTTTTGCTGACAATATCGAAGCTAAGATTGGGAGTATCCCTTTTATTGCTTTCTACATCCTAGGAGGGTTGGCAGCTCATGCTGGACATATTTTTATCGGAGGAGCAGGAGAAGCATTAGCTTCTTGTTGTAATCCATGTGGAGGAGGTGTTCCTTGTACAGAAGGTATCAGAGCATGTGCTGGATCGATACCGACAGTAGGAGCAAGTGGTGCAATAGCCGCGGTATTAGGGGCTTATTTGGTTATGTTTCCACATTCAAAAGTTAAGATATTAGTTTTATATTTTTTCCGATCTTTTCACATTGCGGCTTATTGGTTTCTAGGCTTTTGGATCGTACAACAATTATTTAGTGGCTTTACCACCTTAGGTCCTGAAGGTGCTGGATCAGGCGTTGCTTGGTGGGCACATATTGGTGGATTTGTCTTTGGTGTAATCGCTGGCTTTTTTGCTCGACAGAGTTATGGCGGTGGATTACAAGCTTCACCACCTAACAATCCTCCATCTCAAAAACCGAAGAATGATCATAGCGATTTTGTATAAAACAAAAACATTATTTATATCAACTTTCAAATTAAAATAAACTTAAAAAAAGATGAAAATTACAACTATGACTAAATTATTTTTAGTACTTGCGACGTTTTTTGTGTTCAATTTAAATGTCACCCTTGCTCAGAGTGCTACAGAAGATGTGGCCGTTGAGAAAGAAAAAATGCGCGTACTAGGAGATCCTGGGGAAGGTATGTTTTTTGTCTATTACGACTTGCCTAAGGATACGAAAAAAGTAATATGGACCGTAACAGATGAAAAAGGCGAAGTTTTAATTAAGGAAAAATTCAAAAAGATGAAAGCAGGAACAAATAAATTTAAGTACAATTATTTACATGGTCCTGATGGTCTTCACAAATTTAAAATCGTAGCAGACGGAGAGACGATCGCTGAGATAGAAGTCTTGAAAAAGAAAAAGTAATCAACAGATTTTTAGTTTGAATTAAGTAGACAGGTCTAAGCACTTTGCAGAACTTGCTTACTTAATTCAAACCTTGTTTCCTTCCCTACCAAGAATAAACTCCTCCAAAAAAAACAGATCGTCTATTAAAGTAATTTTCATAGCTTGTACTATAATCCGATTCATAGCTTATCCCTCGCACATTCTTAAAATCAAAAATATTATTAGCACTTAAAAACACTATCAAAGCCCCCTCTCCAACGCTCATCAATTTTGAAACACTTAAGTCAACTAAACGATACGTAGGTAAACGTTCTCCTTCTGCGGAAGCAGCATAAAAAGGTTGATAAGTATTTGTATTGTTATCCAATTGACTTCCAATGACTGGCAAAAAATAAGCTCCTTGTCTTTGAAGATAAACTAAGCTCCAATTCATCCATCCTGGAATATCATATTTCACCATAAGTCTAAGGAAATAATCTAAATCATAATTAGATGGATATTGAGTTTTACCATCTTTGAGCATTGAATGAATATGAGCAATCGATGCACTTCCAGAGAAGACTCCATCTTGAAAACCAAGAAATAATTCACCACCATAAATTTCATTATCCAAATGAAGACTCGTACTTTTTTTATAATAAATGGCAGCCTGTGCGGTCCATGCATCTTCTTTAAATTGATAATCCAAAGTAACTTGTTGTGATTCGACAATATGTTTTGAATCACTTTCCTCATTGGGCAATAAATATTTGAAATACTGACCAAGGGAAGCAGTCAAATTTTGTTGGTCAGTCAATTCATAACTTAAGTTCAATTGTTTGCTCCAATAAGCCTCTAAATCACCCAGTCCTGGTTGCATCCGAAGACCAGCTCCAAAAACCAATTTTGGCAATACTCGATATTTTCCGTAAATAAAACTCTCCAATATCCCAATCCTCTCTGTCGATTGAAAATTACTTGAGGGATGTTCTGGTGCTAAAGCATAAAAATAATGGGGATAAGCACCTTTTACCTTTGAACTTCTATTGTCCAGAGAAACCCCACTTTTAACACTCCACTTTCCTTTAAAAAAATGATAGTTCAACCCAGTAAATACATCAAAGTCTTTGATGGTGTTATCTATGTTTCCTGTTGCATATTGCGCTTTTGAGTAATTCAAGCCTTGGTTCCATTCCAAACGAGCGTGATCCCATTGATAACTATAATTAGCGATGGTCATGTTTCGTTTTTTTTGCTGAGTAAATAATCCTTCCCAAGATGGATGTCGAAAGTTATATTTATATCCTTCTGATATCCCAAAATTAAAAATCTTCAACAAGGATCGAGCATTGAACCGATGTAACAAATAAATACCTGCATCTGTACTTTGAAAAGAATGAATCGATTTCATCGCTTTAGCATTCAAAGATTTTAATCCTTGATGAAAACTTTGACTGAGGTAGCCTGTCAATTGCGTGTTTTTTCCAATTCGACGACTTCCAGAGATACCTCCTCCGACCAAACTCAAGTAGACACTAGATTGATTTTGAATTTGACGATCTCTAGTGTACAACGCTACCGCTCCAGAAGTTGCGCCAGGAAATTCAAGTGGCGGATTACCCGGAAAAACTTTTAAAGACTGTATCATTGAAGTATTAAAAATACTAAACTGCCCTACTCCATTTTGTTGATCCAAACGAACCGCATCATGTATGGGAACATTGTTTAAATATATCCCTGTTTCAGAAGCCGGACTTCCTCGTAAACTAATGTTGGCTGTCTCATCATTAGAGGTCGACGCAGGTAAAGAATTGATCGCCAATAAAGGATCTCCTTTTGCATTTGGATTTAAATACACATCTAGTTTGGACATTTGTTTAATCGCAAATTCTTCTGCGATCATTCGCTTAGCTTTGACGACCACCTCTTGTACATTCTGACTTTTAGAACTCAGTTCGATCTGTAAAACAACTTGCTGGTTTTGATCAATTCCAATCCATTGATCTTCATATCCGATATAGGAAACTAAAAGTGTGTCTTGCTTCCAAACGGAAGGCATTTTTAATTCAAAACGACCATTTTCATCAGCATACGTTCCACGAGACCAATCAGATTTCAAAAAAATACTCGCTCCTGTCAAAACCTCTTTGCTTTCTTGATCTGTAACAAAGCCAACAACTTGGGCAGGTAATGATTTATAAACAATAACAAAAAACAATGCTATTACATATTTCATTTGATTCACTTTGATGATTTAAGTATTCCTAAGTCTTAAAAAACAAATCTTGATAACAAAAAATTTACTTATTTCATTTCCTTTTCCATGCGTGGCAATAAAACATGTTTTACCCAACCAAAATCAGGTGCAATACGCAAAGCTTTTTCATAGGTTGTTTTGGCTTGATCATATTGTTCATTTTTAGTGTACGCTTGTCCTAACCAAGCTAAGGCATCTAGATATTCCCAGTTATAATGTAATGCATCCATATCTTTTTCAAATAATGCAACAGTCTTCTCATAATTAGTGACCGCTTTTTTCATGCTGCCTCCAAACATAGCAGGAGTATGATAATAAGATGCGGCTTTTTGTGCCCATGCTTGAGGGAGTTGATCATTTTTTTTCAATGCTTTTTTTGCATATCGCTCGCTCTTAGGACCTAAGGTCATTCCCGTCATTGGATTTAAACCAATCTTTATTGATAAAATATTCGCCATCAAAGCCAAAGCTTCTGGCCAATCTTTATTTTCTTTTATTAAAATTTCAGTATGCGCTTCTGCTTTTTCAATCCACTTTGCTGCACTTTCTTTATCTCTCTTTCCCATGTATGCTCCGATGATACCGAATTCTGCATGTGCGATTTGATATAAGATTTCAATATCTTTGGATGCTTCATAGACGGTGTTGAGTTTTTGAATTCCATCTTCCCAAACCTGAGGAGTGTTAGTCAAATAGGCACTATAGAATTGTTGATTCATTTTTTGTTGAAAATTCTCTTGAGCCGAAACAAGGACGGAACATAAAAGAAAAATAAAAAGAGACCAGTTTTTCATGATTTTTAATTTTGATTGAAGAATTATTTATAACGAACTATCAATCACAAATAAAAAAGGAAAAAGCACCGCATGCAATTATGATTGATGAGTGGTTCATATTATTTGATCACCGGTAAAAAGATGCATAAAATGGCTGTTCAGCTATAATTAGACAGAATGTAGATCAATTACTCCCATTCGTCAATTAAATCCTTCAGTTGATAAATGTTTCTTCAAAAAGCACGAATATTATCTTAAATTGAATTCGGATACATTAACTAATATTATGCTCGATTCAATTTTACAATCCAATTGGTTTCAGTTGCTAACTAAAGGAAAAAGGTATCATGTTTTTTTTTGGCTAACATACCTAGGTCCTTGGAATTTCATTTATTCTCCAAACCCATTCAACTTTAATAGTTTAGCTATTAGCTTTATTTATTTTATTGGAGATGCAGGCGCCTCTTATTTTAATATCTACTACCTCATTCCTCGATTTATAAAACCTCGGAATTATTTCGGTTATCTATTTTCTCTATTTGCAACGATTCTCTTTTTCTCTGCTTTATTAGGTGTACTCCTAGCTGGTTTTGCAACGCTTATGCAAATCAATATGGGGGATTTTTTTTTTAGCTGGCCTTATATTTTAGGTCCGACTTTAGGAAGCATTAGTTCTGCGATTTTTGTTGTAATGGCTCTTAAATTATTAAAAGAACATATTCAAAATGAAAACCATACACGCCAATTAGAAAAAGAAAAAACGGAAACAGAGTTGAAATTTTTACGGTCACAACTCAATCCTCATTTTTTATTCAATGCCTTGAACAATATCTATTTTATGATCAAAAAAGATCCGGATCAAGCAGCAGAAGCACTCGCCAAGTTTTCAGATGTTTTGCGATATCAATTGTACGGGAATAACATGGAGACCATTAACATGCAGCAAGAAGTAGCATTCATCAATAATTATATTGAAATAGCAGAATTGAGAAAAGGGAATTCAATCACCGTCACCTCCAATATTTACGAACATTGGAATGGGGAACAGATCGCGCCATTGATCTTGATTCCTTTCGTAGAAAACGCATTCAAACATGTTTCTACTGAACAAGAAAACATCAATCATATTTCTTTGAAAATAGAAAAAGATGGATCAAAACTAGATTTTAATATAGAAAATACCATTTCAGAAAATAATGAAGAACACAGCCCTTCTTTGGAAATAGGAGGCATCGGCTTAGTGAATGTCCGGAGAAGGTTGGAATTACTTTATCCCGGTAAACATCAGTTAGAGATTCAGGAAAATAAAAATTTATTCCAAGTAAAATTAAAAATCAACCTTCATTGACTAATTCCATAAGTGCGTATGTATGGTCAGTGAACTCAAATTAAACTAACATGAATTGTTTGGTAATCGATGATGAGCCATTGGCTAGAGAAGGCTTAGCAACTTATATAAAAGACATTGATTTTTTAAATCTAATAGGAACTTGTGAGAGTCCAATTGAAGCCATTCCCTTAATGGAAAAAGAAAAAATAGATTTACTATTTCTTGATATCCAAATGCCTAAAATTAATGGACTCGATTTTTTAAAATCTTTACAACAAGCTCCTTTAGTTATTATAACGACCGCATTTCCTAGCTTTGCGCTAGAAGGTTTTCAGTTAAACGTTTTAGACTATTTAGTCAAACCTATTACTTTTCAACGTTTCTTTAAAGCCAGTAACAAAGCTAAAAACCAATTTAAATTATTACATCCCGATCTAAAAGCCTCATCCAAAGATCATTTTTTTATCAAATGTGATCATAAGTTTGAAAAAATTAAATTAGATGAATTGCTCTTTATCGAGTCCATGCAAAACTACATTACCTTACATACTCAAAAAGGAAAATTCACTACTCTACTCTCCTTAAAAAGCGTACTAGAAGAATTACCTGCTCAGCGTTTTATCCAAGTACACAAATCATACGTTGTTGCAGTAGACAAAATTGAATCATTGGAAGGAAATCAACTGAGGATTGATCAACATCATATTCCAGTCAGTCGCTCTAGTCGAGAAAAAGTGATGTCCAAAGTGGTCACTGGAAAGTTATGGAAGAAATGATTATTGGGTATTCCGCTCTTCTGCTACTCCTTCTAAATAATGCATCATCAATAGCAAAAAGAAAACATAAAATGCCACGCCTACCGCATTCTCAATCGTATTTTCAACAAAAAAAGAAAAGAAAATAATAACTCCAAATACGGCAAATAAATGATCCTTATAATTTTGATGTCGCCACCAAGGCATCCAAAAAGCAATTAAGAAAATAACTAGTCCTATCAATCCAACTCCGGCAAAAAGAGACATAAATTGATTGTGTGGCATCCGAGGAATACGATCTGGATATATCTTTGGATAAAGTTCATACATGCTTTGCTTTAAATCTCCAGCACCAACTCCTAGCAAAGGATTTGCTTTCCCAATCAGCCAGCCAACATGTAAAGAGGCAATTCGTTCTCCATCAGAAAATTTAGCCCCTCTACCCTGCCAGGCCATATCCAAGTCATGTAAAGAATAGTTGATTTTATATCGAAAACTAGGAACCGTCAAATACACCAAATAAGGCAACACCAATAAAAACAAACCAATAGAAATACTGATGATCGGTTTTTTTAGATAACGTGCATATCTAAAGCTCCATACAAAAATGGATAGGTACAAAGCCAAGATTCCACTCCGTACCGATAGCAAATGAATAAGGCCCAAAAGAAAAATCGTGAGACCTCCAATCAGATAAGTCTCCCAAGCAAATTTCCATTTATATTTTTCTCGAAAGAGATAAGCACCGATTAGAATACTAAAAGCCAACATCAAGCTGAATCGTATATGATTGATGGGAGTTGGTACATGTTTTCCCTGGGTCAATGCTTGATTGATCTCCACTTGATGCAGACCATAATTGATTCCAACTCCGATCCCTGCAATCGTCATCAATAGAAAGAAAAAGTAAAGCAATCCGTAATAATCCTTCTTTTTCAAATGTGGCATACTGATAAAAGCAAAAGGAAAAATAAGCAAGGGTAATTTGATCCGCAATCGTTCTAACGTATAATCGACATCAACAGAATAGGTAGCTGTAGCTAAAACCAAAAAGAATGGAATCATCACAGCAAAATAGGCCTTCTTTTCCCAAAGCTGTAAACAATTGTCCTTAAAGGTATTTCGTAATCGTGGAAACGTCCCCTTTTCTGGTTGACGTTCAAAAATGGCCAACAACAAAAATCCAATCATCGATATAGAGGTCACCGCTTCCGCGGAAAACACCAAAGAAATCATCAGAGCAATAGAAAAAAATATCACCTGAGCCTTATAAGATGTCAATAATTGATACAATAGATTTTTAGGCAACTTTTTATCTCTTTTAGTTGTAAACTAATAAACTGTGTAGTCTTTTAAACCTTTATGGCATAAATCATCGCAAAATATTACCTTTGTGGCTCTTTTTTTAGTTTTTTGATGTTGTAAGTACCTAGAGTCAAATAATCGATATATTTTATAATAGGCTCTTAGTGTTTTAGTATTTTCGTTGTACGCTTCAATATTTTCATTTTAAACGGGGAGAATGGTTGAATTGATCTAGTTTTTTCCAATTTAACATCCTCTAAAACAAACGATAAAGATGTCTTCAGCAATTTTTGATAAAGTAAGAAACATTCACGAAGAAATTAAACTGGCCAACCCACAATCCAAGGAAGAATTGGAGCAATTCCGTATTCGTTTTCTCGGAACCAAAAATATCATCAAACCTTTGATGGGGGAAATTCGTAATATTCCTAACGAACAAAAGAAGGAATATGGTCAATTGGTCAATCAAGTAAAAGGAGCTGCAGAAGAAAAATTTCAAACTTTAAAAGATGCTGCGGAAAGTGCCGCAGAAGCAACTGCTGGTCAAGATCTTGATTTGTTTGCACCACCAGAACCCGTGGCTTTAGGTTCTCGTCACCCGATTTCAGTTACGATGAATCGTATCATTGATATTTTTTCCCGCATGGGATATACCGTTGCAGAAAATCGTGAAATCGAAGATGATTGGCACAACTTTACCGCCATGAATACGCCAGAAGATCATCCAGCACGAGACATGCAGGATACTTTCTATTTAAAAGATAGCACTACTCAATTACTTCGTACACACACTTCATCTGTACAAGCTCGATTGATGTCGCAGAATCAACCTCCGATTCGAATCATAGCTCCAGGTAGAGTTTATCGAAACGAAACCATTTCTGCACGAGCACATTGTCAATTCCATCAAGTAGAAGGATTATATGTAGATGAAAATGTTTCCTTTGCTGACCTTCGTCAAACGCTTTTGCATTTCTGTAAAGAGATGTATGGACCTAATAGTAAAATACGTTTACGCCCATCATATTTCCCATTTACAGAACCTAGTGCAGAGTTAGATGTCTCTTGTTTCATTTGTGATACCAAAGGTTGTAACGTTTGTAAATACACAGGATGGGTAGAGATCATGGGTTGTGGAATGGTCGATCCTAAAGTTTTAGAAAACTGTGGTATCGATAGTGAAAAATATACCGGCTTTGCTTTTGGTATGGGAATCGAACGACAAGCCATGATGTTATACAAAATCAATGACATTCGTTTATTATTCGAAAATGATGTCCGCTTTTTAAATCAGTTTACTTCTGCTTTGTAATATTAATTAGAGTTTTCTCGTAAAAATATTTTTGAACCATCCCGATAGAGCGCTATCGGGATTAGAAACATATAAGTTTTTTTAGTTCTTATATGACCTTAAATTTCTTATATGGTTCAAGTATTCAAAAAGAAAATTTGTTAAAATTTTTATCCTCTAAAAGAGACTCTCATTTAAAAGGAGTTCGAATTGTATATTTAAAAAATTATGAAACCAAGTATTCCGAAGGGAACCCGAGATTTTACGCCAGATCAGGTTTTCAAACGTAACTATATTTTTGATACCATTAAGTCGACTTTCGTCAAATACGGATATCAGCCGATCGAAACGCCGACCATGGAAAATCTATCCACCCTTACTGGCAAGTATGGTGAAGAAGGTGATAAGCTCCTTTTCAAAGTATTGAACAATGGAGATTATTTGGCGAAAGCCGATGCAACTGCCTTGGCGGAAAAAAATTCGGCAAAGCTCACTTCTAGTATTTCTAAACGAGGGATGCGTTATGATTTGACGGTACCTTTCGCTCGATTTGTGGTCATGCACCAAAACGAAATTACTTTCCCTTTTAAGCGCTATCAAATCCAACCCGTTTGGAGAGCAGATCGTCCCCAAAAAGGTCGTTACCAAGAATTTTATCAATGTGATGTAGATGTCGTCGGTTCTAATTCTTTGATGTATGAAGCGGAATTAGTTCAGATTTATGATGAAGTTTTTGCGCAACTAAAATTGAATGCAACGATCAAAATCAATAACCGAAAAGTACTTTTTGGTATGGCGGAAGCGGCAGGTATCGCAGATCAATTCATGGACATGACTGTAGCTATTGATAAGCTTGACAAAATCGGAATGGATGGTGTCCGTAGGGAAATGGAGAAAAAAGAAATTCCATCGAGTGCGATTAATCAAATTGAAAAA
Source organism: uncultured Saprospiraceae bacterium (assembly GCA_964441245.1). Lineage (GTDB taxonomy): Bacteria > Bacteroidota > Bacteroidia > Chitinophagales > Saprospiraceae > JALZUU01. The sequence continues at coordinate 10,045 of CAYTVR010000041.1, read as the reverse complement.
ATGTTGGTGGTTACCTCTTTAGAACCATTGAAAAAAATGTTCGCTAATAGCGAAACGGGGCTAAAAGGAATTGAAGAATTAGAAACTTTTCACCAATATTTTGATACTAAAAAACCGACTAATAAAGTAGAATTCGATATCACCTTGGCGCGTGGATTGAATTATTATACGGGCTGCATCTTTGAAGTAAAAGCCAATGATGTAAAAATGGGTAGCATCGGCGGTGGTGGTCGATATGATGATTTGACGGGAGTATTCGGAATGAAAGGAGTGTCGGGGGTAGGTGTTTCTTTTGGTGCGGCAAGAATTTTTGATGTCATGGAAGAACTCCATCTTTTTCCAGAAAACATCAGTAATCAACTACAATTATTATTTGTCACCTTCGATAAAGACAGTCACCAATACGCTTTCGATTGTTTGAATAAAACAAGAAGTCAACAAATCAATTCTGAGTTATATCCTGCTCCCGTGAAATTGCAAAAGCAAATGAAATATGCGAATGCACGAAAGATTCCTTTTGTCGTTCTCATCGGATCTGAAGAAATGGAAACAGGACTATTGACTTTAAAAAATATGGAGACCGGAGAACAATCAAAGTTGACCATTGACGCGATTATTGAACGATTGGCATAGACCTAACCTTTGAATTTTTTGATCTTATGGATAAGTTCAAAAAAATGGGGATGACTCCTGTTTTAACTCTTTTACATTTACATTTGTTTTAAAAATTTTCAATGCTACCTACTTCACTTAAAGCAATACAATCCAAACTTCAATCTGGAAAAACAACTTGTGTTCAATTGGTTGATGCTTATTTACAGCAAATAGAAGCCAGCAAAAATTTAAATATTTACGTTGAAGTATTTGCAGCTGAAGCAAAAGCTGCCGCTCAACAATTAGACGAAAAATATCAAAAAGATCCTACATCAGTTGGCCGTTTATATGGAATGGTCTTATCTATCAAAGATGTCATTTGTTATCAAAATCATTCGGTCACTGCGGGTTCTAAAATTTTGGAAGGTTTTGTTTCCCAATATACTGCTACCGCTTTGCAACGATTATTGGATGAAGATGTCATCGTCATTGGTCGCGTGAATTGCGATCAATTTGCTATGGGATCTAGTAATGAAAATTCACATTATGGCCCAACTCGAAATGCCATAGATCCTGATCGGATACCTGGTGGTTCTTCCGGTGCATCTGCCGTTGCTGTTCAAGCGGGTACCTGTTTGGCCTCTCTCGGAAGTGATACCGGAGGCTCTGTTCGACAACCAGCAGGCTTTTGTGGATTAGTGGGTACTAAGCCGACTTACGGTCGAATCTCTCGCTATGGTCTTTTAGCTTATGGTTCTTCTTTTGATCAAATAGGCACTTTAACGAATAATGTTGAAGATGCAGCTCTATTGATAGAGATCATGGCTGGAGCAGATGAATTCGATAGCACATCAAGTCAACAACCTGTGCCTCCTTATGGTCAACTTTTGGAGGCCAATCATCAAGAGCAAGGTGCTAAAAAAATGAACATTGCTTACTTCGATACCGCCTTCCAACATCAACAATTGGACGAAAGCATTCGAAAAGAAAGTTTAGCATTAATCGATCGTCTGAAAACCGAAGGACATACGGTTGAAGCGGTTGATTTTGAATACTTAGATTATATCATTCCTGCTTATTATGTCTTGACCACTGCGGAAGCTTCTTCTAACCTTTCTCGATATGATGGGATTCGCTATGGTCGACGAAGTCCAGAGGCCACTAATTTAAAGGAAGCTTATAACAAATCACGTACGGAAGGTTTTGGTCCTGAAGTCAAGCGTCGAATTATGCTAGGGACTTTCGTTTTGAGTTCTGGATATTACGATGCTTATTATACCAAAGCTCAAAAAGTTCGAAGATTGATTGCGGAAAGAACAGCTGCTATTTTTCAAAATTATGATTTTATATTAATGCCAACAGCTCCTACCGTCGCTTGGAAAATTGGAGAAAAAATGGATGATCCCGTGGCGGTTTATTTAGCGGATATTTTTACCGTTCAAGCTAATATGGTCGGTATTCCAGCAATAGCACTTCCTTTAGGAAAAAATGTAGATGGACTTCCCTTTGGTATTCAATTGATGGCAAATAAATTTCACGAAAGTGACTTGTTTTCCTTTGCAAAGGAAATGTCCCAATTGGTCAATATTTAAGCATAATTTTAAGTCTATTTATCTCAAAAAGAAACTTTAGAAACTTTAGAAACTTTAGAAACTTTACTTTAAGTCAAAATACAAGCTGGCTTAAATGTTAAAATTTTATTTTTAATATATTTTTTATTATCTTTGTGTTCGATTTTATGTTTTACTCTACCTTATCTGATCAAGACACTTAAACTCATCTCCCTTTATTTCTGATTCTTTGTTAAGAAAACGATCTAGTATTTTAGGCAATACTCCTATTTTCGTTTGTCAACAATATCAAAGGATTTATTTTTCAACTTACTCCCCTTGATTTAGAAACGAATCGAATCATGAGTACCAAAACTTTCAGACTAGGCAGGGTTATGCCCTTATTCCTTATCCTAAATTTAAGCTTCACCTCCAATCTTATTTCCAATTCATCATTTACTATAGAGGAATCTATCACATCAGAATTTTCGGATGTATCTAACGAAGATATTCGGTCTAGACTGAATAGTTTAGAAAATATTTTAGAAGTAAAAATTGATAAACGCGTCCGACATTTTATTGGTAGCTACCTCAAAAGAGGAAGAAAATCCACTGAATATATTTTAGGTCGATCGAGCATTTACTTTCCAATCATTGAGGAATATTTAAAATTGTATCATGTTCCTGATCAAATTAAATATCTAGCGATTGTGGAATCTGCTTTAAAACCGACAACTACTTCAAAAGTAGGCGCTGCTGGATTATGGCAACTAATGCCTGCCACCGCTAGACAATATGGCCTTAGAATCAATTCTTTCGTAGATGAAAGATTAGATGTCCATCGATCAACAGAAGTAGCTATTAGATATCTATCGGAGTTATATGCGCGCTATGATGATTGGGCTTTGGCTATTGCAGCATACAATTGTGGTCCTGGTAGAGTGGATAAAGCGTTAAAAAAATCTAAAGGACATACTTTTCAGGCTGTAAAAAAACGTTTACCAAAAGAAACTCAGCGATATCTAGAAAAATTCATTGCGGTCAATTATGCGATCAACAATTACTTATTCTACGATTTACACCCTAAATACCCCGATTATAATATCCAAATGACTGATGTAAAAAAGGTCTATAAAAGACAATCGTTTCGCACAATAGCTAAAGATTCTGGCATATCAATTGATGTAATTGCTAAGTTGAATCCTGCTTATATTAAAAGCGTCATCCCTTATAATCAACATGGTTACTATTTAATACTCCCTCAATTAGGTTTAACAACAGATAAAACGAAACAAATATCTGATTTATAAGTAAATATACTTTGTAATATACATAATATGATATTAATGTGGTATGGTTTTTACTAATCCATTTAATAGCATATTAATCCTACAATATTTTTACTTTTTACTATTGAAGTAGATTTACCTAATTATCTATTTGGACTTTAACATTATAATAAGAACGAATAGTAGTAGATATCAAAGAATTTTTATTTTATTGTGATGTTATAAACAACACTATTGAAATTAACTATCCGAGATGAAACCTAGTGTACTAACTGTTGTTTTTGTCAGTTGCTTTTTAATCAACCTACAATCTCAATCAACAACCAACTATTCTAATTCGCAAGAATTAGCAGTCAATCAGTCGCCTACTTATTCCCATATTCCCACTTTTACAGATACGGAAATACGCCAACGATTAAGTCAAATCACAAGCGCGATAGCGAAACCTCGATTTACTTCAGTAGTGAGAAGTTATATTAAAACTTACACGGTCAAGAAAAGAGATCGAACGGAAAAGATGCTTGGGCGAACCACTATTTATTTCCCATTATTTGATAAATATTTGGAAGAAGCTCAGTTGCCTGGTGATCTAAAATATCTATCCATCGTGGAATCAGCACTCGATCCTACTGCCCGTTCGCGTTCAGGTGCTGTTGGACTTTGGCAGTTTATGCCTCCCACTGGAAAAGATTATGGCCTAAGAATTAACAGCACTGTTGATGAAAGAAGAGATCCCAATAAAGCGACTAAAGCTGCTTTAAAATATTTAAGCAAATTATATAATCGCTATGGAAATTGGGAATTGGCATTAGCTGCTTATAATGGTGGTCCTGGCCGTGTGAACCGAGCAGTGAAAAGAGGTAGAAGTAAAAATTTCTGGAGAATTAAAAAATACCTTCCTCAAGAAACAAGAAACTATGTACCTGCATTTATTGCGGCTACCTACATCATGAATTATTATGAAATGCACAATTTAGTGCCTAATTATCCTGAGCCTGATTTGCAGTCAACTCGTTCTGAAGTGATTTATGATCGACTTAGTTTTTATGATCTTGAAAATATTACCGGCACACCAATGTACTTGATAAAAAAGTTGAATCCTTCATTCAAACGAAATTATGTTCCAAGTAGTCGACGTGGTAATTGGGTGATTTTGCCAGAGCAATATATGCCAGCACTTTTAAATCATTTAGGTCGACCTGATACTTTTGTTAAAAAAATGGTGTCCGTTCCTATCCCTGCTCCAGTTGAAAATTGGGAAGAAAATTATTTTAGAACTTCTCATGTTGTTCAAGCTAATGATCAAATTCAAGACATTGCCAGTAACTATGGGTGTAGCATTCAGAACCTTCAACTATGGAATGGATTCCGTCATGAATATTTAAGAGAAGGACAAGAACTAACGATTTACGTACCTAAACCACTGAATCATTTTAATTATTATCAGATTGACAATGTGCATTTTTTAAAAATGGATAAAGTTGAATTTACTTCTAATAATTCAATCATTAAAAAGACACCCAAAAAAGCACCAAGCAAAAAAAGCGCGAAAGCGACTTTGGTTAAAAAGAATCGATCAGCCTTGAAATATAATTCTTCAAAAGCGAATAAAGAAGAAGGTTATATCTATTATTTGGTCCGCAGAAATGAACCTCTAGTAGAAATCGCCGATAAATTTAGTGGTGTAAACATTGATGATATTATTGCTTTAAATAATTTCGAAAATAATTACCAGCTAAAACCAGGTACTAAAATCAAAATCAAACAAAGATAAATTGATCAAAGATTAACCATCCAAAAGAAATGAAAAATCCCGAATTTTAGTCAATACTAAAATTCGGGATTTTTTTAAGCCCCATCAATTCCCCTTCTTTTCATTCCACAATTACTAAACGCTCTGCCACTAAAATATCTCTGGTCTGAAATTGCAAGATATAGGTTCCAGCAGCTAAGTCTGAAACATCAATTCCCATCCGTCCTTTTTCCAATACCCCCAGTCGCTTCACCTCTTCTCCATTTATACTTTTGATACTCAATAAATCAACCGCTTCTTCCAATTCAATAAACAAACGATCCGTAGTGGGATTAGGATAATAATTGATTTTAAAATCAAGGCCACGGACTTTCTTTTTGCTTTTTCTAAAATTTGTCTTTCGTCTTTTGGTCGCTTTTTTATTGATCCTTTCACAAGATTCGTAAGTCGTATTTTCCAAAATTAAACGAACCATTAGATCATTGAGCATTTCTACATTGTACGACTCTGCCGTTGGTTCGATATGATTCCCTCCTATTCCACTATGATTGGTCAAAAATACATAGGTGCCATTGGTACCCATGGCAAAAAATTTCATTAAAAACTCCGTATGCTTATCTATACCGCTGGCAGTCACTGGTATGATTTTGATGCCTTTTGCTGCAGCTTTTTTGATGCTGGCTCTCAAACTCGCTAGCACCTGTTCATCATAATGTGGCGGAGCATCCAATACTAAAAATAACATTCGAGACAAAGCCTCATCTGACCATTTCATTTCATCCACTGCTTTTTCTAAAGCTGTATGCACCGCCTCGGGATGGTCTCCTCCTCCATCCGCTGACTGCTCCTGAATAAATTGATCCGTCACTTTTACATCCAAAGTAAATGGAGAAATTCGAGTAAGATAATCATCCGTTATATCTCGATAAAAAACAGCACCTGTTCTAACCTTCACTGTTTCATTTTCTTCTTCCACTCTTCCAATCACATCTTGCAATTCCGCTTTTAAATAATTGATTTCATCACTCATGGATCCGGTAGCATCTACTACAAAGGCAAGATCTATCTGTTTGCGAGGATTACAATCAATGGGTAATTTAAAAACGTTTTGACTCTGTCTAAAAGTAGTCGACTGAAAAGTATACACGTTGTTATTGTATTCTATCCTTAGTTGAAAACCTCCTGTGCTTTTGCCGTAAAAATTTCCCCAAAGTTCAACTTTCCCCGTATTGTCTGTTCGCCCCTCCCACACTACAGCTTCATTTTGATCGATCAATTTTACTTTTAAATCTGCCATCGGTCGCTCCGATTGATCATTCAACAATACAGAAAATCGTTGGTTCGGATAATACTTCCAATAGTCTTGCATTTTAGCAAAATCTGGATCATTCATCAGGTGATTCCAAAAGGTCCAATGATCCAAATCTCGCCATTCACCTGCAGTGAGTTGTCCTGCTTTTTCTTGAACTATATGCTTACTTATTCTTTTTCTTTCGACTTTTCTTTCTTCTAATTTTGATGTACCTGAATAAGTCAAAAGCGCTGGTTCAGAATAGGAAATCGCATCATTTCTTACGACCATAATACTCTCTTCATAGGTTTCTGGATCAAACGTAATAACGGTATCGTAAACTTCTTTCCTTTCATCACTGACCAATATGTCAAAAGATCGGTCAAAACTAGCAGCAGATGTTAGCTGTAGATCTAAAGGAATTAGGTGGCCCAGTTCAAAGTAAATAGAATCTATAATTTTCTTCTCGTAGCCAATAAAGGAAACTTGTATTTTATAATTTCCCGAGTCAATTTTAATAGAATAATTGCCTTCGGCATTGGTAAGCGTTGTATTGGTAGTTCCATTTTCTTTAAGAAAAAAAACACTTGCACCAACCAATTTCTCACCCGTTTTTATATCAGTCACTTTTCCAGAAATGATATTTTTTTGAGCCGAAAGGGTATTTATAAAAAAACAAATTAAGAGGAAAACGCTTATTTTTTTCATGTGCTTTATAAATATTTAATCTTGAATATTTCCTAAAAAAGAAATTCGGAAACTTAGTTTCTTATAACTAGGGCTATACTTAATTTTACTTTAGTCAAAGTAGTTCTTTGTTATAATTGTTGGTTTTTCTTGCTCGCAGAATAGCATATTTATTTTAATTACTTTCGTTTACGTTATACGACTGTCACTAAAACAAACATAGTTTTTAGGTACAACAAGGAGACTGAAAACCAGCAACTATTTAACTAAAGCCGACCTTAGTAGAATGCGGAAAAACTAAAAAGTAACGACAATGCGTTCAAATTTTTGAAACTTTAAAAAAATATCAATAGATCCTTTTCGGCGTTAGTTGGAAAAAGAAAAGCCCGGAACATGTTCCGGGCTTTTTACATTTACCAAACTCAAAAGTGTTATTATTTAAAAACCTTAATTTTCTTATGCAATCTTAATCTCTCTTAGCGTTTCCACTTCTTTCACCTCTGCTTTGATCGGCAAGCTTACGCTTAAAACACCATTTTCAAAATTCGCCTCAATACGTTTGGTATCGATCGTTTCATTCAAATGAAAAACTCGTTTGAAATCGCTGTAATCAAACTCTCTTCGTGTATACTTTTTCTTGGCAATCGTTTCAGGTGTTTCTTCCTTTTCTGTTTTCTTTGCAGAAATAGTTAGAACATCTTTTTCAACATTCAGTTCTATCTCATTTTTGGTCAAACCAGGAATAGCTAAATCTAACTGATAACCATCTTCATCTTGAATGACATTAGCAGCGGGTTTAGTTTTTGCAAATTGCTCATCGAGTAGATCACCAAAGCTGGTGTTCATGACGTCCTTAATTAAACCATCAAAGGCTACAGGGAAAGAGGCATTTCTTCTTCTTGGATTTACTTTTGTGAATAACATATCGTATTATTTTTTTAGTTTAAAAATTAATTGCGATTCGATCGCAAATACGATTGCTATACATCAAGCGCTATTCCATTCCAATTTTTCGGACTTTTTTGCTGAAAAGTAAAAAAAACGCATGCCATAAAGGCAGTTTTAATGATTTTTAAGTGCCAAAAAGACAGTTTTAGCGAATCGAGGTTCTTTCAAAGTATCCACTATATCAATTCTCCAACACCAAAACACTTAGTACATTGTAAATTAAGTTCTTTAAAAATTTGGTCGAGGCTATTTTGAACATTGACAAGGCATTTTATGAAGCAAACCTCCTTGGTTAGCTGATTAAAATAACGCAGTTCAAATTTCAAAAGAGACCACCAAAATTTAAAGTTAATGAGTTTACAATGTACTTAGCTTAACTCGACTTTATTTCTTTAATACCATTTCCAGATCAATTTCCTCCACTGATTTACAACCAGCCAAGCCCATCGTTAATTCAAAGTCAGCCATCAAATTTTTAATAACAGCAGTCACTCCAGCCTCTCCTTCTAATGCCAATCCATAAACCCAAGGTCGCCCTAAACAAACTGCTTTTGCCCCTAAGGCAATGGCTTTAAACATATCAGCACCGGTGCGAATCCCACTGTCCATCAAAATTGGAATCCGATCATCAACAGCTTTAACAATCGCTGGCAACATTTCTATCGAAGAAACAGATCCCTCCACTTGGCGACCACCATGATTAGAGACAATGATACCATCAACACCGATATCTATCGCACGCAGAGCATCATCTGGATGAAGGATGCCTTTTAAGATTATGGGGAGTTTGGTTTGCTTTCGCAAAAAGGGAATTTTGTCCCAAGTCAAAGAAGGACGAGAATAAATATTAATAAAAGTACGGACTGCTTTAAGTGGTCGTTTTGTTTTTATATTTTGAAAAAAGCCTCCAGGATATCGACGCATCAATCCAATCACATTTCGGATCGTATCAAAATTAATTGGAGGTTTCAAAGCAACAGTCTCCTCTTCATTGAGTTCATCCATTATTTTATTAAAGATCGGATCACTGGTGTATTGCGCAATACCCAATCCATGTAAAAAGGGAAGATAGGCTAAACCCAGATCTTCAACACGCCAACCCAACATCGTCGTATCCAAAGTCACTACAATTGCTTCACATCCACAAGCTTCTGCTCGTTGTACAAAACTAGTGACCAAGTCATCGGATTTACTCCAATACAATTGAAACCAACGCGGTGCATCGCCCATTTGTTTGGCCACAATTTCCATAGCATACGAAGCCTGATTAGAAAAAATCATGGGCACTTCTAGTTTCGAAGCAGCTTTGGCCACCGCTATATCTGCTTGTGGATGTGCTAATTCTGAAACACCAATTGGAGATAGTAAAAACGGAGTAGGCAATCGACGACCAAATAATTCAATAGAAGTATCTCTTACCGAGACATCTTTTAACATTCGTGGAAGAATTTGCCATTGATGAAAGGCGGAGCGATTTCTTTGAATGCTTGATCCAGTTCCTGCTCCTCCAGCTACATAGGCAAAAGCTTTTTTAGACATGACTGATTTTGCCTTAGCTTCCAATTGTTCAAAAGACAAAGGTACTATCGGACGTTGATGACTTAAACCAGTTACATAGATTTCTTTTTGTCGATCTAATGCAGAGAAGGCAGCGTTATTTTGATTTGGCATTTTAAGTGATTATTCATTTTATGATCTTGGAAGATACGGAAAGATTTAGAGCTTCCCCAAATTTACTCGAAAGGGAGAATGAAGGAAGACACGTTTTTTGATTAAGAATATGTTTAAATTTCTATTGTCTGAAAAACAATACTTTATGAACCCCGACAAGTTTGTCGCATGCGGGTGAAGCTTAATTATTGAATTATAATTAATTCACTGATATCCAATATCTTATAACTGCATTTAATCGTTGCCTCCGGCGGCTCTATTT
>CAYTVR010000040.1:0-38983 GCA_964441245.1 uncultured Saprospiraceae bacterium | reverse complement strand
CCATGCCTACTTCTTTCAGCGCATCCATGGTCAATTTTTTGTCCTTATCATTGAGTCCTTGGAAAATCTTTTTATGTGGATATCTGCCCATCATCACAATATCATAAACTGTGGCAGGAAAACTCCAATCAACATCCGTTTTTTGAGGTACATAGACTACACGTTTTCGCTCTTCACTAATCTCCTTCCCATTAATCAAAACCTGTCCACTATTGGTGTCAATTAATCCTAAAATTGCTTTGAATAAAGTCGATTTACCTGCACCATTTGGACCAACTACACCATAGATTTTTCCTTTTTCTACTTCTAAGTAAATGTTGGTTAAAACCCGTTTTCGTTCGTAAGAAACGGAAAGACCTTTGACAGAAATGATGGAAGATTGATTCATGTTTATCCGTTTAATTTTTTAGCCATTAAAAAGAAACCTCCAATAAATAAAAGAGCCGCTAAACCAATTAAAAGCATATTGTTAGAAGAAGATTCTTTTTCATCAGTGGGAGTGACTTTATTTTCTGTTCCGGTCTTGCTAAGTGCAGCGACAATCACATCTGTATTGTGGCGAAGCATGTCTACATAAGTTGGCGCATCACTATCTTCATCTCCAATTGAATCTGCAAAAAGTTCTCCTCCGACAACAATGTCATTATCTTTAGCGATCTGTTCTAACAGAGTAGGATTGATCGTACTTTCTACAAAAACAGCAGGAACTTTGGAAGCTTTAATGACCTTATTCAAACGCATGATATCTGAGGTTTGTTCCTCTGCATCCGTTGAAATGCCTAAGATTGCTTCTAATCGAATATTGTATCGTCGACCGTAATATTGGAAAGCATCATGAGAGGTAATCAGAATTCTTCTTTCATCAGGAATGGTTTTCACCTTTGCCATGATATAATCATCCAGTTCTTCCAATTCCTTTTTATAAGCTAAGTAATTTTTTTCAAAATCAGCTTTGTGAGTAGGCGCCAATGCTATCAGGGCATCCTTGATATTTTTGATGTAAATCAAACCTAAAGTTACATCCATCCAAGCATGTGGGTCAGTAGAGTTTTTATAAAACTCATTAGCAATCGCAGGTACACCATCTGTAACCGTAATGACCTTTGCCTTCGTTCCAGAATTATCAATTAATTTGTCTATCCAACCTTCAAAGGTTAAGCCATTTTTTAAAACTAAATCGGACTTGGTAATTAATCTAACATCTCCAGGTTTGGGTTCATAAATATGAGGATCTCCACCAATTGGAACAATGGTCGTGGCTTCGATGTGATCTCCTCCAATAACTCGGGCCATGTCCCAAATGATAGAAGCCGTAGAAGTGACTTTGGGTTTGCTATCTGCAAGTAAATTATAACAAGACAAAATTAAAATAGTAAATATGAATTGTTTTTTCATGTTGTGTTTTATTAGTCTGGTATGTCAAAATTAGAATACGCGAAGCATACAAGATGTTAAATCAATTGAATGAATAAATTTTGTGCAACTTTATCTGTCAAGTTAATTTCAATATTATCGAGGGTACTTACTTTGATGGATGAATCATATTCAAATTGATCAATTACCTTTAGTTGTACACCCAAGGTTAATTTCATTTGATCTAGATATTGAAGAAAAGGAGTGGAATGTTCTTGTACTCCTACAATGATGCCTTGATCGCCAACTTTTAAATTCGAAAGTGGCGTCTGTTGTCGATAAGTAAAATGTCCATCTTTGTCTGGTATCGGATCTCCATGTGGATCAAATTTAGGATGTCCTAAATAGTTATCTAATCTTTCGATCAATAGGTCTGATTTGATGTGTTCCAATTCCTCTGCAATGTCATGCACTTTATCCCATGAAAAATGAAGCTTATTCACTAAAAAAACTTCCCAAAGTCGATGCTTTCTGATTAAAGTCGTAGCCGTTTTGTTCCCTTTTTCTGTTAGAGTAACTCCTTTATATTTTTCGTAATGAATTAATTTTTTCTCAGCTAAACGTTTTAGCATATCAGATACGGAAGCTGCGCTAGTTTGCATTTTTTTCGAAATAGCATTCGTACTAGCTGCCTTCTGTAAAGCTTCATTAATTTTGTAAATCGCTTTTAAGTAATTTTCTTCTGTATGTGAAATCATTTTGATGAGCTTACTATTAATTTTTATGGTAACAAATATAAATATTTTTAGACTAATCTAAAAATATTTATTAAAACGACCTAAAAAATATAATTATCCTTTTGATTGTTTTATAAATTTTTATTTTTACAAAAAAAACAGAAAATGACTCCCTCAGATATCAATACCCTCATCAAAAAGAGACGATCTATCTTTCCTGCTACTTATACAGACGATCAAATTCCAGACAAACTGATCCATCAAGTTTTAGAAAATGCAAATTGGGCACCCAATCATCGGCATACTGAACCGTGGCGTTTTAAGGTTTTTAGGTCTAAAGCTTTAGATAGATTGAGTGAATTTATGGGAGAAGCTTATAAAATAACAGTGCCTGCAGAGAAATTTTCTGAAAAGAAATATTTAAAAACGAAAAAAAAACCGCTTCAATCGTCTTGTGTCATTGCCATTTGTATGCAACGAGATCCTAAAGAAAGTCTTCCAGAATGGGAAGAGTTGGCTGCGGTCTCTTGTGCTGTTCAAAATATGTGGTTGACTTGTACAGCCAATAAAATTGGTTGCTATTGGAGTTCCCCCAAGTACATCAACATAGCCAATGACTTTCTAAAACTAGCAGAAGGTGAACGATGTTTAGGCTTTTTCTTCATGGGCTATCATAATCTACTAGAAATAGAGGGAAAACGAACAGATATCGGTGAAAAGGTGATCTGGATGGAAGAGTAAATCCTTGTTATTCCCAATGACTTAGTGTAGAATGACTATATGCCCCTATTAAAGTTGGACAAAATGTAAAAATGTGGTACTTTTGGCCTCCGAATTCAAAACTAGTGGAAAGAGACGATAACCAACTTTATAAAACCAATCCCTCCTGCCTCTAGTCTATTTTAATAATTTTATTTCAAACCAAAATATCAAAAGACCTATGGGTAATACAATTATGTACGCGATTCCAGCATTTGGTGTGTTAGCTTTGCTATACACATTCTGGAAATCAGCTTGGGTATCCAAACAAGAAGTGGGTACTGAGCGAATGGGCAGAATTGCCAATAATATTTCAGAAGGTGCCATGGCCTTTTTAAGAGCGGAGTATAAAGTACTAGCAATATTTGTAGTAATTGTAGCAATATTATTAGGTGCTACTGCTCAAGCTAGCTCATCTCCACTAGTTGCACTATCATTTATTCTAGGAGCAATCTGTTCTGCTCTAGCTGGTTACTTGGGTATGAAAGTAGCAACTAAAGCAAATGTAAGAACAACTAATGCTGCACGAACGAGTCTTGGACAAGCATTAGAAGTAGCCTTTGCTGGAGGAGCAGTAATGGGATTAGGTGTAGTAGGATTGGGTGTACTTGGATTAGGAAGTTTATTCATTCTTTATAAAGGAATGTTTATTTCTGGAGCTGCTGATCAAGCATCTATTCAACGAGTAATAACCGTTTTAACAGGATTCTCTTTTGGAGCATCTTCTATTGCATTGTTTGCACGTGTTGGTGGAGGTATTTATACCAAAGCTGCTGATGTAGGAGCAGATTTAGTAGGAAAAGTGGAAGCAGGTATTCCTGAAGATCATCCACTAAATCCTGCAACGATTGCAGATAACGTTGGTGACAACGTTGGCGATGTTGCTGGTATGGGAGCTGACCTTTTCGAATCTTATGTAGGTTCAATTATTGGAACAATGGTACTTGGTGCAGCATTTTTAGGAGCTACAGGTTTTGAAACTTCCAATGATTTTGGTGGTTTGAATGCAGTATTACTTCCTTTAGTATTAGCTGCTACAGGAATTGTTACTTCTATTATTGGAACTTTCCTAGTAAAAGTAAAAGATGGTGGTGATCCACATAAAGCATTAAATCTTGGAGAATTAGTTTCTGCTATCATAATGTTAGTATTGACTTATTTGATTATCCAATTTATGTTGCCAGGTGGTTGGTCTTTTGGAGGAATGGAATACAGTTCTAATGGTGTTTTCTTTGCGGTAATTATCGGATTAGTTTCTGGTTTAGCAATTGGAAAAATCACTGAATATTATACAGGTACAGGTACCAAACCAGTTCAAGGAATTGTTGATCAATCTGTTACTGGTGCAGCGACAAACATTATTGCTGGTTTAGGAGTAGGGATGATGTCAACGATGTGGCCTATTTTAATTTTAGCTGCAGCAATCATTGGCGCACATCATTTTGCTGGATTGTATGGTATTGCCATTGCTGCGGTAGGAATGCTTTCAAATACAGGCATCCAATTAGCAGTAGATGCTTACGGACCTATTTCTGATAACGCGGGTGGTATCGCTGAGATGGCTGAATTACCTAAGGAAGTTCGACAAAGAACAGATAAATTAGATGCTGTTGGAAATACAACTGCGGCGATCGGTAAAGGTTTTGCAATTGGTTCTGCAGCATTGACTGCATTAGCATTATTTGCGGCATTTATGGTGACTGCAGGAATTACTTCTATCGATATTGCTCAACCTAAAGTAATGGCTGGTCTTTTGATCGGAGGGATGTTACCTTTCGTTTTTTCAGCAATGTCAATGGGAGCAGTTGGACGTGCAGCAATGGACATGATTCAAGAGGTAAGAAGACAGTTCAAGGATATTCCTGAATTGAAAGCTGCTTTAGCCATGATGAAAAAGAATGACGGAAAAGAAATGAGTGAGTGGAGTGCTGCTGACCGTAAAGTATTTGATGCTGCAGATGGAAAAGCAGAATATAGCAAATGTGTTAAAATCTCTACTGATGCATCTATTCGTGAAATGGTTTTACCAGGAATGGTAGCTGTTATTTCTCCTGTAATTATTGGTTTCGCTGGCGGTGCTGAAATGCTTGGAGGACTATTGGCAGGTGTTACTGTTTGTGGTGTATTGATGGCGATCTTCCAATCAAACGCAGGTGGTGCTTGGGATAATGCGAAGAAGATGTTTGAAGAAGGAGTAACCATTCAAGGTGAAAAACACTACAAAGGTTCTGAAGCACATAAAGCGGCTGTAGTTGGTGATACCGTTGGTGATCCTTTCAAAGATACTTCTGGTCCATCATTGAACATCTTGTTGAAATTGATGTCAGTGGTTGCTTTAGTAATCGCACCATACTTATAGTTAATGGCCAAGCTCCCAATAGCTATTGGGATATTTGGTGATATAAAAAAAGCCCTGATAGGTCAACTCTATCAGGGCTTTTTTTGTTTAGAGTTTGTTTAAAATTTATTTTAGATTGAAAATCAATAATTTATGGTTCTGGCAAACTAAAAAATAATGCGTTTAGCGATCTAAACAAATTCTTTTTAAGGAAGACAGGCCTGTCCCGACAAACTTGTCGGGGTTCATAAAGTATTGTTTTTCAGACAATAGAAATTTAAACGATAATCTTAGTTAATAGTACTTTTCAATTTAGCAAAAGAAGGCTGAAAGTCTGATATTTCATTTAAATTTAAATATCGCAGATATTCGGCCTGTTTATCGTTAAGATGAATATCGTTTCTTCAAGGAACAATATTCGTAGTCCTAATAAATCACTTTTTGAATTATACTACTAATCAAGGTAAATCATCAAATAAATTTGGTTAATCAGACTAATTACGATCAAAAAATCGCTAAAGCTGTTATTGTTTAGTTAAAAATCAATTTTGGCAGGGTTATAGCCGAACATTTTTTTAAAAAAAAGGTATATTTAAATGGGTATCTCTCTATATATAAGATTATGCAGATTTTTGACGTTTAAACTAAGTAAATCTTTAATTGAGACCCATAAATGATCTTCAGACCCACATTTGAACATCTATCTAAAATAAAAAAGTCCAGTTGGACTTCAAATCGAGAAATATTATGAAATTTAAAGGATCCATTTTCTTCTCCGCTCTATCTGTTCTAGCAATAGCCGTTTTGGTTGGTGCTTATTATCCACCTACTGATAATACAGAAAAAGAAGCTTTACTCATGCAACGTTTGATCGGTGGTTTAAATCAACTACATTATCAACCACAAACGATTGATGATAAATTTTCTGAAAAAGTATTTGATACCTACTTAGACCGAATTGATAGTGGTAAAAGATGGTTGACGCAAAGTGATGTCGATAAAATTGCTGTTTATAAAACAAAAATTGACGACGAGGCTAATGAAGGAACCTATGAATTTTTTAATGAATCACTGCTAGTATTGGATGCTGGGATTGCGAAGACTGAAGCTTATTATAAAGAGTTTTTAGCTCAACCTTTCGATTTTTCTAAAAAAGAAGAAATAGAATTTGATGGAGAGAAGAGAGCTTACGCAAAAACAGATGCCGAATTAAAAGAATACTGGAGACAATTACTCAAGTACGACGTAATGACTCGATTGTCTTCTAAATTAGAAGCTCAAAAAGAAGAGGAAGAAAGAAAAAAGAAAGAAACAGAAGAAGCTAATGAAAGCAAAAAGTCTGTTAGTGGAATGGATTTATCTGAAAAGATGAAAGAAGCTAAAGGTAAGACAGCTGAAAAACTAGAATATAAATTATTAGGAAAATCAGAAGCGGAAATAGAAGAAATGGTTCGTAAAGATGTCATGAAAACATTCGATGATCTTTATGAGCGATTAGGAAAATTAGAACGTTCTGACCGCTTAAGTGATTACTTAAATGCAATCACAAGTGTCTTTGATCCACATACAGTTTATTTTGAGCCAAAAGATAAAGAGACTTTTGACATCCGAATGTCTGGAAGATTAGAAGGAATTGGTGCACAATTAAGAACAGAAGGAGATTTCACAAAAGTGATCAAAATTATTCCTGGTGGACCAGCATGGAAAGGAAAAGAATTGGAAGCGAATGATTTAATTGTAAAGGTGACACAAAAAGGAAAAGAAGACGAAGCATTGGATATTACCGGTATGAAAATAGATGATGTAGTCAAGCAAATTAGAGGAAAAAAAGGAACGGTCGTCATCTTAACGGTTAAAAAAGTAGATGGGACTATTGAAAATTATTCGATTACTCGAGATGTAGTTATCTTGGAAGAAACTTATGCTAAATCAGCTATTCTAAATTCACCAGACAAAGTAGAAAATATCGGCTACATCAAGTTACCACAATTCTATGCTGATTTCAACAGAAGAGGTGGTCGTGCCTGCGCAGCTGATATCGCTAAAGAATTAGAAAAATTGAAAAAGCAAAATGTCAATGGTATCATTCTAGATCTTCGTAACAATGGTGGAGGATCATTGAGAGAGGTACAAAAAATGTCTGGTTTCTTTATTGAAGAAGGCCCGATTGTGCAAGTAAAATCAAGAGGTCATCAACCAGATGTATTGTCGGATGAAGATCCTAAAGTTCAATATAGCGGACCGCTAGTAGTGATGGTCAATTCATTCAGTGCTTCTGCATCTGAAATATTGGCAGCAGCTTTACAAGACTACGGTCGTGCAGTCATCGTTGGTTCTAACTCTACCTTCGGTAAAGGAACCGTTCAAAGATTCATTGATTTGGATCGAGGTTTAAGAGGTGTTTCTAATGTAAAACCTTTAGGAGAAGTTAAACTAACGATACAAAAATTTTATAGAGTCAATGGTGGTTCTACTCAATTGAAAGGTGTGGTGCCAGACATCATTTTACCGGATAACTATCACTACTTTGAGATTGGTGAAAAAGAACAAGATTATTCTTTAGCTTGGACCGAAATCAAGCCAGTAGAGTATACACAAAATGTCACAAAGCTCAATAACTTAAACCAGTTAAAAGCGCAAAGTGCAAGTCGTGTAAAAGCCAATCCAACCTTCCAAAAGGTCATGGAAAATGCTAAACGATTAAAAACACAAAGCGATCGTTCTGTTTATTCATTAAACATGGAAGCATATGAAGCAGACCGATTAAAAAGAGAAGCTGCTGCTAAGCAATTTAAAGATATGTTTAAAGCCAATGAAAGCTTGGAAGTCAGCAACTTGCCAGAAGATCTAGATAATATCAAAATTGATGAATCCAAAGAAGCCAGCAACGAGGAGTGGATCAAGTCGCTCAAAAAAGATGCATATATTGATGAAACCCTTTTCATCCTGCGTGATATGATTGAAGCTGGAAACTAAATTTTGATTAAATAATTTTAGTAGAGAAAAATCCTTTCAGACAAAGTTCTGAAAGGATTTTTTGATTTAAAAATAAATTCATTTTTAAAATAATCCATTTCTTTTACACCAATCACCACTTTGTAATTGGGGGCCTTTTTCAATAACCCGTTCGGGAGCATGATCAAAGGTGTAAATTTCAATAGGGGCTTTTTCAGTATCAACTTTACAGGATCGAATCGTATAAAGATTATCCTTACTGTTTGGAGCGGATCGATCAAAACCTTCTAACCAATCGATTGCTTCCGATATTTGGTCATTTATTATTCGATAAATTTCGATAACGATTGATTCATTTAATTCTCCTTCGACTACTGCGGGAAAACCAGATATTCCATACATTTTATATCCTTTTAGCCGGATTGTTTTTATAAATTCACTATCACCTAACACGGAATGATTAGACTCACCTCGCCTCAATGTTCCGTAGACTCCTATTAGTTTGTTCATTTTTTTCAGTTAATTGAATTAATTTTCAATGCCTTCAAATTTAAAGATCATTTTTTAAATTCTAGTTAATTCTTAGTCCTAAGCTACTTCCTCACTTTAATAAAAGCATAAATTCCCTTTTCTAACACATCTTTCCTACCTTCGTGTTTTTATCCAAATCATTTAAGCAATCTTAAATCAGTAACATCAGGTGAATTATTTAACACTCGAAAACGTCAGTAAATCCTTTGGTGAAAAAGTCTTGTTTAAAGATCTTTCTCTACAAATCAGTATGGGAGAGAAAATTGCTTTGGTGGCCAAAAATGGAACAGGAAAAACAACTTTATTGCGTTTGATTGCTGGATTGGAAACAGGAGAAGGAGAGAACAGAAAAATTCTTTTACGAAAGGGAATTAAAACGGGATTTCTGGATCAAGAGCCCAAGTTTCTACCTGGGCAAACAGTCATGGATGCTGTCTTTGATTCTGAAAACAAAATGATCGCAGCAACACAGCGCTATCAAACGGCACTTCAAAATCCAGATGATGAAGCTGCGCTCCAAGCGTCATTAACAGAAATGGATGAACTCCAAGCTTGGGATTTTGAAGCACAGATTAAAGAGATTTTATACAAGCTAAAAGTAGATCGTTTAGATGCGCAAGTTTCTATTTTGTCTGGAGGACAGAAAAAACGTTTGGCACTAGCCAAACTTTTGATTGAAAAACCTGAATTCATTGTACTCGATGAGCCGACCAATCACCTGGACCTAGATATGATTGAATGGTTAGAAGGATATTTGAATAGTTCGAAATTGACGGTTTTTATGGTGACGCATGATCGTTATTTTTTGGAAAAAGTGTGTAATGTCATTGTAGAATTGAGTCGAGGAATTTTATATCGATATCGAGGAACGTATTCAGAATATTTGGAGAAAAAAGCCATGCGTCAGGAAAATGATAGCGTAGTGTTAGATAAAACCAAAAAATTGATGCGGAAAGAATTGGAGTGGATGCGTCGCCAACCTAAGGCACGTGGAACCAAAGCCAAATCACGGATTGATAAATTTTATGACATTAAAGAAGCAGCATCACAAAAATTAGATAATGAGGATTTACAATTAGCCATTAAAAGTACTCGACTGGGAAGTAAAATTGTCGAAGCACATAACATCAGTAAGAAGTATGATGAGCTTATTATGGTTGAAAATTTTTCTTATAAATTTAAGAAAAAAGAACGGGTCGGAATCGTAGGAAAAAATGGAGTAGGGAAGACGACTTTTTTAAAACTACTGACCAAACAACTTCGACCAGATAATGGAAAAGTGATCATCGGTGATACTGTTGTCTTTGGTTATTATACGCAGGCAGGATTGCAATTGGAGCAAGACAAAAGAGTAATAGACGTAGTGAGAGATGTGGCAGAATATATTCCTTTAGAAAAAGGATTGAAGTTGACAGCTATTGGATTACTAGATCGATTTTTATTTAGTCGCGACCAGCATCAAGTCTATGCTTCACAATTGAGTGGAGGAGAACGACGGCGTTTGTATTTATTGACGGTGTTGATGACCAATCCCAATTTTCTTATTCTAGATGAACCTACGAATGATTTGGACATTTTGACGCTAAATGTCTTAGAAGATTTCTTAATGGATTTTCCAGGTTGTTTGATCATTGTATCGCATGATCGATATTTTATGGACAAATTGGTGGATCATCTTTTTATCCTTGAAGGTGGAGGGAAAATTAAAGATTTTAATGGCAATTATACCGATTACCGGCAATTGAAAAAAGTAGAAGAACAAGAAACGCGTAAGCAAAATAAAATTACTCGAGATCAAGAAAAGAAAAATGCTCCAGCTAAGGAGAAAGAGAAAAGTGAAGTACGTAAATTGTCTTATATGGAGCGAAAAGAATTCAATCGCTTAGAAAAAGAAATCGCCAAGTTAGAAACCCGTAAAGCCGAGATTATGGAACAATTTAATCAAGCGAATCTAGATCCTGAAAACATTGAAAAGTTATCCATTGAATTAGGAGATATCAATAAGAAAATTGACGAAAAAGAAATGCGTTGGCTGGAACTAGGTGAATGGGCTTAGTAAGAAGAAATTTTATAAAAATAAAAAATCCCAAATTTTGATGTCAACCAAGATTTGGGATTTTTATTAAACGTTATTCTAAGGTTTTCATGACTAGCAACTATAAACAAGTGACCAGTAACAAAAAAAATTATTTTGCAGCTAAAGCTTTAATTTTATCTTCTAGCTCATACTCATCACCAGGAGAGTAGCTACTATGTTCGTAAACAATGTTTCCATCTTTATCCAACAAGAAGGTCATTGGAACCGTTTGAAAATTCATTGCACGTTGTAATTCTTGTTTGGCGTCAGAAAGAACAGTGTATTCCCAACCTTTGGTTTCCACCATTGGTTTTACTTTTCTTAAACTTCTAGCATCATCAACAGTGATCGCTAAAAATTCTACACCAAACTCGTCTTGCCATTCTGGATAAAGATCAACAATGGCATCTAACTCTCTTTTACATGGGCTACACCAAGTTGCCCAAAAACTAATGACCGTGATTTTTCCATCTTTAGCATATTCTTGGATATCTACTTTGTCACCTTTCAACGTTTTGATCGTTACGTTTGGAAGTGTTTTGTGCTTTTTTTGTGCTTTTGCATCTTGAGCAAAGGAAACTGTCGCAAAGCTTACAAAAAATAGTAGAAGAAATGTCCGGAATAATTTCATTATAAATTTGTTTTGATATTTAGTTGTCGAATAATGGATTTTATTTAATGTTATTTCGTTACTCTCATAAAAAGACTCTAAATTTAACATCTTATTTAGGTCATTAATTCAATGTACATTAAAACTAAATGAAAAACAAAATTGCTATAATAGCTTAACGATTGTTTAACTAAAGTTTGGGATAATTGAATATTACCAGACAAACTTAACTGATACTATCATGAAAAACCAAGAACGGGCGATAATCTGGATGATTTTTATATTCTTTTGTCAGATAGCTTACGCTCAGAACGATGTTAGCCGCTTTTCTGGGAACTTAGAAATGAATACCAACTTCTTTGTTCGAGATAGTGCCATCGGTGCATTCCGTCAGCCACAGTATGATCATCAATTATATGGTGCAGATGCTTGGCTTCAACTTAATTATAGCAACTGGGGATTTGATATTGGTGCTCGTTTCGATCTTTTCAATAATTCTAACTTACTTAATCCTAATGGTTCCTACACTGCTCAAGGAATTGGTCGTTGGTACTTGAAAAAGAAAGTTGACAAGTTGACCATTTCGGGAGGTTATCTATATGATCAAATAGGGAGCGGGATTATTTTTAGAGCATATGAACTACGTCCATTGGCAATTGATAATGCATTATATGGAATCCTAGCGACTTATGATCTTAATGATAATTGGCAACTCAAAGGCTTTACAGGAAAGCAAAAACAACAATTTGGAAGCTATGCTTCTATTCTAAAAGGCTTCAGCGTGGATGGATTTGTACAAGGAAAAGAGGGGAGTAATTGGTCTATTGCTCCTGGTTTTGGAGTAGTGGCGCGAACTTTGGACGATCAAACAATGAATACGGTGGTCAATACCATAGCCTCTTATTCTTTAGTGGATAGTATCGGAGCCAAGTACAATACCTATGCGACTACTTTTTACAATACATTAACTGCAGGAGATTTTAGTTGGTACATCGAAACTGCTTTTAAAACGCGTGATCAGTTTTTTGATCCTGATGCAGTCAAAACTAATAATAATGGAGATACTTCCATTGGAAAATTGGTTTCCAATACAGGAACTAATTTCTATACTTCAGTAGGATATGCAGCAAATGGTTGGGGAATTACCTTAGAAGGCAAAAGAACAGAGAATTTCACTTTCCGAGCGAATCCTTTTACTACAGGTGTTCAGGGTTTTATTCATTTTTTACCTCCTATGTCTAGGGTCAACACCTATCGACTAACGGCTCGATATGCGCCTGTTGCACAAGAAATTGGAGAGATGGCATTCCAAGCTGATATCCGATATTCTCCAAATAGAAAATGGAGTTTTAATTTAAATCTTTCTAATATCACGAATCTAGACAATGATTTACTCTATAGAGAAATATTTACAGAAGTATCTTATAAATACAAACGAAAATGGACACTTTTAGGAGGAGTACAAATACAAAGTTATAATCAAGAGATTTATCAAGTTAAACCAGAAGTTCCGATGCTAGAAACGATCACCCCTTACGCGGAATTTTTATATAAATTTGATCGTAAAAAATCACTCCGTATAGAAGGACAATATATGTTTATGAATGAATCAGAATCTGGTGGAAAAATCGTAAAGCATGATTATGGAAATTGGATTTTTGGATTAGCAGAATTTACGATCGCTCCTCATTGGGCATTCACTGTTTCGGATATGTTTAATGTCAGTCCGGGAAAACTTTCACCTTCAGATGATAGTGGAGAAAAATTGAAAATCCATTATCCTCGATTCGATGTTTATTACACACATGGAGCAAATCGTTTTTCATTGAGTTATGTGAAGCAAGTGGAAGGGATTGTGTGTGCAGGTGGAATCTGTCGATTGGAACCTGCATTTAGTGGAGTCAAAGCTTCGATTAATTCTACTTTTTAAATAAGCTCTAAGAACAAATTCATTTTATTTTTATAAAAGCTATTATAATGAGACAAAATATTTTTTTCCTACTCCTATTTATGCTGTTTTGTATTTCTTGTGATGAGAATATGCCAGAGATTCCATGTGTTACTTGCGACTTAAGCGAAGAACCTGTTGAGCCAGAAGATAGAAAAGTCTTGGTGGAAGAATTTACTGGTGTACGTTGCGTACAATGTCCAGGAGGAAGTGTGGAACTAGAAAATCTATTGGATATTCATGGAGATAGATTAGTCGTGGTATCGATTCATGCAGGTTTTTTCTCTACTCCTTATGATGATGGAAATGATTTTCGATCAGATGAAGGAGAAGCGCTAAATACGTTTTTAGATTTACCGGAAGGTTATCCAACAGCAACGATTAATCGCAAACTTTTTGACAATGAATCTGACTTACAACTCAATAGAACCAGTTGGGGAGGATACATCAGCGCAGAAAAAGAAGGACTCGCAAATATCGTTTTGGATTTATCTTTAAACTATGATTCAGGCACCCGAGAGTTAGTAGCTAATACTACCATCAAACCTGTAGAAACGATTACAGAAAGTGTACATTTAAGCGTTATGGTATTAGAATCTGGGGTTGTAGGACACCAAATTACACCAGAAGGATTGCAAGAAGAGTATGTACACAAACATGTACTTCGAGATATGATGACGCCATTCAATGGAGAGCCCATGAGCGATGAATTAACGGTAGGTGCTACTATTGAAAAACAACATAGCATGACTTTGCCGGATGATTGGAATTCAGATAAAGTAGATGTGATCGTATTCGTTCATCGACAAGGGAATAGCAGAGAAGTGTTACAAGTGGAAGAAGCGAGTTTAGGTGAATAAAAAGATCAGAACCATATATAGGATATAACGAAGGAGGCCTGTAATCTAAATGATTGCAGGCCTCTTATAATTTTTTGACTTTTGTTTTTCTTATCTAGTCAAGAACATAGATCGTTGACGTTCTAATTCTCTAAATACTGGATCTTTTAAATCATCAATAAAGTGAATGGCTTCTCCAGTGGATTTCATTTCAGGACCTAAGTTTTTGTCCACGTTTGGAAATTTATTAAAAGAGAAAACCGGTACTTTTATCGCGTAACCTTTGAGTTTTTTAGTGATTTCAAAATCTTTCAATTTAGCAGCTCCAATGATGATTTGCGTGGCAATATTCAAGTAGGGAACTTCATATGCCTTCGCAATAAAAGGAGTTGTTCGAGACGCTCTAGGATTCGCTTCAATAACATAAACCGTTTCACCTTTAATCGCAAATTGGATATTGATTAAGCCTTTAATTTTTAAAGCTTTCGCTAATTTTTCCGTGTATTCTTTCATTAAGGCTAAAACATTGTCAGAAAGACTATAAGTAGGCAGCATTGCTGAACTATCTCCAGAGTGAACACCCGCAGGTTCTACATGTTCCATGATCCCCATAATGTGTACTTCGTCGCCATCGCAAATGGCATCTACTTCAGCCTCTTTGGCTCTTTCCAAAAATTGATCAATCAATACGGTATTATCGGGAAGATGTTTGTAAATGCTTAAGACGTGTCGCTCTAACTCTTCATCATTAATTACAATCCGCATTCTTTGTCCACCTAAAACATAAGATGGTCGAACCAAAACAGGATAACTCACTCGTCGAGCGATGTCCAATGCTTCATCAATATCTTGGGCAACACCATACTTTGGATAAGGAATCTCTAATTCTTTTAACAAGTCGGAGAAGGCACCCCGATCTTCGGCGAGATCCATATATTTGTAATCGGTACCGAAAATTTTGATCCCATTTTTATGGAACTTTTCTGCTAGTTTCAAAGCGGTTTGACCACCGAGTTGAACAATGACTCCATCTGGTTTTTCTAACTCTAAAATTTCTTTGATGTGTTCCCAATAAATAGGTTCAAAATATAATTTATCCGCAACATCAAAATCAGTAGAAACCGTTTCAGGGTTACAATTGATCATAATCGCTTCATAGCCTGCCTCTTTTATGGCGAGTAAACCATGAACGCAACAGTAGTCAAATTCTATTCCTTGTCCAATCCGATTTGGCCCTGAGCCCAATACAACAATTTTCTTTTTATCAGATGGAATACTTTCGTTTTCTTGATCGAAGGTAGAGTAGTAATAAGGCGTTTGTGCTTCAAATTCTGCAGCACAAGTATCTACCAATTTATACGTTCGACGAATGTCTAATTTTTTTCTTTGACGAGTGACTTCCTTTTCATTGATTCGCAGAGTCCAAGCAATTTGTGCATCTGAGTAACCGCACTGTTTCAGTTCCCTGAAAAAATCAACTGGAATATCTTCCGCTACATTATAGCGAATCAACTTCTCTTCCATTTTGACTAAAGTCTTAATTTGGTTGATATACCAAGGATCGATTTTAGTTAGTTTTTGAACGGTTTTGGTTGGAACACCTAATCGTAAGGCATCTTTCAATCTATAAATTCGATCATCGCTAGCATGCTCTAATCTAGTCAGGATGTCGGAAGTTCTAATCCATTCTTTTTTATCAGCACCCAATCCATTGCGATTATTTTCTTGTGATTGACAAGCCTTTTGTAAAGCTTCTAGAAACGTTCGGCCGATAGCCATCACTTCCCCAACCGATTTCATTTGTAAACCTAAACTATGATCAGCTCCAATGAATTTTGCAAAATTCCATCTAGGCATTTTGACAATGACATAATCAAGTGTTGGTTCGAAGAAAGCTGAAGTTGTTTTAGTGATTTGATTTTTCAATTCATCCAAATTATAACCGATGGCTAGTTTAGCCGCGATTTTAGCAATTGGATATCCAGTCGCTTTACTAGCCAATGCAGACGATCTTGATACTCTTGGATTGATCTCAATGACAATCAATTCTTCTGTTTCGGGATTTATGGCAAATTGCACATTACACCCTCCTGCAAAATTCCCCATGGATCGCATCAAGGTAATCGCTTGAGATCTCATTTCCTGATAAGCGGTATCAGACAGCGTCATGGCTGGTGCTACCGTAATACTATCGCCTGTATGGATTCCCATCGGATCCAAATTTTCCACGGTACAAATAATGACAACATTGTCATTGCTGTCTCTAAGTAATTCTAGTTCGTATTCTTTCCATCCTAAAACGGCTTTATCTATCAAGACCTCATGGGTTGGAGAAGCATTCAGTCCTCTTCTAAGTGCTTCATCAAAATCTTCTGGATTCATGACAAATCCACCTCCTGTACCACCCAAGGTGTAAGAAGGTCTGATGACCAATGGAAAACCTATTTCTTGAGCAGCTTCTTTACCCTCCAAAAAGGAGTTAGCGATCATAGAAGGAGCAGATCCTAAGTTTAATGAGGTACAATGGTTTTTGAAAGCTTCTCTATTTTCAGCCAATTCAATGGCATCTATATCTACACCAATGAGGCGGACATTATATTTTTCCCAAACCCCTTGTTCTCCAGCTTCAATAGCTAAGTTAAGTGCTGTTTGTCCTCCCATTGTTGGGAGCACAGCATCAATTTGCTGTTCTTCCAAAATTTTGACAATACTCTCTACCGTCAAAGGCAAAAGATAAATATGCTCAGCTGTGACCGGATCGGTCATGATGGTAGCAGGATTTGAATTGATTAAACTTACCGTAATGCCCTCCTCACGAAGTGAACGAGCGGCTTGAGTACCAGAATAATCAAATTCACAGGCTTGGCCAATAATAATTGGACCACTTCCAATTATTAGTACGGATTTAATAGAATGATCTTTAGGCATCTAATGAAAAGTTTTTGAAAAAGGGTAGAAAATTTTTGCAAAGATAAAACAGCTTGGCGAAATAGAGTTTTTTCTCTGCATTTATTTAGAGAAGTTTTAAAAAAATAACAATTATGACTCTAATATGATATTCACTCTTGCTCTAATTCTACTTGCTAGCATTAGCGAGATACTTAATTTTTGATGTTGAAGGTGATCGCTTGCGTGTAATATTCGATTAGCGTTTGTGTGTAAATGTCGTCAGTCGTTTCCTTGGATAATCGTTTTTTGACTAAGTATAATTTTCCATCACCCTTACTTAGTTCTTCTAATTTTTCTTTAGAAAAAGTAATTGTAGTATTAGAAGTAGGGCCTTGATAGGTATGACTGATGATTCGTTCATCTTTATCGGAAAAAAGAAGAACAATACTTTCGGTTGGCGACAAAGGGGCTCCTTCCCAGTTGAGTATCATCTCATCACTCTGTTTGGATGTCTTAATATCAAAAGATAAGACTGGAGGCATACTTGTTTGATGACTATGTGTATTGCCTTGTTCGTCAATAAATTTAAAAGAAAGACTTTGAGGATAAGTTCCGCTCATTTCAGAACGATATCTAGTACCATGCATCTTCAATTTGCGAGCTTCCATTACTTGGTCTTGAAAGTAAGCTTTTTCAACGCTAATGTTTCTTTGTCGTGTTGAATCTCCTTTGAAGAAAGTTGCTTCAACTTTTATTTGTTGTTCGGGTTCCAAAAACCTAAAATAATATTGGACCGAAATTTTTTCTTTATCCTGATTCGTATTTGCCTGACAGCCAATCATCATAATAAAAAGAGAACAGATAGAAAATTTAACAAAAAGATTCATGTTATTTTTTTTCGAAAAGGATAATTATTTTTGATCTGTAGGATAACTCGTCCTCAAAGATAAGATTTGAGTGTAAATTTTAATCATGCTCTTCGATAAGAATAGATATATTCTTAGCTTTGTCGTTTTATCGCCAATTTGGGCGAAGGAATGTTTGAATAAATTGAAATACAATAATTTTATTCAAATATCATTTTTAACATTGCTTAATCGTCATGGAGAAAGTATTGATAACAGATGGTATTCATCCACTGTTGAAAAAGGGATTAGAACAACAAGGTTTTGAGTGTGACTATTTGCCTAAAATTTCTTTAGAAGAAGTTCGAGAACGAATAGCAGATTATAGTGGTTTGATTATCAACAGTAAAATTTTAGTAGATAAAAAACTATTGGACCTTGCTCCTAAATTGAAATTTGTAGGTCGATTAGGATCGGGAATGGAGATTGTAGATAAAGTTTATGCTGCTAAGAAAGGAGTCCATGTTTTGAGTTCTCCGGAAGGAAATCGAAACGCAGTGGCTGAACATGCTTTAGGCATGTTATTGGGAATGGCCAATAATTTTATTAGAGCTGATCGAGAAGTCCGTCAGAAAAATTGGCAAAGAGAGAAAAATCGTGGATTTGAGATCATGGGGCGAACCGTAGGAATTATTGGTTTTGGACATACAGGAAGAAGCTTTGCGCAAAAGTTGTCAGGCATGGGTGTCAAAATTCTGGCTTATGACAAGTATAAAAAAGGATTTGGAAAAGAGTTTCCTCATGTAATAGAAACAGGTATGGGGTCCATTTTTATGGAAGCAGATATTGTTAGCTTCCACCTTCCCCTTACCCAAGAGACGAAACATTTAGTTGATACAGAATACATTAGTAAGTTTAAGAAAGAGGTAGTGCTGATCAATACCTCTCGAGGAACGGTGATAAAAACGATTGATTTAATTAAAGCATTAAAAAGTGGAAAGGTAGTAGGAGCTTGTTTGGATGTTTTTGAAAATGAAAAAACGGCAACCTTTACTAAAAAAGAACACGACTTATATGATCAGTTGTATGAAATGGATCAAGTAATTCTTTCTCCTCATGTCGCAGGATGGACACATGAATCTAAGAAACGTCTTGCATCCGTCTTATTAGAAAAAATAATAGCAGCGTTGTCTGAGTAAAGAAACGTTTTATTTAGGTTAAAACTATAGTTGGAGAATTCATTATTATAATAAAAAAATCTATTTTTGCATTTAGAAACGCATTAAGATTTAATGAAATATTAAAATACTAATAATATCGCTTTGTTTTAGTAAGTAATTGATAATTAGTTTTTTAGTCCAAAAAGAAAGGTCTTAATTTTCTAGTCTAATTTCCTCTATTCTTCAGAGAAAATTTGTCAAAAATAGTTCCTATCAAAACCGATTAATGAGTAAATTTTAATTTTGAAACCTGACTTATAAGTTGATTGTGGTCTTAATAGATTTATAATATTGTCTAACTTGTGATCAATTCTTTTATAATAAGGTTTACTATCACGAATTAACTATCAATTTTAATACGAATCAATAAATTATATTATTCATTAATATATGAGCTTCGATTTATTAATTTGGAAAGAATTTGTCTGATATGTTATCGAATTAATATTTTTTTGAAATGTAGGTATATCTTTCTGTCAACTAAGAGACAGGGGAAGCCTAATTTTTTTTGAAATGAGTGTTAAATTCCTTAACATTGTGCGTTATTTTTGAAACGAATGTTATACTCAATTTTATAAAAAACAAATTATATGGCACGTAATTTACTACTCACGTTAGCTTTTCTGCTCATTGCAACCTTTGTCTTTGCACAAACGGCGGTATCGGGGAAGGTCACGGACCCAGAAACCGGAGAAGAACTCATCGGTGCAAATATCTCTTTTAAAAAGGATGGAGAATTTATTACTGGTGTAGCTACGGATTTTGACGGGAATTATAAAGTCAACATTGATCCAGGAACTTATGACGTAATTTCCAGTTATATCGGACTTCCTGACAAGCAAATCAATGGTGTAATCGTAAAAGCTAGTCAAACCACCTTTTTAAATATTGAAATGAGCACAGGTGATGGTGGAATAAATATCGATGAAATTATAGTCACTGATTATAAGGTTCCTCTGATTGATAAGGATAATACTAGTTCTGGTGCGGTTATTACGAGTAAGCAGATTGCAAAACTGCCGTCCAGAAATATTTCTGCATTAGCTTCTAATACTGCAGGTTTATCTCAAGCTGATGAAGGAGACGATGTTTCTATTCGTGGTTCTCGTTCAGGAGATACCAACTACTACTTAGATGGAATTCGTATTAGTTCCTCTCAATTGATTCCATCTTCAGAAATTGAGCAATTACAGGTAATTACCGGTGGTATTGCTGCTCAGTATGGAGATGTGACGGGAGGGATTATTTCTATCACATCTAAAGGCCCTTCAAAAAATTATTCAGGAGGTTTAGAAATGGAATCTTCCCAATATTTAGATCCATTTGGGTACAATTTGATCAGTGCCAACTTTAGTGGTCCTATTATCCGAAAAAAAATAGGAGATGACGATTATAAATCTATTTTAGGATTTCGTGTTTCAGGCCAATATTTACATCAAAAAGATGATGATCCTGCTGCAACACCCATCTATAGAATAAAGGATGATGTATTAGCGGACTTACAAGAAAATCCAGTACTGAATATTGGAGGATCAGGAATTCCTGCTGCTGAAAATTTAACCAATGCTGATGTAGATGTTTTAGATTATCGTCCTTTTGAATCAAGAGAAAGATTTGATTTAACGGCTAAATTAGATGCTCGATTATCAGATAATATTGATATAACATTCTCAGGAACTTTTGCAGATACTCGAAATCAATTTGCTCCAAGAAATGCAGCGGATACTCGAGATATATGGCAAGTCTTAAATTCTCATAACAATCCATTTGAGGATAATACACGAATGCGAGGAAACTTCCGTTTCCGTCATCGTTTAGGCTCTCAAGTCGCAGCAGCTGAAGGAGAGGATACCAAACCTTCCATTATTCAAAATGCACAATACACCATACAAGTAGGATATCAAAAAGAGTTGGTGAAAAGAGAAGACCAGCGTCATAAAGATAATTTTTTCAACTATGGCTACATTGGTAATTTTGATTATGAATGGCTCCCTTTCTTTGGTCGTACTGATTGGAGTGGATCTTTTACACATGCTATAGATGAACCTTTTGGAGCAGGCTTTGGCTTCGGACATACGGATTTCCAAAGACAGTTTCAAGGATATACTCCCAATGCTGACATCAACCCAGTCTTGGCGAATTACAATAATAATAGAGATGTATCAAGTGAGGATCAGTTGATCGCACTTAACGGATTCTTTGTAGGAGATGCAACTGGAATCTGGCAAAGTATGCATACCAATGTTGGTCAAGTATATAATCTATATCGAAAACAAGATAATGATTTATACACTTTCACCGCTAATAGTTCTTTCGATTTAGTGCCAGGTGGTTCTGATAAAGGAAGACACTCTATTCAGTTTGGTTTTTTGTATGAACAAAGATTTAATCGTCGATATGACATCAGTCCACGAACATTGTGGACAGTTGCACGACAATTAGCTAATCGACATATTCAAGGGGTAGATACTTCTACTGTTGTAGGAACTTTCCCAGTAGACTTAAGTTTTATAGGACCTCAATTTGGAGTAGAAGATATTCCTATACATGATCTGTTAACGAATCCTAGTGCCGAAGATAAATTTTTAAGAGAAATTAGAGCAAAGACAGGACAATCGTTAGAGGAGTACGTGAATGTAGATGGACTAGATCCAAGTTTACTTTCGTTAGATATGTTTAGTGCTCGAGAATTGAATGATCCTGATCTCTTATTATATTATGGCTATGATTATTTAGGAAACAAGCTTTCAGATGATGTGACCTTTGATGACTTCTTTGAGGCGGAAGATGCTGAAGGGCGAAGGACATTCCCAGTTGCTCCTTTTAAACCAAATTATTTTGCAGCTTACATTCAAGATAAATTTACCTATAATGAAATCACCTTCCGTGTAGGACTTCGAGTAGATCGATATGATGCCAATACCAAAGTTTTAAAAGATCCTTTCTCCGTAAATTCAATAAAGGGAGCTAAAGATTTTTATGCTGGAACTGGCCAAGGCCAAGAAAGACCAAGTACCATCGGAGATGATTTTAAAGTATATGTAGATGCAGATGGATCTACAAAAGTTCAAGCATTTAGAGATGGAGAACAATGGTATTTTGCGAATGGAGCTAAAGCAAATGGTGGTAATTTAATTTTCCCAGGTGGTTTGGTATTTCCGGATTATATCGATCCTGAATCTAACATTAAAGATGTAGATTACAATCCAAGTACGGATTTTGAAGATTACGAACCTCAGATTAACTGGATGCCTCGTTTAGCTTTCTCTTTCCCTATTTCTGAAAAAGCTTTATTCTTCGCACATTATGATGTTTTGGTACAACGACCATTAAATGGAAATATCGCAACGGCTTTAGATTATTTTTATTTCCAAGAAAGAGCACCTTTGAATAATCCAAACTTGCTACCAAGTAAAACGGTGGATTATGAGGTTGGATTCCGTCAAGCAGTATCGAATACTTCTGCTATCAAAATTGCAGTTTACTACAAAGAATTAAGAGATATGATTCAAAGACGAACTTATGCTTTCGTCGCAGATGTAAATCAATATGATTCTTTTGGAAACCTTGATTTTGGTACGGTAAAAGGATTCTCATTCCAATATGATATGAGACGTACAGGAAATGTATCAGCAAATATTAACTATACCTTACAATTTGCTGATGGAACGGGTTCAGATGCCAACTCTGCAAGAGGATTAACAAGTAGAGGAAATATTAGAACATTAAGTCCATTAAATTTTGACGAAAGACATCGAATCGTTGCTTCTATTGATTATCGATATGCAGGTGGAAAAGGTTACAATGGCCCTCGATGGTTTGGTAAAAATATATTTGCTGATGCAGGTATTAACTTCCAAACAGTTGCCGTTTCTGGTCGACCATATACTTCTCGTCAATCGCCAGTTACCTTTGGTGGAGCGGGATTCGAAGGAGCGATTAATGGATCAAGAAAACCATGGAACTTTACGATTAATGCTAGAGTTGATAAAAACTTTACGGTATTCCCTTCTAAAAAATTCCCACTGGACATCAATGTATATCTACGGGTAAGTAATTTATTAAACACTCGAAATGTGGTAGATGTATATTCTGCTTCTGGTTCTGCTGAAGATGATGGATTCTTATTGTCTACTTTCGGAGAGGATGCAAAAAATGCAGTCATTCAACAAGGTCGTGATTTGAACGCCTATTTGTCTTCTTATCAATGGGCAGTAACTAATCCGGATTTCTTTACTTTGCCTAGAAGAATTTACGTAGGGGCAATTGTCAATTTTTAATAGAATTTAACAAAAGAACTTTAAAAGATGAATATTATGTATAAGCTAAAGTATCTATTTATAACGCTGTTACTGATTGCGGTTGTCTTACCATCTTCGGCTCGTAATAATCCGAAGACTACCAAGAAGACGACTACGAATAATAATTCAGGAAATCAACAGCAAGCGACTTTAAGAGAGCCTTGTGCTCCTGGGTCTTCTCAAATTTCCCAAGACATTAACAATGTTCGAGCACGTCTTTTAATTAATGGAGATGTATGGTGGGATGGATCTGGAGATCCTAAATATGTAGTGCCTAAAGTAGAAGCAGGTTTACCTGAAGTATCCTCAATTTTTGCTGGTGCAGTATGGATTGGTGGAAGGGATACTGGAGGAAACTTGAAACTAGCTGCCAAAACTTATGGAGGTAGTAATACCACGGATTTTTGGCCTGGACCAATTGATACCACTCTTAGCACAGAGGCAAAAATATGTGAAAATTGGGATAAGCACTTCAAGGTTTTAGGTGATGATGTTCGGTTACACTTGAGTAATTGGTCTGATGCTGAAGCAAGTGGAGGACAATATGACCCAAGCCTAATTCCTCGATCAATAAAAGGATGGCCTGCAAGAGGAAATGAATTCTTTTTTGAAATTCACGGCTTCACCTTACCATTGACTAAGCAGGGGCTAGCTGGTTTTTATGATAGAAATTTGGATAGAATCTATGACCCAATTGATGGAGATTATCCAGTGATCGAAGTTCGGGGATGTGATCCTGAAGATGCTCCATTTCCAGATGAAATGATTTTCTGGATATACAATGATGTTGGAAATGTACATACTGAAACAGATGGAGATCCGATGCAAATGGAAGTGCAAGTTCAATCCTTTGCCTATGCAACCAATGATCAAATCAATGATATGACCTTTCAAAGGTATAAATTGATTAATAGAGGAACGGAAGATCTTTTTGATACTTATTTTGCCATGTGGGTAGATCCAGATTTAGGATGTGATTTTGATGATTATGTAGGATGTGATACCACTAGAAGTTTGGCATATATTTATAACTCAGATGCAACAGATGGTACCGTAGAAAATGATTGTGTTTGTGCCTCAGGTGCGGCAACTTATTGTAGAAATATTCCAGTACTAGGAATAGATTACTTCCGTGGACCATTAGATGAGTTTGCCGAAGAGTTAGGGATGTCTTCTTTTACCTATTATAATAGAAGTTCTTCAACTCCTCCTCCTCCTCCTGGAACTGGAGATCCAATGACTGCACAGGATTATTATAATTTACTTTCAGGTTTTTGGGGAGATGGCACACCATTTAGTAGAGGTGGTAATGGCTATAGTTTAGATCCAGGAGCCGAATTGATAAAATACGCTTTCCCTGATCCACCAGCAGATAACAGTGCTGGAACTTGGTCGATGGCCGGAGAAATGTTGGGGACTGGAGATAGAAGAACCATTCAAGCTTCAGGACCATTTACATTAACTAAAGATGCAACCAATGAATTGATCATTGGAGTAGTTTGGGTAGCGGATATAGCTAATCACCCAGAACCAGATTTAGGAAAATTGCTTTTTGCGGATGATTTAGCACAATCTCTTTTTGATAATTGTTTTAAAATTACTGACGGACCTGATGCACCAGACATTGATTGGTTAGAATTGGATAGAGAAGTAGTCGGGATATTAACCAATGACACCTTAGATGTCAATACCAATAATAGTTTTGAATTATATTCAGAGCCAGACTTAGCGGCTCCTGGAGGTACTATTGATTCAAATTATGTCTTTGAAGGATATCGAGTATATCAATTAAGAGGACCTAATGATAAATTTAATGATCCAGACAATGCAAGAGAAGTATTTCAAGTAGATGTTAAAAATGGTGTTTCCAGCATATTTAATTGGACTACACTGCCTGGTACAGAAACACCAGGTTTTCTTGAAGATGAAATTTGGGTTTCAGAGAAAAAAGTTGAAGGAGACGATACTGGAATACGACATACTTTTAGTTTGACAGAAGATGCATTTACGAATAGTCAATTAATCAACCATAAAAAATATTATTACGAGGTGGTTGCTTATGCTTACAATAATTATGAAGACTTTGACCCTGTTGATGTGAGAGGACAACGAAATGGTTATTTAGAAGGTCGTCGTATCAATAGTTACACCCTCATTCCTCGACCAATTACTTTTGAAAAATTGAACTCTTCCTATGGGGATGGTGCAATAGTAACAAGATTAGATGGTGTTGGAAATGGAGGAACTTTTCTTGATTTAACTCAAGAATCAAGAGATGCATCTTTTAATGGTACAACGGAAGGTCGAATTACCTATTTACCCAATAGAGCACCAGTTGATGTGAGAATTTATAACCCATTCAATGTACAGAATGGGACCTATGAATTGTCCATTTTAGATGGTAGCTTTGGTACAAACGGAGAAATGGCTAGATGGAAATTGACTGATGAAAACGGAGAAGTGACTCGTTCTGAATCAACAATAGAAGTGCTAAATGAGCAAATATTACCTAAGTATGGCTTTACGGTAAGTATTGTAGACGCTCCTGATAGCGGTGACTTAGCTGATGATACTAATGGTTACCTTGGAATTGAAATAGATTATTTGGATCCGAGTAAACCACAATGGGCAGGAACTGTTCCTTTAGGAGTATCACCAGTTAATTACTTGAAATCTGACAGTCGTGATCCTACTGCCGCATTCTCTAGAAGTGGTAGTGAGTTATTTGTGCCTTATACTTTAACAGATGGAAGACTTTCTGCTCCATCAGCACCATTCTTTATCAGCAACGGTTTATTGAGTCCTATTTGGGATCCATTATTGCCACAGCTTAATAACCAAGTAAGCCAAGAAAATCCTGTCCAAGCGTTAAACAATGTAGATGTTGTCTTTACTTCAGATAAAAGTAAATGGAGTCGTTGTGTCATTGTAGAGACGGCAAATAGATATTATTATCCACCATTAGGACCTTCAGAAGGAGACGTTGCACCAGAAGGTGTGGGAACCAAAAACTTTATGCCTCGTCAATCACCTTCAGTAGGTAAAGAAGCGGATGCAAACGGATTACCGATTCCTGATAATGAAAAAGATGCGGACGGTAATTTGGTAATGGGTAAAGGTTGGTTCCCTGGTTATGCGATTGATGTAGAAACAGGAAAACGATTGAACATTTTCTTTGGAGAAAATTCTATCTATGACTTAGAGGTACCAGCAATAGCAGATATTGCTTCAAATGGATTTTATAATACACCACCAACAGGTCGAGATATGATGTGGAATCCTACCAATCAAGGTATAGTTGGAAGTGGAATTCCTTCCAATATGCTTCCATTCTATGGAGGTGGACAACATTATATTTATGTGACTAGAGAAGAATATGATGGATGTGAAAGTATCCATGCAGGGCTAACTCCTCCAAACCCAGAGAACTTTAACTTCGATACTAGAGTAGAAGCTTTACGAAAAATCACGTGGACTTCATTTCCTCTAATTACTGAAAATGTATCACTTACTTCTTATGCAGATGGATTGATTCCAAACGATGCAATTGTAAAACTTAGAGTGAG
Source organism: uncultured Saprospiraceae bacterium (assembly GCA_964441245.1). Classification (GTDB taxonomy): domain Bacteria; phylum Bacteroidota; class Bacteroidia; order Chitinophagales; family Saprospiraceae; genus JALZUU01. The sequence continues at coordinate 12,015 of CAYTVR010000040.1, read as the reverse complement.
CAATCCTTATCAACCAGAAATTGGAACAGGAGCTAATCAAGGCTACCCAACTTATGAAATTGTATTAGGAGATGTAGCAGCTACAGATTTAGTAGAGACTGTTGAAATTGATTCGGCTTTAAGCCAAATCAATGTGGTACCAAATCCGTATTATGGATTCTCGGATTATGAAACGACAAGGTTCAGTAACACGATTAAGGTAACCAATTTACCAGCAAAAGCAACGATCACCATTTATACCCTTGATGGAAAATTTGTTCGTCAGTATAATAGAGATGAAGCAGGCTCAATTCCTAAAGGTAATAACCGAGCACTTAGTGTCAATCAAATTAATCCAGATTTAGAATGGGATTTGAATAACAGTAAAGGGGTTCCTGTAGCTAGTGGTGTTTATCTAATACATATAGATGCACCAGGTTTAGGAGAAAGAGTAATCAAATGGTTTGGTGTTGCTAGACAATTCGATCCAAGTGGATTATAATAAAAGAATCATATTTTAATTTTATTTCCGCAATCCGATTACAATTCAATTTGAATAATCGGATTGCGGAAAAATAAGTTTAGACAAAAAAGTTTTACGATGACAAAATATATTTACATAATGGGTTTTTTGGCCCTTTGTTTAATCGCACCCAGCCAAGCTGAGGCTGGTAACCCGGATCGACAAGGGCAAGCAGGAGCAGTTCAATTGCTTCTAAACCCTTGGGCTCGTAGTGCAGGATTACATACGATGAACACTGCGAATATTAGTGGAGTGGAAGCCATGCGATTAAATGTTGCAGGATTAACTCGAACTAAAAAAACAGAAATATTAGCTAGTCATGCTCGCTATTTTGAAGGAGCTGGTATCAATATGAATGCTGTTGGTTTGGCACAAAGAGTAGGTAAAGGTACTTTTGGGGTGACTTTGATGGCTGTTGATGTTGGAGATATTCCAGAGACAACTTCCGATCAACCCGAAGGCACAGGAGCTACTTTTTCTCCTTCTATTTTTAACCTTGGACTAGGATATGCTCACATGTTTGAGAATAAAGTATCGGTAGGAGTAACTTTTCGACTGATTTCAGAAGGAACGACTGATGTAACAGCTATAGGAATCGGTGTTGATGCGGGTGTACAGTATGTGACAGGACCACAAGATAATTTCAAATTTGGAATCTCTCTTCGAAACATTGGTTCTCCAATGAAATTTACGGGAGAAGGATTGTCGGAACAAGCAGATAACCCTAATGATGGAACTTATCCCTTGACCTATTTTAGTCGTTCACAAACTTTTGAATTACCTTCAACTTTGAACATTGGTGTCTCTTACGATTTTGTTCTTAATCCTAAAAATAGATTAACAGCAGTAGGTAACTTTACATCAAATTCTTTTTCTGAAGATCAAATAGGTGGTGGAATAGAATATGTATTTAATGAAATGTTTATGTTGAGAGGTGGTTATAAATATGAGTTAAGTACAGTTAGTGATAACTCTGAACCAAGAGGAGATTCCGTTTACACAGGTGTAAGTGCAGGTGTATCTATTGATGTACCCGTTAAAAAAGGAGAAAATGGTGCTAGATTTGGAATTGATTATGCTTATCGCCACACAAAAGTATGGAGTGGAACTCATAACATTACAGTGCGAATCACTTTATAAGATCGAAAAAAGCAATAAAAAACTTTAGATATAGTAATTTTTTCGTATCTTTCGATACAAATTTATAGGGACGCTTCGGTACCATTGGGTATCGAAGCGTTCCTAGCTTTTTATGTTAGAAGGTTAACCAAATTTATCTGGATCGCCTTTTATAAGATCAAATGAAATAATCTTGAACTATTTTGATTTCAAAGATTATGACCTCTATTACATTTGAAAATTGAACTTTTTTAACCACTAAATCGTTTTTTCTACGCTATTCCTTTTACACTTTAATCTTTCATAAAATCCAGTGGTGTATCACAAAGGATAGAACAAAAGAAAATTATTAAATATTTATTATTATGTCAAAATATACCTACTTAACTCCTGAAGGTTTTTCCCGATTAGAAGCGGAACTTGATGAACTTAAAAGTGCAGGGCGCCAAAAAGTAGCTAAGGCAATTGCAGAGGCAAGAGAAAAAGGAGATCTGTCTGAAAATGCAGAATATGATGCGGCTAAAGATGCGCAAGGGATGTTGGAATTAAAGATCAATGAAATGGAAAAAATGATGGCGACGGCAAGAATTTTAGACGCCAGTCAATTAGATAATTCTAAAGTAGTTGTGCTATCCACGGTTAGAATCAAAAATGTAAAAAGAGGTAAGGAAATTACTTATCAGCTAGTTTCTGAAGCAGAGGCAGATTTGAAGGCGAAGAAAATTTCTGTAACTTCTCCAATGGGCAAAGGTTTACTAGGTAAAAAAGTAGGCGAAATTGCGGAAGTATCCACTCCAAATGGAGCCATCCAATTTGAGATCATGGAAATTTCGATTATATAAAGATGGCAAGTATTTTTACAAAAATAATCCAAGGAGAAATTCCTTGTCATAAAATTGCAGAGTCCGAAAATTACTTTGCTTTTTTAGACATCTTCCCCTTACGAAAGGGACACACTTTAGTGATTCCTAAAAAAGAAATCGATTATGTATTTGATCTAGATGATGAATTATTATCGGGATTAATGACTTTTTCCAAACAGGTAGCCAAAGCAGTAGAAGCAGCTATCCCGTGTAAACGAATTGCTGTGGCTGTTGCAGGATTAGAAGTGCCTCATGCTCATATTCATTTGGTGCCAATGAATAAAATTGGGGACCTAAGTTTTGCACAAGAAAAATTAAAACTAAGTAACGAAGAACTAGCCGCCATTGCAGAAAGTATTCGCCAACATCTAAAATAACTTTAACCCATTCAACTTTCTCGACTAACAACTACAAACGAGTAACCAGGAATTATTTTTTTATCCGCCCGGAATTATCTTTAGCAAAAGAAGACCAATCACTGTATTTTTTTTGTCCACCAAGTAAAGACGAAGATTGATAAAAATGGCAAACAGCTGTAGCCAAAGCATCGGTTGCATCTAAGCTTTGATTTTTCATATCTACCTTCAAAATTGAGCTTAACATCGCTGAAACTTGTTCTTTCGAAGCATTTCCATTTCCGGTAACGGACTGCTTTATTTTTTTAGGAGAGTATTCTGTGATGTTGACATCTTTGGTGATAGCAGCTGCGATGGCAACACCCTGAGCCCGTCCCAACTTCAACATAGATTGTACATTCTTTCCAAAGAAAGGTGCTTCAATCGCCATTTCTTTAGGCTGAAATGTTACAATGACTTTTTGTAATTCTTCAAATATTTTTTTCAACTTCATCTGTTGAGAATCTTTTTTTCCCATCGTAATGACTCCCATGTCAATCAACTTCATTTGTTTCTTTTCTACTTCAATAATCGCAAAGCCAAGCACATTAGTACCCGGATCTACACCTAAAAGACGATATTTTTCTTTCTTTTTCATGTCATTCATAATAATAAGAATAAATTTACGTCTTTTAAATTGGTTCATTAGCGAAAATCATGTTAATAGATTTGAAAGATCATACCAAAAACGAACGACCAAGAACAAAACAACAAACTACTTGAGAAAAGGAAAACGAAAATATATTGAATGGATATTCAAGACAGTTATTGTCCTACTCTTGATGTGGGTGCTGTACCGACAAGTTTTTGCTAGAGAAAATATTGCTGATTTACAGAAAACTTTTATAGATCATTTTCATTCAGAGAATTTGTATTGGTTGTTCTTTGCGGTTTTGTTGATGCCTGTTAATTGGGGTTTTGAAACCATGAAATGGCGACAGTTAATTAAGAGTTTTGAAAATATTTCTTTTTGGGCAATGTACAAAGGGATTTTAGCTGGGGTTACCTTTTCTTTGTTTACTCCCAATCGAGTTGGAGAATATGGAGGACGTATTTTGTTTGTTAAAGCTGAAAATAATTGGAAGGCAGTCATCGCTAATTTGGTGGGTAGTTTTAGTCAATTATTGGTTTTACTATCAATGGGATTGTTAGGGACGGTTTACTTTTCTTTGAGTTTTTTAAAAGTGGAACCCTACTTATTGCAAGCGAGTATTTTCATAGGATTAGCGGGCATAGGATTGATGCTTTTTTGTTTTTTCAACATTGATTTAGTGATCCCGATTGTCAAACGAATTCCTTATTCCAAATACCTTCGTCGATTCGTTAAGCATGTAGTTGTATTGAGAAATTATCAAGCAAAGGATTTGGCATTGACCTTGTTTTATGCTTTTTCTCGCTATATTGTTTATACTTTGCAATACTATTTAATGTTGCGGTTTTTTGCTATTCATATTCCATTTTTACCTGGAGTAGCGAGTATTGCAACTATATTTTTATTACAAACAAGTATTCCTCTTCCACCACTGATGGGTCTATTGGCTAGGGGAGAAGTGGCTCTATTTGTATGGCAACATTTTACGACCATCGAGATTGATATTTTAGCAGCTACCTTTGGTTTATGGTTCCTTAATCTTATTATTCCGGCCTTAATTGGTACGATATTTATAATAAGTATTAATGTATTAAAGTCCCTTGGTTATGATAACAAGAGCGATTAGCATAGTATCCCTTGGTATTTTGATTGGACTAACTTTAAGTTCTTTTTATTTACCAAAAGAGATGGAATCAACACCTTCCTCTCCTGATCTAATAGAATTCCCTAAAGATTCTACGGGGCTCGATATGTCTTATTGCCAAGTAGAAAATACTGCTTTTCAAATTGGGGAAGAACTTACCTACAAATTATATTATCGCTTAAAATTTATTTGGTTGCCGGCTGCTGAAGTTGTTTTTAAAGTGGGCGAAACACCGGATGGTCAATTGCATCTTTCAGCTACAGGACATACTTACAAGACCTACAACATGTTTGTAAAAGTAAAAGATCGTTTTGAATCCTATGTGGATAAACAAACGATGCTGCCAGACGTTTCCATTAAAAATATCAATGAAGGAAAATATCGTTTATACGATAAAGTTGAGTTTTCACAAAAGGAAAATAGAGCCGTAGAATTTCGAGGAAAAAACAAAGAAACGGCGATCAGTAGTACACATGATATTGATGGATGTATTCACGATGTACTTTCGGTCATTTACTATAGTCGAAATATTGATTTTGATGGAATAGATTCGGGAATAGAATTTCCCGTTCAGGTATTTGTAGATAAAAAGGCTTATCCACTTTCAATGAAATATAATGGTAAAGTACCCAATAAAAAAATCAAAGGTCAGGGACGTTATAATACGATTCATTTAAGTCCGGGAACAATTGCAGGAGAAGTTTTTAATGAAGGAACGAAAATGGACATTTGGGTAAGTGATGATAACAATAGAGTTCCCTTATTGATCAAAGTCCCGGTTTCGATTGGAAGCATTAGAGCTGTTCTCAAAAAACACAAAGGATTGAGATATGATTTGAGATCGAAGTTGAAATAGTATTTTTTCCTTTATGTATTTTATGTGCCTTTTGGGTTCAATTTTTTTTGAATACAATTATTACTACCAAAACAAGCTTGGACATGATTAAAAAAATATTAATCACCTTAGGAATATTATTACTCACCTTTGGTATATTTTGGGGAACACGTGCTTACTATACCTACGAAGAAGTTACCGCAGAGGAAAAATCACAAGTTTTATTAGAGAAAATTAAAACCGTCGCCAAGTTGGTGACGGTCGAAGGTCATTTTTCAGAAATCTATGATTATCAAGATTATTGGAAATATGATATTAGTCCTTTACGGAAAAAAGCCTTAGTACGTATCAAGGCAAAAGTATCGGTCGGTTACGACTTGACCCAAATGAAAATCGAATCCTTTCCAGATGAAAAAACAATAGCCATTAGTAATTTACCAGATCCAAGTATTATTTCTATTGATCATGATTTGGATTATTATGATATCACTCAAGGTAGTTTCAATTCATTTACAAAAGCAGATTACAATACGATCAATAAGAACGCAAAAGACATCATTCGCAAAAATGCAGAAGAAAGTGATCTTTTCTTAACCGCAGAAGAACAAAGCAATCAATTGTTGGACATCATCCAATTTATGGTCGAAGGTGCCGGTTGGACCTTAGATTACCATACACGTGATACACTTGTGGATTAAATTATTAAATTGGTACATTTAGAAAATGGACTTCTAATATGCCTTTTTTTCAAAGTAATAATGTATTTAAGTTTTTTACAGCTTTTGCGTTGTAAACAGCCATGAAAAGGGAATAAATTTCTAGCTCAATCGCCTCTATTTCCCCTGTAAATCAGTTACAATTAATTACAAAGCACTACAATTTCACTAAGTTCCAAATAATCCTTCCTATCAGCACTTAAAACCAAAATTAGCTTAGGCAATATTGCTTTTTTTACGCTAAAAAATCTATTTTTAGTCCAACTATACAGCCGCTAGAGCACTTTTTAAAGCTAGGAATAGACGGTTTTAACCTAAAAAAATACAAACAATGGCAGAGAACTTAGAAAGGAAAGAGATTTTCGGACATCCAGTAGGATTGTTCGTTTTGTTTTTTACGGAGATGTGGGAACGGTTTTCCTATTATGGAATGCGAGCAATTTTAGTGTTGTACATCACGGGAAAAACAATGGATGCTAATCCAGGAATGGGGTGGAGCGATGGAGAGGCTTTGGCTCTTTATGGCTGGTATACGATGTTGGTTTATGTGGCTTCTATACCTGGAGGTTTGATCGCAGATAAATTGATCGGGCAAAAAAAGGCAGTTTTGTGGGGAGCTGCTATTTTGGTGGCTGGCCATACCGTATTAGCCATTACCCAAGATTGGGCTTTTTATACAGGTTTGGGATTAATCATAGCAGGAGTTGGTTTGTTGAAGCCTAATATTTCTACAATGGTTGGAGGTTTGTACAAACCAGGAGATGAACGAAGAGATAAAGGTTTTACTATTTTTTACATAGGGATTAATATTGGAGCATTTCTATCGGCATTGATCGTAGGATATGTAGGAGAAAATATTGGATGGCATTATGGATTTGGCTTAGCTGGTATTGGAATGTTATTAGGCATGCTGGTTTATTTATGGGGACAAAAACATTTAGATGGTGTTGGAGAATTTTTAGGAGCTTCAGACAATCCTGATAAAGAATTGATGGATAAGCCTTTAACAAAAATTGAAAAGGATAGAATGCTAGTCATGTTCCTTTCGTTCCTCTTAATTATTGTGTTTTGGGGGGCATTTGAGCAAGCAGGAGGGTTGATGAATCTTTATGCAAAAGAGAAAACAGATTTAACGATCGATTTTTTAAATGTATCTGTGCCTGCATCATGGTTTCAATCCGTAAATGCATTCTTTATCATTACACTTGGAACAGCAGTTGCTGCATTTTGGTACAACTGGAAGTTGAAAGGAAGAGAAGGATCATCGCTCTTTAAAATGGCGATTGGAATCATCATCATGGGCTTAGGTTTTTTATTCATGAGATTTGCGTCACAAGAATTTGAAGCGACAGGTTCATCAGCTATGTATTGGTTGGTCTTAGCTTATCTTTTTCATACTATAGGAGAGCTTTGTGCATCTCCGGTTGCCTTATCTTTTATCACCAAACTAGCACCGGTAAAGTATGGATCTTTTATGATGGGAGCTTATTTTGCTGCAACTGGACTTGGCAACAAAGTAGCAGGTTTGATTGGAGAATCAGCAGAGGGAGCAGGAGAGACGGCTATTTTTACAGGGATTGTCATATTCACGGTAGCAGTAGGTATAATCGTTTTGTTATTACTCAAACCACTCAAACGATTGACGCACGGAGCTGAAGACTTAGTGTTGGAAGATGCTACACATTAAAAAAAACTTAATCATTATAAAACGAAAAATAAATAATTAAAATTATCACAATATGAGTGACCGTGTAGACTTTTTTGAAAACAAAGTATTAGGCCATCCAGCCGGACTTTTTGTATTATTTTTTACAGAGATGTGGGAACGTTTTTCCTATTACGGAATGCGGGCCCTTTTGGTCATCTTTTTAACGGCGAGTCTGACAGGTGATAATCCTGGATGGGCATGGGATACCTCTGCAGCACTTTCTCTTTTAGGGACCTATGCGATGCTTGTTTATTTGACTCCTATTATGGGAGGCTATTTGGCTGATAAAGTTATTGGCTACAGAATGGCTGTTGTCATTGGGGCGCTCTTGATGACTCTGGGGCACGCCGCTATGGCGGTAGAAACACCGCTATTCCTATATATAGGCATTACCTTTTTGATTTTTGGTAATGGTTTCTTTAAACCTAATATGACTTCTATTATTTCCAAAATGTATGAAGGACATGATGAAAAGAAAGATGGAGCCTACAATATATTTTACATGGGGGTAAATGCTGGAGCTTTTCTGGGTATTATGCTTTGTGGATGGGTTGGAGAAAAGGTAGGATGGTCTTATGGTTTTGGATTGGCAGGTATATTTATGTTCTTGGGTATGTTGCAATTTTATTTTGCACAGCCGCTATTTGGAAATATCGGTGACGCACCAACGGAAGCAGAGAAAGCTGCCGATAAGTTGGCTGCGGCAAAGGCTTTAGAAGCGCATTCTCAAGAAAAAAGAAATCCATTTTTACCGATTGATTATGGATTGATTGGAATATTTATCATCTCAGCTATGATTTTTATTGTCAATGATCCACTCAGTAAGATTGGAGGTATCAACGCCTTGAATTTTACGCTTTTTGGTATACCTGATTCGTTGGGATTTGCACTGATTGCTGCTATTACTTTTATCGTATTACTTATAGTTAGAATACCTCGATATTCCACCATTGAGCGCGACAGAATGATTGCATTTACTATATTCTGTTTGTTTACTATATTCTTTTGGGCAGCCTTTGAACAGGCGGCAGGTTCTATGCCGATTTATATCAGAGACTTTACCGATAGAGTATTGGATGGTTCTGCGGGTACAACCTTTAAAATAGTAGATTTGATTGTAACGGTAGTTCCATTGGTCATCATCACTTATGTATTGATGTCGCTTTTCAGAAAAACTTTTACTCGTATCGGACTTTCTAATATCATCCTGGGAATAAGCTTTCTTATTGTTTGGGCCATTGTTATTTATAAAATCTATTTTGAGTTTTCCTCTTCTGAATCTGAAATTCCGATCACTTGGTTTGCTATTTTAAACTCCTTGTTTATCATTATGTTTGCTCCCCTGTTTACAAAATGGTGGGATAGTCGTTATAATCCACCAGCATCTGTAAAATACTTTTTAGGTCTATTCTTATTAGGTATTGGATTTGCGTTTTTAGCCTTTGGAGCAAGGAATGTACCCAATGGAGCGGAAGGGGCAGCGTTGAGTGTGGCTTGGGTAGTCTTGGCTTATTTATTTCATACATTGGGAGAACTTTGTTTGTCTCCAATGGGGCTTTCATATCTGAGTAAATTGGTTCCTGCAAGGATGATTGCATTTATGTTTGGTGTCTATTACTTGGCGATTGCGATCGGTAATAAATTGGCTCACTATGTTGGAGGTGATATGGAAAAGATAGTGGAAGAGAGTGGACTTTCTTGGTTCTTTTTGATCTTTACCCTTATTCCGATTGGAATGGGAGTCGTTTCACTTATATTACATCCATTACTAAAAAGACTAATGCACGGAATTCGTTAAATAAAGATACTTTTCGAAAACTAGCATAAAACGAAGTGGTTTAAGAATTGAATTTTTAAACGACTTCAAATTAAATGGCCGATTCTCGTAAAGAAGAATCGGCCATTTTTTATTCACTAAATAAAAACAGTTATGTCCAAAAAAATCAAAGACCATCTCAAACAACTCAATATGATCTATCTGGCCTTAATCGCTGGACAAATGATGATGTGTGGTATTTTTCTTTTACTGAAAAGTCAACAAGGAGGAGAAGCAACGAATATGTACATTTATTTTGGTCCAATCATTTCTATAGCGACACTTACGGGAGCTTTTGCTATTCATAAAACACATAAAAATCAAGCGAAGCAATTGAACGATGAAGAAGAAAAATTAGGACATCATCGATCAAGTAATATCGTCAGATGGGCTTTACTAGAGGGAGGGAATTTAATTAATGCAGTTTTCTTTTTTATAGAAGGCAACTATATTTATTTGATGTTTTTCTCTTTAGGGATGATTGGTTTTTTGATGTTCCGACCGACGGAGAAAGTTTTAAAAGAGGAGTATGGACTAGCTTCTTGAATGATTGAATGCGAGAATAACTGAATTTTGAATGTCCTTTGAATGTGAATTTCGCGGTATAGTGACCATTCAAAATTCAGTTATTTAAAATTCAATTATTCCTGCATTCAATCATTTTTATTTCTTCGCCTGCCATTTTTGTAAAAGCTCACAACTTTGAAAGCTTGGATCAATATCAATATAACTAGATTCAATTTTTTCGTCTACCCATTTTGCCATAAAATCATTTTTCTTAGCTTCTAAAGTAGCTTGTTTGATTTTGGAATAATCCTGCTGCAAATTGGCTTTGTGGGGTTTGGTACGAGATTTTAATTGTACAATTCGAAAAGCCGTTTCATCAGGACCTGCAGCAAAACTAAATGGAGCAGATACATCATTAACTTCCATGGTATCAACAGTGAAATAAATATCTGGATCTAAATCTGCGATTTCGTAAAAAGTATTTCCTGTTTTGGGGTTAACCAAATTTCCACCATTGCTATAACTTTGTTCCTTTTCATTTGAAAAAAGTTTGACAGCATATTGGAAAGGCATAGAATCTTTAACAATTAAATTCCGAACAGAATCCAGTTTAGCAACAGCTCGATCTAAATCTGCATCTGTTATCTGTGGCTTGATCAAAATATGGCGAGCATGGATATTATTTCCTCGTCGTTCGAGCAATTGAATCAGGTGGAAACCAAATTCGGTTTCTACAATTTCTGACATCTGACCATTTTCCAAATTATAAGCAGCTCCTTCAAATTCAGGAACAAATTGTCCCCGTTGTGCAAAACCTAAATCTCCTCCTTGTTGTCCAGAACCTAGATCATCAGAATATCTTTTGGCTAATGCAGCAAAATCTTCTCCAGCTTCAATTTTGGCTTTTATGTTTTCCAATTTTTCTAAAGCATCTGTTCGCTCTTTCTCATTTACTTCGGGGTAAAAAACAATTTCTGCTACTTCTACTTCTGAATTAAAATAAGGAAGACTATCAACTGGAATACGAGCAAAAAATGCTTTGACCTCGGAAGGAGTAACATTGGCATCGGCAATAATTTGGCCCTGCATTCGCTCGATCAAAAGTTTATTACGCAAGTCTTCTCTAAACTGCTCCTTTACGGTATTGATACTAGCTCCATAATACTCTTCAAAAGCTTTTGTGTCACCATTCATATATGCAAGAATCTGTTGAATTCGTGCTTCTAATTGACCTTCTACCTCCACTTCTCCAACTTCAATACTATCCAGACGAGCTTGATTCAGTAATAAATTTTGTGCTAAGACATTATCCATTATGGCACATTTAGCATTTGGAGGCATTTCACCTCTTTGCTTTTGTAACAAACTATGTTGATCTTCTACATCTGATAAAAGAATCAACTCTCTACCGACCACACCTACGACTTTATCAATGACTTGACGTTCTTGTGCTTGTAAGTGCATGACTAACATTAAACTCCAAAGAGCTAATAAAAATTTCTTCATTAGATTTTATTTAAAAGGTGCAATTGTATTTATGTTGTACACCTGACTTTATTATTAATATTGCTTTGTCAATTTGATGTTTTAATTGGTTTGCCTTTTTGAATGATTGAATTTTACTTTAATCTAAAGAATTCTTCGAGGCTTGCCTAAGGTGTATACGATTTTTTGCCTTCGGCGACTAACTTTTGCATTCGCCCAAAAGTCAGCAAAACGCTTGTCAAAAAAAAACTTATTGGCTTATTCTCTTTGAACCTCTGGGTTCAAGCAGCGCTATCCTCAAACAGTTTTTTGACAGGCCTCCCATCCCGATAT
>CAYTVR010000039.1:26050-39056 GCA_964441245.1 uncultured Saprospiraceae bacterium | reverse complement strand
TATTGAATCGTAAAATTGCTTCTTTAGGTATTTATCCTGCAGTGGATCCTTTGGATTCTACTTCTAGAATTATGGATCCAAAGATTATCGGTGATGATCATTATGATACAGCAGAGGCAGTTAAAAATATCCTTCAACGATATAATGAGTTACAAGATATCATCGCGATTCTTGGAATGGAAGAATTATCTGAAGAAGATAAATTAGTCGTACACCGTGCGAGACGAGTACAACGTTTCTTATCTCAGCCTTTCCATGTAGCAGAGCAGTTTACAGGATTAGCTGGTGTATTGGTACCAATCGAAGATACGATCAAAGGTTTCAACATGATCTTGGATGGTGAAGTAGATGAGTATCCTGAAGCAGCTTTCAACCTTAAAGGAAACATCGAAGAGGTAATCGAAGCTGGTAAGAAAATGTTAGCTGAAGTGGCGTAATAGTTTTGCTCAAAAATTAAATTCCTCTTTTGATTTCAATTTAATTCTTTGAGTGGTACTTAATCTTAAAAATCAGAAGCGAGTTGACTCGCTATCAAAAATAGAGATTCATGAATTTGACCGTATTAACACCTGATAAAGAAGTATTTCAAGGAACTATCGACTCTGTAAAAGTGCCTGGTGTAACTGGACAGTTTGAAATTTTAAAAAATCACGCTCCTATTGTTTCGGCATTAGGAGAAGGTGTGGTGCGAATCATCGAAACAGGTGGTGCTACAAAATCTTTTACAATTGAAAGAGGATTCATTGAAGTACTCCGACAAGAAGTCTCCCTCCTAGTTCAAGGAGTTACAGAATAAAAATTTAAGTCATTTTGTTGTTATTGAAAAGGATAAGATCTCAGGTCTTATCCTTTTTCTTTTTCGTGAATTTAAAAGAGATTATAGTATTTTTGTATCTCTATGTAATGCAGTTGTATAAACATGCTCTAAGTAGTCATTTTAAATAACTATAAACGATCACGAGACCAAAATGCATCAAGTTTTCGGAATAAGACATCATGGCCCAGGTTCTGCTCGAAGTTTATTACAAGCTTTGCAGCAAATGGAACCAGATATTCTTTTGATCGAAGGACCAGCGGATGCAGATGCTTTGTTAGCACCGATGGCAGATAAAACTTTGCTGCCACCAGTGGCCATGTTGGTCTACAATCCTAAATCCTTATCTCAAAGTTCTTATTTTCCTTTTGCTGATTTTTCACCGGAATGGCAAGCCATACAATATGCGATAGATCAATCTGTTCCTGTTCGATTTATAGATTTGCCACAAGGAATTCACTTTTCTTTGAATATCGCTGAAAAAGAAAACCAACAATTATCGGTCTTACCTCAAGAAAATCCATTGGAGAAGAAGTCCTTATCAAAAGAAGATCGAAAATTATATGCAGATCCACTGGCCTATATTGCTAATCTAGCTGGTTATAGTGATAGCGAACGTTGGTGGGAAGTTACCTTTGAACAACATGCTGCTGATCGAGAAATTTTTCCAGCCTTACTGGAATTAATGGACGCCTTACGTTCTGAAATAAAAGTACCATTACCTCGACGGGAATTATTACGGGAAGCATTTATGCGTAAGCAAATCAGAGACGCTATAAAAAAGGGCTTTCAAAAAATTGCAGTGGTTTGTGGAGCTTGGCATGCACCTGTTTTACAAGACTTGGCTGCTTTTAAAACAAGTGGCGATAATGCATTACTCAAAGGCATTAAAAAAATAAATACTAAAGCCACTTGGATTCCGTGGACCTATGATCGTCTATCTTTGAAAAGTGGTTATGGTGCAGGTGTACTTTCGCCCTCTTGGTATCAATTATTATTTCATCATCCAGAAGATGTCGTGATGCATTGGATGAGTCAATTGGCTCGGCTTTTTCGGGAAGAAGATTTGGATGCTTCTTCTGCGCATGTGATTGAAGCGGTTCGATTGTCGAATACCTTGGCGACTTTACGTGGTTTGCCTATACCGGGAATTGATGAATTGCGAGAAGCAGCTATTTCTATCTTCTGTGAAGGAGAGGAACGACAATTGGATTTGATCGCAGAGAAATTGATTATTGGCAATCGGATTGGACAAGTACCTGATACCATTCCAAAAGTTCCTTTACAACAAGATTTAGAGAAAACGATTCGATCCGTTAGATTGAGTAAAGCTTGGCAGAGTCCTGAGAAGGTAGACAAGGCTTTAGACCTCCGTAAGCCCACTCAATTGGCTGCAAGTCAATTGTTACATCGCTTGAATATTCTTCGCATTCCTTGGGGACTAAAAATCAAAAAGAAGAAAGGAGACCATGCTGGTTCGTTTGAAGAAAAATGGAAATTGGAATGGATGCCCGATTTTATGATTCGAATTATTGAAGCGGGGATGTGGGGAAATACAGTTGCTACTGCTGCAATCAGTAAAGTGAAAAAAGACTTGGAAAAAACGCATGCACTTCCAGAGTTGACGGCTTTAATTGAAACGGTATTCAATGCAGATTTGAAAGCATTATTTCCTGATTTGATCAAACAGTTAGAAGATGTTTCTGGCTTGACCAGAGATGTGACACAATTGATGGATGCCCTTCCAGCGCTTGTCAATACCTATCGTTATGGAAGTACAAGAGGCATCGATATGGCAATCTTGATTGAGGTGATTCATCAAATGATTCCAAGGATTTGTATTGCTTTACCCAATAATTGTATCAACGTGGATGATGAGGTTGCGCAAGCTTTATTTGAAAAAATAATAGCGGTAAATCGATCAATTAATTTATTACATCATCAGGAATTGACAGATCCGTGGTTAAAAGCATTAGAAAAAATAACCAATCTTGCCAATGCGAATGGATTGTTGCGAGGAGCGGGAACTCGAATTCTTTTTGATAAAGATAGTTTTTCTTTGACAGAAACGGCGAACCGAATGTTTTTGGCGCTTTCCGCGGCAAATGATAAGACCGATTCAGCATCTTGGTTGGAAGGTTTTTTACACGGAAGTGGACTTTTAATCATTCATAATCTACGACTATGGAATATTTTAAATGCGTGGATTGAAGAAATGGATTTTCAAGCGTTTAAAAATCTCTTACCACTTTTACGTAGGACATTCTCAGAATTTTCCGCTCCTGAGCGGTCTAAAATGTTAGCTTTAGCAAAGCAAGGAACTTTATTGGAAAACGAAGCAACAACATCAACTCCTATTCATGCTGAACGAGCAGAAAAAGTCTTACCTATCTTGAAAAATTTATTAGGTTTGAAATAAATCCTTCCTGGTTCTACCTGTCCGTATGAATGTGGTAAAACTTTATACTAGCAATAATTAATAATCCAACTCACCAAATGATCATTTAGCTCTTCCTTCCTTCATATTGATTTTCATTTAAAGCTCTTTTTTCCAAAAGGCATAGAATTTGCATTTGAGCTTTCGATAGGACAAAGTCGTTCTAATCGACGAAAGTCTATTCCCAAATTTTAAACTCTATTAGTATTAGTCACTTTGAGTATTTTCTCCTGTGGTAAAGATGAGGCCTTATCCAAAAAAGAAATGTTGACGCAAAATGAATGGAGTTTAGTCGCAGCTCAATTGACTGCTGATGGAGTAGAAGTGCCAGGCTCATCGGCTTTAGATGAGTGTGACTTAGACGATGTTTATAAATTTAGAGCAAATGGTACATACGTTCAAGAGGTGGGCAGTAATCTTTGTTTTGAAGAAGATGAGCCATGGAATGTTACTTGGATATTTAGAAATGATGAAACGGAATTTGTCTTAGATAATGATTGTCGAAGATATACTTGAAATAGAGACATTGACAAACAAAACCGTGTGTTTGTTGTTTCATTTGAAAGTGTTGATTCAGATGATAATATTCCGTATAAATTTCAATCTACTTACCGCGCAAGATAAATGATTTGTTTTAGATAAAAGTCTTGTTCGCTTTATACGACTGTAATTGTAATTGAAATAGATTTAGTTTTTACGCATAAATGGAGACCAATAACGAGCAAGCAATAGAAGAAGAGCCGAAGGTCGATATAACAAATGGTTAGAGTCGTACTTAGATAAAACTAATGTCAAATTTGGCTCTATTAATTTAATCTCTTTTGTGAAAAAGAGAAATAACGTTCACCTATAAAAATATTGATTTATGAAAAAAATGTCATTTTTAGTACTGCTTGTAGGATTGATTGTATCCTCTTGTAGTGAAGATAAACTAACTAGAATAGAAATGCTAACTGGGACTGGCTGGAATCTAGCATCAGGAAGGATTACTGTTGACGGAGTAGAACAACCAGGAGGTGCCGATATCGAAGTATGTGATTTAGATGATATTCACACATTCATGAAAAATGGAACATATACACTAGATCCAGGAGAAAATCTTTGTTGGGAGGATGATACACTTGAAACGGGAACTTGGGCATTTTTTAATGATGAAACGGAGTTTTTAATTGATTTAGATGGAGAGGCTTCAAGAGCTACAATTGATGAATTGACAGAATCTGTTTTTCGATTTTCAATCAAGGATGTAGACGAGGATGGTGTCGTTTATATATATAACGCTACGTTTAACGCCTTATAAACTTGAGTTAATTAAGTAACTAAAAAAGGCGGCTTGAAAGTGTAAACTTCTAAGCCGCCTTTTTTAGTTTCGAACGATTAAATATCTACTCTTCTTCGTCAGTATTACTACTTCCATTCATAACCGATTCTTCTTCCGGTACCGTCAACCAGAAATTATTAACTCCAACACCCATGATGCAACTGACTCGTTGCATATTTAGTAATTCCAGTAAACCAAGAAAGGTAATCAAGGCATGCATTCGATCTTCACAAATACCAAAAATATCATTGAACCCTGTCTTTTTTCCTCTCTTCACTTTTGATAATATATATATTTGTTGACCTGGAACAGTTTGTTTATATCTGAAAACTTGATGAACGGCCTTAGGCTTTTTGTCATTCATTCGATTCATGACCCGATCAAAAGCTTTCATCAATTTGAACAAGGTCAATGACTCCAATTCTAAATCAACCAAAGCTTTGGCAGCCACTTGTGATACATCGTAAGTCGTGTTTCCACGTTTGTTTCTAAAACTACGATCCTCTTCTTTCCCTCGCATTTCCTCCAGAACACTTTTGTACCTTTTGTATTCTATAAGTCTACGAACCAACTCTTCCCGTGGATCAATCTCATTACCTTCTTCATCAACAGGTTTACGAGGAATAAGTAATTTGGCTTTGATGCCCATTAGTGTAGCAGCAACCAATATAAACTCACTAGCCAAGTCAATATTCAAAGCTTCCATTTGCCGAATATAGTTCAAAAATTCATCAGTGATTTTTGCTATTGGAATATCGTGGATATCGAGTTCGTCCCGCTCTATGAAAAAGAGCAGCAAATCGAAAGGCCCCTCAAATTGAGGTAATTTTATAGTATAAGTGGTACTCATTGAAATCTTTGTTTAAAACAGGTAACAAATATAAGAATTCCAAGGCAGGAATAAGGAAAATAAAGGTTAAATCGCCCCTAAATTTATAAAGACCACCTTAAAATTTATCCTTGTACACTATGAAAGTGGACGAATGTGTACTTTTGTGTCTTTATCGCTTTGAATATGGATTAAAATCTAGAAGGATTAGTGATAAATAGTCAATTAATGAATTCTTTCTTTGTTGTTACCAAACAGACTATGACTCGTAAATTATACCTTATTCCAGCTCCTTTGGGAGAAAATGCTTTGCATAGCTTACCGCAAAATGTGATTGATATTATTCATCGATTAGATGTGTTTGTTGTAGAGCGAGCGAAGACAGCTCGTCGATTCATCAAAAGTACAGAACCGACTAAATCCATATCTGAATACCAAGTTTTTGAATTGGATAAACATCGGAAAGAATCAGATCGTGCTATTTTTATGGAAGCGATGGAATTGGGAAAAGACATTGGTTTTCTTTCAGAAGCTGGTTGTCCCGGAATTGCAGATCCAGGTGCGACCATTGCTCAGATTGCACATGATAAAGGTATTCAAGTGATTCCCTTAGTAGGGCCTTCTTCGATTTTGTTAGCTTTGATGGCTTCCGGAATGAATGGTCAAAGCTTTGCTTTTCAAGGATATTTACCAGCCTCTAAACCAGACCTGGCAAAAGAACTAAAGCGATTGGAACAATTATCAGGTAAATTCAAACAGACACAAATTTTTATTGAAACACCATATCGAAATAATTCGATGATCCAACAAGCTGTTGCGAGTCTTCATGCTAATACTCGTTTTTGTATTGCAGTAGATTTGACTTTGTCTACCGAGTATGTGGCAAGTCATCGCATCAAAAATTGGAAGAAAAAAGGATTACCAGATATTCATAAGCGACCTGCAATATTTTTACTTCAAGGATAGATTTTACTCAAATCGGGATTTTCTTTATTACTAAGAATAACGAAAGAAGGTTTAAAAAAATAATCAATGAAATACTTTTTACACATTGCATATAATGGAGCGAGATATCGCGGTTGGCAACGCCAGCCCAAGGTAACTAGTGTACAAGAAGTATTAGAGACAACGATAGAAAAAATGATGGGTGAGTTTATAACTTGTTTTGGTTGTGGACGAACGGATGCAGGAGTACACGCGAGTCAATATTTTTTACACATCGAAATAGAAGAGGCTTTTCAGTTTGATCCAGTTTTTCGCTTAAATAAAATGTTACCAAAGGACATTGCGATCTTCGATGTCCTACCAATGCCAGATACCGTGAACGCTCGTTTTGATGCCGTCGCCAGAACTTATGATTATTTTATCCATCGGTATAAGGATCCGTTTTTGAAGCAAGGAAGTTCTTTATATCCTATTGATAATTTGGATGTAGATCAAATGAATAAGGCCGTAGCAGTTATTCGAGCAACAAGAGATTTTCGATCACTTTGTAAGCAACCAGATATTTACAAACATACCAATTGTAATATTCAAAGTGCGCAATTATTTTCTGATGAAAGAGGAGATCGTTTGCGTTTTCAAATTACGGCCAATCGTTTTTTAAGAGGAATGATTCGGAAAATCGTAGCTCGGTTAATCGATATTGGAAGAGGGAAATTAAGTGTAGATGAGTTTACAGAAACACTTCAAAAGAAAGAATTATTTGAGTATAAAAATAACGCTTATCCAGAGGGACTATTTTTGTCAAAAGTATTATACCCTTATTTAGATTTGCCGCCAAGGACTTCATTCGCTAGTATCTTTGAATCGGAAAGCAAAGCATTGTGGAAGGAGATTTAAATCTATTTTTATTTATTGAGAAAGGTTTTTCCTTACGGAAAATAAAAAAGTCCTCAAGTATTAAATCTTAAATTCTGTTTTACATTCTTTGAAAATTCGATGCGTACACGTGGCACAAATATTTTTATCTAAGTCGTTATAAATGCTTGCGATCGCTTCTTTTTTATTTTCATAAAAATGATCTTCTCCAATATTCTTTTTGAAATGACCTTCGTTTAAAACGTCTTGAGCACTTATTTTTAATCCAGAAAAATATAAGCCACCTCCTTTGTTTTTCCAACGTATAGCTTCCCGCTCTAACCATTCTGCTCCAGACATATCAACAGAGTTAATGCCAGTCGAAAGGATCAATAGATTTTTTTCGGAACCTTCAAACAATTCATCTACAAAAGAAGAAACATGATCAATTGCTCCAAAAAAAAGCGAACCATCTATTCTAATGATTTTTATTTGAGGACATTCTAAAATTCCTTGTTCTTTTGTGATATTAATAAAACGTTGTTTTTGTCCTTGTGGATATGGAGCCATGGTAACGACGTTAGGACGAGATTTTTTTTGCAAATAAAAAATAAGAGAAAGAATGACTCCAGCATAGATAGCGACTTCCAAGTGTAAAAACAAGGTAGCTAAAAACGTGGTGATCAATATAGCGAGTTCGGCTTTACTGGTAGATATAATTTCTTTTAGATGGTGAAAGTCAACTAGGTTGTAGGCCACTAATAAAATAATTCCTCCCATTGCGGGAACAGGAAGATAGGCAGCATAAGGCGCAACAAAGAGTAAAAGTAACATTAGAATGATCGCAGCAAAAATAGCGGCCATTGGTGTTTGAGCTCCTCCTTGATGATTGATTCCAGAACGAGTAAAGGAACCAGAACCCGCATAGCAAGAGAAAAAACTACCCACTAGATTAGAAAGTCCTTGACCAATAAATTCTTGATTACCATCTAGTCGTTGATTGGTGTGTGCTGCAATGGATCGAGCAATGGCTACGGCCTCGATTAGCCCCAATAAAGCAATAGCAAATGCGTTGGCTCCTAATTGTTGGATCGTCGAAAATGAGATGTCTGGTATGACAAAGGGAGGAAGTTGCGCAGGCATTTCTCCAATGGTTTGGATCCCAACTGCTTCGCCTCCAAGTACGATTGAAAGGATACTACCAAGGACCATCGCAATCAACATGTATGGAGATTTACGGGATACCTTTTTTAAGACTATAGCAGTGATTAGGGTGGCCATAGCCACTGCGAAGACATACCAATTTGATTGGGGTAGTTGTTGGAAAATTTGAACCCATGAATCTAAAAAGGAAGTACCTGATTTGATCGAAAGATCGAAAATGTATTTGATTTGACTCGTGGCAATAAGTAAGGCAGCTCCTGCGGTGAATCCAATCACAACGGTATGAGAGACAAAATTGACCAGCGTTCCCAAACGGGCTAAGCCCATGACCAGTTGAATGACTCCAGCAAGAAAAGTAAGGACCAAGGCTAAGCGGACAAAATCAGGTGAACCAGCTTCTGCGAATTGACTAATCGCAGCAAATACAACAATAGAAATAGCCGTTGTCGGCCCGGAAATTAAATGCCAAGAAGAACCAAATAAGGCGGCAATAATAGGAGTGACCATTGCCGTATACAAACCATAAATGGGGGGCATCCCAGCAATTATAGCAAACGCAACTCCTTGTGGTAACACAACTACAGCGCCGGTCAAGCCTGCAATTAGATCTGCTCGCAATGATTTTTTAACCATTGGAAGCCAGGAGAGGAAAGGGAAAAATTTATGAAATCGATTGGGTGTTTGCAAATTAATGGAATTTAGATATGCTCTAAGGTTTTTTGATTTGAAAGATATTTTTTTCAACGGGGTATAAAAAAGAACTGCTCTTAAGAAAGGTTTTTATTTCTTAAAATATCAGGGTCGTATTTGATATTCATGTTAATCCAGATAGATCGAGAGATTCGAAAAATCCAAACGAACATGATCGCACATATAATAATCAACCAAACAAAAGAGGTATTAACACTCATTTCTAAAACTAACATGCAGAAACCAACAAAGCCTAGGCAAAACCAACCCATGATGATATAAGAAATAAACATGGCTCCAAAATAAAATCCAGGTTCGGGCATATAATTTTGCTGACAAACGGAACACCTTTCCGCCATATCGAAAGAGCCTTTGAATTCTAATATTTGAGTGTTAAATAAGTGGCCTTCGTGACAACGAGGGCATTTGAAACTGAAAATACTATATGCCTTTTTTCCTTTACTAAATAATCCCATATTTTAAGCTTTTGGATAAATTTATCATGAAGGATCATGAAAACAGTTTGAGCATTCTTTTTCCTTTTGTCATCGTTAAAAAGTCTCATTGTCCGCCTGAGGCGGACATTTACGTTTTTTGTCTCGATTAAAGAAAAAATATTTACTCCTCTTTGTTATAACTTATTCATTACATGATCCTAATTGATTTTCGGAGGGGCAAAGTTACAAAAAATCAGCTCTATGTTGATGTAAGAATTGAATACCCATATCTAAGCCTACTCGATAATCTATATTCATTTTTTCAAGTGAGGTCGAGTAGGCTGTTGTTTTTAGATAGTCAGGTGGCGCGATTTGAATGATTTGAGGAGCATATTTTCCGTTAAGGAAATCAAGACATTGATTGTATCTGCGATATTCATTATCAAAAAGTACTTGAACATTGGGTTTATCTCGATTCAGTAATTTGCCAAGCATTCCTAAGTATCGCCATTCAGATTTGTAATGAAGTGGTTGAGTCCGAACAACGACAACTTGGTCGGCACCTAATTGGATCGCTCGTTTTGCAGGGATTGGATCAGACCAACCTCCATCTGTGAGTTTTAATTTTTGGAAAGGAAAAAAGCCTTTGGAAATAAAAGGTAAAGTTCCTGATGCTTTTAAGCAAGAAATCCAATTTTGTTTGTTGGGCCAAAGATAGACAGGCTTCGCATCCTCTAGGTTAGTGGCAACGATTTCTAGTGTTCTATTTTTTTTCTTTTGAATGGCTTTCTCAATTTGAAAAGGGAAATTAGCTTCAGAAAATTCAAAAAGATAAGAGAGATTTAGATATCCTTCAGTGGACAACAAATTTTTCAAGCCCATAAATTGTGGATCGTTAGCAATTTGTTGAATGATGCTGTAAGCTGCACGATATTGGCCAGTAAAATAATAAGACATACACATTGCTCCACCAGAAACACCCAGGTAGATATCAAATGGATCAAATTCGTTTGCGATAAGCGCATCGAGTACACCTGTTGTAAAAACTGTTCTTAATGCGCCACCTTCAATGATCAGGGCTTTCATGTTGGTAAATGTATTTTTATAAAAAGGAGAAATTTTATGATAGCATTATCGCTCGATCGCAAATGCTTTTCTAAAAACCAAATTCTTTTTTGCAAATCGTTTGACGACTAAACTGTCAGCAGTGATATGACATTCTAAATATTTAGCTTCTCTAGCAGCTCCTGCAACAAAGGTAGGAATGAAATCAGGCCCTACATTTGCTTCGCCAATAGAAGTCCCATCCCAAGGCAAATAACATTCATCACAATAATGCGCATGACCAGAAAAAATCGCAATAACATTATAGTCTTGTAGCAAATCCCAATATTTTTTTCGTTCTTCTGCCGTCCACCAAGCAGCTTTAGGATTAATCTTGCTACCTTGTTCTAGTGAACCAATAGAGAAAAAATCAAGACCATAATGATGAGATAAAATGACTGGTCGTCCCGAATTTCCAACCTGTGTTTCGAGATCATTTTTTAAAAAAGTAAGAGCATCAAAAGGATTTTGAGCGGGTTTGCCTTTACGAGTTGCCGATCCAGGAAATAAATTCAATTGGATACCATGAACATTGCCCCAATCCCAAGAGTAATGCAAATTCGGATAAGAATTATTGACTTGAGGAATATGTGGCCGTTTGCGAACATCTTCCCAAATGGTTAAACATTCTTTTTTCCAACCCATCATTTCTTTAGGAACGATACCTTCCAAGCCAAAATCAATAAATGCTTGTGGATCTTGCGCTTCTTCTGCCGCCCAAGCAAAATCATGATTGCCTAATCCATCAAAAACAAAAGGCTGTATGGGCTGAATAAATTTTTGATATCGACGATATTCGTCTTCGCGAGCAAAATGCGTCAAATCTCCCGAAATAATTACCCCACGATAATTTTCGCAACAAATTTTTTGTGACAACAAGAAAGATACCCAATCCGCATTTTGAACGGATACTTGATCTGGATTCATTTCTTTAAAATTGTATTGAGGGTCAGCAGTCACCATAAAATGTATATCGCTCATTTTCTTATATCGCTCTTCATATTCGATAGGATCGAAAGAACAATCACAGGTAACTTCCTTCACAGGGTCATTGTTAGAATCAGAGCAACTTGGTAATAGTAAACTGAAAAAACAGGAAAATATAAATAAGAGATGCCGCATTATTTTGATATATGATTTAATACAGCCGCAAAATTACAAATATTTCGGAATGTAGACCGTATACTCAAAATTAACACCCTATTCAGATTTAACTAAATAGGGTGTCAATAAAAAATAAAATTTTTGAGTTTATTTGCGGAGTTTAAAATCCATATCTAATTCCGACTTGTAATCCTAGAGAAGAAGGATAGCTTTTGAAATTATCATCTTTATAAAGTGGTGTAAAACTACCTTGATAATTGGGTTGAAAAGAAGCATAAATCTGATCTGCGATTTGATATTCTATTCCTAATCCGAAGAGATAACCAAAAGAAGTATTTTTTAATTCTGGCGCAGAGTCATTTTCTACACTGGTATGTCGATGATGTACTGCCGTATGGTGTGAAAGCGAAGTGGTCAAAGTAGTATTGGGTTGTCCTAACCAAAAATTTGTTTGTACACCTGCCATTAATGAATAACGCCATTTATTGTGATCAATATGGTATCGAGCGTACAATGGAATACTCAATACATGTAATTGATGTGCTAAAGACATAGTGACATGCAACAATTCATTTTCAGGGACTATTTCATCATGAAGTCGATCTAATCCAAATTCTGTATTGAGTTTCCCAAAAGAAGAAGGTAAGCTATGTTGATAATTTTTTTCATAGTTACCTAAAGCATTTTGTCGCTCGTCTTCACTGCTATAAGGTACGCCGACCAAATATTCAGAATCAACACGAAAATGAGTATACTCTAATCCGAGTCCAATGGACCAATGTCGAGCAATTTGTTTTTCTAGGTTAACACCAAAACGATTGGCATAAGCTGCATTTCTCGATATATCGATAGACTCGACAGAACTACTCAATTGATCTTTGACATTTGCAAAAGTCATTGTCGGAGCATAATAGATTCCTAAAGTCAACCTTTTAGAAGATGGAAGAGAAATGTATGGAACTACTTTTCGATCGGTCTCAGGTTGATCAATTTGATATAAAGGAGCCGACAAAGAGGGCACTGAAATGAGCGTATATTTTTTTGTTGACTTACTTTTAGTTGTCGGTATTGTCGATTCCTTTGATGCCAATTGGGACTTGATAACTGAATTTTCATCTGCAGTTATTAATGTTTGATGGGGAATCGTTGGTGTATTGGAATGTATAGTTGAATGATCTAAAGTAAAAGTAGTAGTCAGCGTATTAAATTTCTTTGAAGGTTTAGTGTCCGTAGCATTACGGGTTACTTTTTTATTAGAAATAAGGGGAGCTGATTTTTTATATTTTTGATCGGAAATAACAGTTCT
>CAYTVR010000039.1:7526-25950 GCA_964441245.1 uncultured Saprospiraceae bacterium | reverse complement strand
AGAAAAAAGAGCCATCGCTTCTTTTTCTTTTTAGGAAAAGCCTCTTGGTCCAACTCTTTGTCGAGTTTATCCCACAGATCATCAGATGGTATATTCCAACCATCTTTAGCAGGCTTTTGATCCCGTAATTGTTTTCGAAAATTCGATTCCAATTTATTTTTGTTTATCTCTTCGTCCATAAATACCACTAATTTCTGGTCGGATCACGGATAACCGTTTTCGCAACATGGCTTTTGCTTTGAACAATTGTGTTTTGGAGGTATTTTGAGAAACGCCTAGCATTTCCCCAATTTCTCTGTGATTAAAACCTTCTACTACATACAAGTTAAATACAATTCGATAGCCATCGGGTAATTTCTGAATCAGATCTGTTAATTCTTTTGCTCCTAGATCTGAAAAAATATCGTCGTTGGTAGCATGTAATTTGATAGTCTGATCTATTTCTATATCACTAAAAAATAATTTCTTTGATCTCAAGTGTTGTAAAGCAACATTTAGTACTACTCTTCTAATCCAGGTGTATAAGGCCCCTTTCTCAGCACTATATTGATACAAATCTCTGTAGACGGTCATCATACCATCTTGTAATAGATCTTCTGCTTCTTCCTTACAAGTCGCATAGCGAAGACATAACATATACATTGAAACTTTGAACTTTTCGTACAAAGCCCTTTGCATCGCTCGATCACCCTTTAAACAACCTTGTATCAGACTGGTATCGGTTACGTTCACAAATAATCTTGTTTTAAATAGTGTAAAAAGTCGTTGAATAGTTGCCTGAGAAACATTATTTTCTTTAAAAAGTTTACAAATTTTAACTTTTAAGCAAAAAAAAGACCCTAATGAGGGCTAATTCTTGATTGGAAGATTAATAACTCGTATATTAAACGATATTTATATGTAATCTTAACGCACTGAGATTCCTCTGTTTGAAAATCTTACTTTAAAATAGTGCTTGCTGCCATACATTTAAAGCAGATAATTTCCCAAAAATCGTAACACCCATAAGGCTTTTTCGTAAAAAAAAGACGAATCAGTGATCCTGATACTTTCAGCGATCACTCAATTTTATATACACCAAAACGAACCATGTCATGTCAAAAAATCTACACGCCCTATCCGGTCTGTTTATACTACTGGCTTTTTTTCAAATTAATTTAAATGCACAATGTGATGGAGGAGAGGTTGCTACAAAAGAATGTACCGACATCGCCTATGCTTGTGTCAATGATGGATATTCTGATTATGTAGTTTTTTCCAATCATGGAAATGATTCTGAAGAATACATCTACCTTACCACTGATACCAATAATGTAATCTTAGTCATTAATATTCAACCTTATGCTAATTTTGAAGAAGCAGAGATTGGTATTTGTCGGGTCTGGGGATTGGCTTACTCTGGTGTCTTTCTTGGATCAGTTGGGGACAATGCAGCTACAGCAATACTCGCTTCCGATTGCTATGATCTTTCCGAAAATTTTATCACCATAGATAGAAGTGAAGTAGAAAGCACGACCATATCAACGGTTGATGATGAAAATATCATTGACATTACAGATAATGAAGAAGCGACTTTTTCCTTTGAAAATACAGGTAATGGAACAGCTAAATATGTTTATGTCATCACGAAGAGTAATAGACGAGTTGTTGATTTTAGTTTTGATGGAACTTATAATTTTGCTTTTTTGGAAGAAGGGAAATATTTTGTTTGGGGTTATTCCTATTCCGGAGAAATTACTCGCGAAATAGGTGATAAGCTGAGAGGAGAATTTTCAAATGGTTGTTATAAAAGAGCATCGAGAATTGTTTTGGTTCGAAAAGAAACGGATGCTTTACCACCTATTACTTGTTTTGCAGATGCAGGAACTTCTTCTACGGATGAAAGTCCTGTTTACTTAGAAGGAGGGTCAACTTTTGTTACAGTTACTGCTAATGGTGATGCAGTGGTGCCAGATGATTATGAATTGATTTATGTGTTAACCACCGGTGCTGAATTAACGATTACCAGACTTGGTCCATTCCCATCTTTTTTTGTATCTCAACCAGGAAATTATAGAATACATAGTTTTGTCGTAGAAGTTAGTGATGTTAATGATGAAAACTTTTTTGATGCAACATTTTTAGTTTTAGATCAAACGACGGGAGCGGAAGTTTTAGAGATGATCGAAACCCAAGGTGTTTGTGCAGATTTAGATGTTGTTGGAGCGCCAGTAGAAGTTTTACCAGAAATTATTTGTACGGCTAATGCAGGAGTTTTAATTGCGAATGAACCTGAGGTCGTTCAAGGATTTTTTACCATTATAGAAGCAGATGTATTCTTTCCACCAACAGTGCCATTGGATTATGAAGTCTTATATGTTTTGAGTACAGCAGACGGAGTGATTCAAGAGATCAGTGATACACCAGCTTTTGTAGTGAATGATATAGGTGCATATCGAGTGCAAGCTTTGGTCGCAGAGACTTCTGATCCAAGTAGTATAAATTACTTGAATTTACAATCAATAATGAACGGAACAACAACCATTGGAGAATTGAATACTCTTTTAGAAACGGCAAATGTTTGCGCTGCTTTAGATCAAATTGGTGCGGATATCACGGTGATTAGTTCTGAAGCTCCATTGCGATCAGAGGATGATCCGATACTCAATACTCAAATAGAAGCCACGAATGATTGGAGCGTTTTTCCTAATCCAGTAGTGTCTACTTTAAATGCTCGATTGACTTTGGGGGAGCTTGGATCAATATCTTCAGCGAATTTAGTGATTACTAATATTCAAGGCCAAGTGGTTCAAAATCAAGTAATCGATTTGAATAAAGGTGTCAATGAATTCCAACTATCCGTTGCTTCTTTGGCCAGAGGAATGTATCAAGTCCAAATTTACAATAAAGAACAACAATGGGTCGAACGATTTTATAAACACTAAAAGGTTAAATGAATTGGATAAGGATTGAAGCAATTTATTATTGAAGAATTTTCAATCCTTATTATACCTATAAACACTAAAGCGAATGTTGTCAGCTTGATTCATGATCAGGAATCTTAAAAATAGACAACGATCCAAAAAGACTTTTCTAACTCCTGTCGCGAATCGTCGTGGTCAGGAGTTTTTTATTTTCATAAAAAAAGATCAAGGGAGCGATTCAATAATTGTAAACTATTACCAATGTTTGTTTATTTTTGAGAAAAACAAAAAAGTATATGTTTGACACTTCTATTTATCAACAACGCCGAACTAAATTAATGAAAGAACTTTCTTCTGGTTTGGTGCTCATCATGGGCAACGGAGAAAGCCCGATGAATTATTCGGCTAATATTTATCATTTTCGACAAGACAGTAACTTTCTTTTTTACTTTGGTTTAGATCAAGCCAATTTGATCGGACTCATTGATTTAGATGATGGAAGTTCTACCATATTTGGTTATGAATTGACCATGGATGATATTGTTTGGACAGGTCCTCAGCCAAGCATTGCGGATCAAGCAGCAAAAGTTGGTGTGTCAAAAACCAAGTCGCCCACAGAAATAGAAGTGGTTCTTCAAAAAGCTATTGCAGCAGGTCGCCAGGTGCATTATCTACCTCCGTACCGAGCAAAGAATAAAATAAAAATTCATCAGTGGCTGAATATTCCACTATCGGATTTGGAGCAAAAAGCGTCTGTCTCTTTAATCAAAGCAGTAGTCGCACAACGTGCAGTCAAAGGTCCAGAGGAGATCGTAGAAATGGAAAAAGCCGTAAACACTTCTAGAGCCATGCACGTCGCAGCGATGCGAGCTGCAACACCTGGAATGATAGAAGCAGAATTGACGGGCCTGGTTCATGGTAAAGCGATTGCTGATGGGGGAGAATTGGCTTATCCTGTTATCCTTTCGGTAAATGGGCAAATTTTACATAATCATTATCATGGGAATACACTAAAAAGTGGTCAATTGGTATTAGGTGATTTTGGTGCGGAAACAGCTATGCATTATGCTGGAGATATCACGCGAACATTTCCGGTAGATAAAGAATTCTCTGCTCAACAAAAAGAAATTTATCAAATTGTTTTAGATGCGGAGACGATGGCGATCGACGCATTGAAACCTGGGGTGTCTTATCGAGATATTCATCTTTTTGCTGCTCGAATTATCACTCGAGGGTTACAATCTGTTGGCTTGATGAAAGGTGATGTAGATTCGGCTGTGGAACAAGGCGCTCATGCTTTATTCTTTCCTCATGGATTAGGACATATGATCGGTTTGGATGTCCATGATATGGAAGACTTAGGAGAACAGTATGTTGGATATAATGATAAGGTGGAACGAAGTACACAATTTGGATTGAATGCTTTGCGTTTAGGTCGAGAATTGGAAACTGGTTTTGCGTTGACTGTTGAGCCAGGTATTTATTTTATTCCTGAGTTGATGGATCAATGGCAAGCTGCTGGCAAATTCAAAGATTTTATTAATTATGAAAAATTAACATCCTATCGAAATTTTGGAGGCATACGAATCGAAGACAATATTTTAATCACGGAAACAGGACATCGAATTTTAGGTGATCCAATTCCAAAGACGATTGCCGAAGTAGAAACTATTCGACAAAGTCAAGTCTAAAAATCAAGCAATTTTTTGCATAGGTGTCAAATAATAATCAATGTTTAAGGTAAACTTGTGCTAGACCTATAAATGAATATTCCTTACTGGATATTTCGCAACTATTAGCTGGATTGAATTTGAACTCCATAATCGTAGGAAAATAATTTAAAAACCTAACCACCAATATGAATCGAAGCAAGTTCTTCTATTGCTGTCTATTTTGTCAAATGCTTTTGATTGGATTCATGTCTTGTCGAAATCAGGAGGAGAAAGTCAGAAAAGAATTTGCAGAACTGATGGATGATTTTGCTTCCCAATATCCGCAACTCAACATTCCAAGTTTAGAATTAAGTTATGTCAAAAATTTTCAAAAAATAACTTCACTAGATTCCATTCAAATACAAAGTCAGTTTTTTCAATCCTTTCAAGATAAATTAAAGCAAATCACAATTGATGATCTGGAAGTCAACAATAGAAGTGATTATGAAACCATC
Organism: uncultured Saprospiraceae bacterium; assembly: GCA_964441245.1. GTDB lineage: Bacteria > Bacteroidota > Bacteroidia > Chitinophagales > Saprospiraceae > JALZUU01. The sequence goes on along the minus strand of CAYTVR010000039.1, from coordinate 20,880 downwards.
TCTTTGGAATTAGCTCTTCATTTGGAGCGACTAGAGTTAGAAAAAATATTTCAAGAAAAAAAACGAAATCGACCACTCGATCAAAATGGTTTATATTTTATCCCAAACGGAAAAAAATGGTATCGGTATTTTATAAAAAGATGGATTGGAGCCGAGGTGACACCAGAAGATTTAAAGGCATTTGGTTTAACTGAAATTGAAAAAATAAAAAGGAAGATTTTAAAAATTCAAAGAGATTTAAACTTTGCTAATGACCGAATTGGTTTTTATGAAGACTTAAATCAAAAACGTTTTTTGCTGACAGATTCTATGGAGGTTGTTACGAAATTTAAAGCACAACAAACTGCTGTAAGAGCGCAAATTTGGAATCAATTTTCGTCATGGAATTTGTCGAAAGAAAAGATTGATCAAGGAAAAAGAAAAGAACTGAGTCGAGTCCCTGGATATTATGATACAGACGAAAAAACCTTTTATTTTAACTTGTTTGATGAACCCTTTAATATTCGTCAAGTCGATTGGTTGTATTTACACGAAGGTGTACCAGGACATCATTTTCAGATGAGTTTGGAAAAACAATTATTAGATTCTTTACCCACTTATCGAGCGTTCATTCCGTTTAGTGGATATCGAGAAGGTTGGGCCGCTTACGCAGAAGAAATTGGAAGTGAAGTCGGATTATATCAAACGCCTTATGATTGGATGGGTAAGCATGAATGGGATTTGATTCGCTCCGTTCGAGTGGTTTTAGATGTGGCTTTAAATTATCAAGGTTGGAGCGATGAGAAAGCTTTGACTTTTTGGAAAAAGCACATTTACAATCAAGATGATATCGCTGAGCGCGAAATAGAACGAATGAAAAAATGGCCCGGTCAAGTGCATACTTATAAATACGGTGCGGCGCAAATTTTACAACTCAAAGAGGTCTTTCAAAAAGAAGAAGGAAGTGATTTTGATATTCGAAAGTTCCATGATCGAATTTTAGATTATGGTCCATTACATTGGAAAGCTTTACGAAAGCGGGTTTTGGAAGAACATTGATTTTTTTGAGTGATGCTTTATTACACGGTGAGTTAAACTTTATAATTTTGGATGCAAAATGATTGAAGAATTTTGAATAACCTTCTAACAGGAAATATCGCGATTTAGAGCTGTTCAAAATTTCTTTTCAAAATGGACTAAAGTTTAGTTGCAACTGTATTGTTTTCTAGCTTAAAAAGAATTTTTAAAATTCTATGCAAAATAAAAAAGTCAGATTTGCAATACAAATCTGACTTTTTTATTAACTGATTTTCGGCTCAAAGCCTACTTAATCTTAAGCATTTTTTGAGTGGCTGAAAACTCCTCTCCAGTCATTTTAATAAAGTAAGTCCCATTGCTTAAATCTTCAACATTGAAATCAATCTTATGATTTCCCGCGACATTATTTTGTGTAGACAAAACTTGTTGGACCAATTTGCCTTGGATGTCAAAGATCTGAATATCAACAGGAGAAGTCTCACTTAAATAATAACCAATCCGAACTTCATCAGATGCAGGATTGGGAAATGGAGGATAGAATTTGTATTGATCATTTCCTAAAGGAGGAGAAAAACTGGTGGTGTTGTCTCCAATGACAATGTCTTCATCACCGTTTTGGTAAGGTAACCAACTCAAGATATTGACATACATTTCACTGGTCGTCTCTTCACCCCAAAAAGCCAATTGCGGAGGTGAACTTGGGTTTAGAGGATTGTTAGCTGTGTTGTCATAACTAGCGATAAAATGTATTTGAGAATTGGCAGGTATTTTTTTCATTCTATCAAAAATATATTCCCCTTGCCAATTGAAATCCCAATCTTCGATTTTCAATAAAGGAAGCGTTACATCATCTGGCGTAACTGCATAAATTTCCCAAGACTTTCCAAGTAAGTGTGCATGTGGATATACTGAATACAGACTGATGTCAGATGGTCCACTATTTTGAATGCCATGAAAGGTTTTGGTTTGATTCGCAGGAATAAAAAAGGAATTGAACCCTCCAGGTAAAATATCTGGTAAAATGAAATCGAGGCTTATTTCTCGAGTAATGGGATCGTCTTGTTTTTTATAAAAAATATTGACAGAAGATTGATCTGTTTCCTCTGAGGTAACTGGTGCGTAATGTACCTGAATCAAAACGTCAGCTCCTGCAGGAAGTACACTTCCAATTCCTTCAGGATAGCGAAGCGCACGAATACCAGGAGTATAGGTGCCGCGTAATGCTGGGATGGAACTTAATCCAAAATCACCAAAAGCATGATAACCGTATTCTGGTGTTTGTGCATCTAAGACTGCGCCTTCTCCGTTTTCATCAAAAGCGATTAAGGCATGATGTACCACTTTTGTATTTCCTGGTCTAAACTCAATAGCTGCAATTTCTCGATCGACATTTTGTCCGGTAGGCAAAACAAAAACTTGATAAGCATCCTCGTTGTTACCTTGAACGGGAAAGGCTTCAGACATATTCAAAACTAAATCAGGAGTACCCAACTGAGAACCTGAAGGAAAATTGGGGACAGGTGGTTCCAATGATGGATTTCCTTGAGGAGTACCTGCATCTACCCAGTCTTGAATCAGTTGAATTTCTTCATCTGTTAATCCTTTTTCTCCAAAAAAAGTACTGTAGCTTTTATCTGGTTTCCAAGGCGGCATATATTTTAATTCGGTAACAAAGGCCACCATTTCTGCCCAGTCTTTGACTTCTTGATAATTGGTAAACGGAATGGGACCAATTTCTCCAGCTCGATGACACGAGGTACAGTTGTTATAAATGATAGGAGCGATGTGCTCACTATAATTTTGGGCATTTAGTTGAAAACTAAGTGGGATTAAGAGGAGTAAAATAATTTTTTTCATAACGAATATTTTTGAAGAAATGAATAGTGTGTTCGACTTAATATTTTTATTTGGTCATTGGATTATTTTGAAAATTAATAAAACAACCGATCGACGTTGTTTCTGGAATTGCTACTGGATTTCCATTGGTAATGGCTTCTAGTGCGTCTTGCAATTCAGACGTCGTTGTGATGGTTCTACGTTTTCCTACTCTAAAATAAGTGTTATCTGTTCGACCTTTATAAAGTACTTTTCCCTCCCTATGATTAAAGACAACAACTTCAGGGGTAACCGTTGCACCAAATCTTAAAGTAAGCGTCTTAAAATAATCATGTACGAAATCAAACGGAATTTGATACTTTTCTTTGAATGCTTTTATCTTTTTTGGTTTTGATGAAAAATTTGGAAACACACCAACAAATCGGATAGAATCATTACTAAAAGTTTTATGAAGTTCCTGCCATTTTAAAGTATAGTTCTGACAAATCTTACAATCTTCGCGCATAAAAATATAAACGGTGATACTATCCGTAGTGGTTTTGGCGAGTATTTCGGGTGTGAAAAATAGAAAGAAGATTCCTATAATTAGATGCAATCGCAATTGGAATAAATTTTTCATATAGCTTTTATATTTCGAATACCTTAGCGGAAATTTTTATTGAAATAGACCAAATAAGTTTGATCAAGGATCATTTCGTTTTTTTTCAGCTGAAAAACTAAGGATCAGTAACTTGTATAAATATAAGTAAAAATGTCTTTTTATTCGTACATCAAAGATGGACTTTGGCTCAATTTTAACGTTCTTGAGTTGCTATTTATTGGTTTTTCAAATAACTTGTACTGTAATTAGCTTTTAGAAAAGCTTTATTCGTCCCACTAACTAAACTCAAAATATTCATTTTTGAGTTTGTTCACTCCCCATTTTAACCATAGATCTCACACATTATCACCTCCCTTTTGATCTGTTTTTTTTATTCAGATCCTAACGAAATCTTATAACTGAAGTGTATCCTCCTGCACAAAAATGAACTTACTATGCAATTTTTGAAATTGAAAAAAGGATTTTTTCTATCCTTTGTCTTATGTGTTTTAGGTCTATTAGATTTAAGTGCACAAGACTGGCAATCTTCCAATCAAAGCGTTTTAAAAGCAATCAATGACGGCGAATATCAAATGGCTTTGCAAGAAGCAATCACTGCTCGTGAATTGGCAGCAAAAGAATTTAGTTTTAAACATCCCAACTATATCTGTAGTTTGCACAACCTGGCAAGTGTTCATCATAAGTTAGGACAGATAGATGCTTCCCGTTCTTTTTATTTGCAATCAATGAAAACAGCAGCAGCTTATCTAGGTAAAGAAGATCCCATCTTTGCAATTGGTCTTTATCGCTTGGCTGATTTGTATCAAGAAAATGGAAATAAGGAAAAAGCATTACCGATGTATGAAAAAGCGCTCACCGTTTTGTTGAAGACTTATGGTGAAAACCATCCGCACACGATTGCTTGCACTAACAATATAGGAACCCTGTATCATAAAATGGGAGATCATTTAAGAGCAGAAGAATATTTGATCAAAGCATTGCGATTGAGAGAGAATAATAAAGTCATTCCAACAAATGATTATGCCACAAGTTTAAATGATTTGGCCAATTTGTACAAGGATACTTGGCGATATGAAGAAGCAGAAGATTTGTATGAAAAAGGTTTAAAAGTCAGAAGTGAACAGGCGGATAAATTTCACCCAGGATATGCGGAAATATTAAATGGCTTAGGAAATTTATTTGAGTTAAGAAAAGAATATGAAAAAGCGGAAAAGCTATATCGAGAAGCATTGATCATCAAAGAGAAAAAATTGGGAAGATTACATCCGAGTTATTTGAAAAGTATTGACGATTTGGTGCAGTTGACAAAGATGAAGTAGGAGAATGATGGTTATCCAAATTTATTTGGTCAGGATTCAATTGCTTGCTTTTAATAAATTTGGATAGCCATTATGTTATTGTTTAGGTGAGCTATGATAAATAGCTATAAACACCATGGCCATTTTCATTGGCATAGATATTTCTTCATCTAAGTCGTCGTAAACTCGCCATTCTCTTGGATCATCATCCCATTCTGTTCTCAAAGCAAAACTACCATGTGTTTCATCATTGAGGGACCACTCATTGATATTATTTCGCCAACGACTTTTAAAAATCAAGGTAGTAGAATTATCCGTTATTCGCCATTCACTAAAATCATTATTCCATCGAGTACGAGCCGTGATGGTTTTTCCGAATCCTCTGATATCCCATTGGCCAGGTCTATTTTTAAACGTTTGTTTGATGCTTCCATTTTCATCACCAATATCATAAGTCCATTCCGTCCAATCGTTTCTAGAAGGCCAGCGCAATTGTAAGTCTCCTTCCATTTCCTCTTCCTCATCATCTGCTGCTTCAGCAAATAGAGTCCACTCCACAAATGAATCATTCCACTTGGTGGTCACACCAGTGAGCCATTGTGCGGAACAACAATAAGGGAGTACCAAAATGTAAAAAAGGATGCTTAATTTATTCATTCTAAAAAGATAATGCTTTTTGATCAGATTTTTTGTAGACTTATTGTCATACTTTAATAGATTTTATTTGCTCTTTTTAGACTTTATCAAAAGGTTTAGGTAACTAAACAAATATTTAAATTTAGGAAAAAGTGCATCACATATATTTAATTTACTTTTTCATACAAATACATATTACCATCTAAAGGCGTGGCATCTCCAAACATATGATCAGCACAAAATTGATTGATAAATAAACCATTAAGAATACCAGCTTGTATTTTTAAAAAGAAATATGGATCACCTGATGGACGTACACTTTCTTCAATTTCATAACCAAACGTTGCAACGGTATCAAAAAACTCATTAGTTAACTCATATACAAATTCATCCCTTGAAAAAGTAATAGATGCACAAGGCTGTGATTTTGTTGGACTCCATTCGTCTCCATGTCCAATCAATTTCCATTCTCCAATAAGATTATTTTCTAATGCAATCTTAGATGTGAATCCATTCTCTTGGCAGGCAGTCATGATCCCACGTTCATTTTCATCAATGAGGCCATCCATATCATCATCATTTTGTACAAAGGGACAATTCTGCCTTTGCGTTATATTTTGATCATCATCTTTATTACAGGAAATGATGGATATCGTAAAAATTATAATGATTACTAACTTGGAAAATTTCATTTTGAGAATTTTTTGTTATTTATGTTGTTTTAAAATGGCCCTTCACTTAGATAGACTGCATAATGATAGGTAATGGTTGGGGCTTTGCTAATTTCTCAAAATAAAAAGCTGGAACTTGCAAAACAAATTCCAGCTTTTAAGAAGTATCTATAAATTATAATCTCCTAGAATGGAAGATCATCATCTTTACTGTCAGTAGCGCTTGGCTCATCAGCCATAGTTGGAAATGCATCTAAGCTTGCACTTGGTACATCTGCTCCAGCTCCGCCTGCTTTTTCTACTCTCCAAGCATCAAGATTGGTAAAGTAAGAAGTTCTGCCTTCTTTTGTGTATTCTCTTCCTCTAAGTGAAAAAGTAACTTTCAACTGATCATTTTCATTAAATGGATCAAGTTTTTCACAGTTGGCTTGTGTTAATTGAAATTTGATTAGTTGCGTGTATGCACCATCTTCAAGTTCAACTACAAATTCTCTTTTTTTGAATGAATCTGTTACCTGAGTGGTATCGAATTTTTTATAGAGTCTGCCTTCTACATCAAATGCCATAGTAATTATGCTTTTACGTGTTAATAATTAAGTACACAAAGATAAGAAAAAGCAAAGGTATTTTTGTTGGAATTAGGAAGGAATTTAAAATTTTTTGTTTAAAAAGTGCTGGATTCTTTCAAGGATAGAGAATTTTGAAGTGAAAATATCAATTGAGGCCTCTAATAGGAATTAAAATGCAAGTATCATTTTCTGAAAACGATTTCATTTTTCTATAAAAGTAAACTGCCCTGTGAGAATAAAAGCATCTCACAGAGCAGTTAATAGTTCAGGTTTCTTGGAAGGTAAGGGTTGATTTGCGTGCGTGAAACTCAAGAACTATCGAGGTGTATTATTTCACCAATTGATAAACATCAGTTGGATTATTACATAAAACTGCACGGTTTCCTCTAATAGCAATTGGTGCTTTGATAATCTCTGGGTTGTAATGAAGAATCTTCAACCAACCTGTTTTGTCAAATTCGCGACCGCGAATGTTAGCTTGATAATAAGGATGAGCCTTATTCATTAAGTCCTTGGGATGCATGTCCAATGATTTTAGAATATGCTGCCAACTAGCACCTGTAGATGGCGTTTTGTCATAGGTAAATGACTTTACATGATTGGTTAACCCTTGAGCATGAGCAACAGTTTGACGGTCGGATCTGGAGTCCTTGTTGTAATAAATTAGGATTTCGCGTTGATGAGTCTTCATATTTTAGTGGTTTTTGAAACGTGGTGATTAACTAGATAGAACAATATATGAATATTTGTCGTTTTTTCAAAATATTCTTTGGTTTAAAAAGAAAAAGCCCCATGCTTTATTTTAGCATGAGGCTTTTTTGTAGAATAATTATTGTCTTAGGATATAAAACTTTAGTAAGCTTTTGCAAATAAAACCCTACGTTTGGAAGGTTTTCCACTATATACGCAAACTCCAGCTTCTTCTTCCGAATCGTTTGGAATACAACGAATGGTTGCTTTGGTCAATTCCTTTATTTTTTCTTCCGTTTCATCTGTTTCATCCCAATGGGCTAAAATGAATCCACCTTTATTTTCTAGTACCTCTTTGAATTGCTCAAAGGTATCTACTTTAGTGGTATGTTCTTTTCGGAATGATTTTGCTTTCGCTAAAAGGTTATCTTGGATATCCTGTAATAATTGTTCGACTGCATCACTAAGATTATCGAGTGGATAAGAAGTCTTTTCTTTGGTGTCTCGACGAGCCACTTCCACCATGTTTTTCTCTAAATCTCGTTTTCCAATACCAATCCTGACTGGTACCCCCTTCATTTCATATTCAGCAAACTTAAATCCAGTTCGTTTCTTAGGATCTTTATCGATCTTTACAGAAATACCCTTGGCTTTTAGTTCTTTTTCAATTTTTTCTGCTACTTCAATCAAGGCAGGGTCTGGTTTTGGAATCGGTACAATGACGACTTGGATTGGTGCCAATTTTGGAGGCAATACCAAACCGCTATCATCAGAGTGTGTCATGATCAATGCGCCCACTAAACGGGTAGAAACGCCCCAAGAGGTCGCCCAAACAAATTCTTCTTTATTTTCAGAAGTCATAAAAGTTACTTCAAACGCTTTCGCGAAATTTTGACCTAAAAAGTGAGAAGTACCTGCTTGCAATGCTTTCCCATCTTGCATTAATGCCTCAATAGTCAATGTATCTTCTGCGCCAGCAAAACGTTCTTTAGCTGATTTAGAACCTTTAATAACGGGCATGGCCATGTAATCTTCTGCAAAACGAGCATAGACTTCATGAATCATTGCCGCTTCATCTACTGCTTCTGTTTTAGTAGCATGAGCGGTGTGTCCTTCCTGCCAAAGGAACTCAGCCGTTCTTAAAAAAGGACGAGTACGCATTTCCCATCGCATGACATTAGCCCATTGATTGATCAATAATGGAAGATCACGGTAGGATTGGATCCAATTTTTATAAGTATTCCAAATGATGGTTTCAGAAGTTGGACGTATAATTAACTCTTCCTCCAATTTGGCAGAAGGGTCAACTACGACACCTGAGCCATCTGGATTATTCATCAAACGGTGGTGGGTGACAACGGCGCATTCTTTGGCAAAACCTTCTACGTGATCTGCTTCTTTGCTCAAAAAGCTTTTAGGAATCAGTAGTGGAAAATATGCGTTAACATGTCCTGTTTCTTTGAACATGGAGTCCAATTGGGCTTTCATTTTTTCCCATATGGCAAAACCATAGGGTTTGATCACCATACATCCGCGAACGGCACTATTTTCTGCCAGATCCGCTTTTTTTACAATATCGTTGTACCATTTGGAGTAATCTTCACTCCGATTTGTAATATCCTTTGCCATGAATTAGTTTATGTTAACTGATTATAAAACAACTAAGAGAAGTAAGTCCTTTTTCCTGATTTTCTTTATTTTACGAAGACGACATCTATATAAAATAACTGGAATAAAAGAGGTTACGAATAATTTTAACAAATGTTTAAAACTTTTTTCTAGTGACGTCTCATCGACCATTTCGTCAGAATAGTACAATAAAAGCATTGTTTTAACACTTTTATCATGATTTAAATTCAACTTTAAATCTTTTTTAACTAAAAAATTGCTGCAAAAGTAATAAATTACACTTGTAACTTGTAAGAGAGTCACATAATTACATCTAAAAATTATTTTTTATGAAAACGCATAAAATATCTGTCTTTTTAACTGCACTTTTTGTTCTAGGATTCGCAGTGTCCTCTTTCGCACAGTTCGACGATCTATATTACGATCCAAGTTCTGATAGCGATGATACTTACTATGACTCATCTTATGATGAAGTAGATGAAGTAACTTACGAAGAAGAAGTAAGTAATAATGATTACGCTTCTTATGATAATGATGACTACGATTATTATTACACCTCACGTGTCCGTAGATTTTATCGCCCATACTCTGGCTTCGATTTTTATTCTCCAGCTTATGTAGATAGCTATTATTACGATAGATATGCTTCTCCAGGTACAGCGATTTATGTAACCAACAATTACAGAGCTTATCGTCCATTTAGAAGAGCTTACAGACCTAGAGGCATTAATTTCTTCATTGGAAATAATTATGGTTATAATCCATATAGAGCCAATAGATACAGAAGAGTTTACAATCCTTATAACCCATACAATCCGTATAATGCATATAATAATTATGCTTATAACAACTATGGTTATAACTCTTACAATAATAACTTTAATTCTTATAATAGCTATGGCGGTGCTAATGCTTACTGCCCACCATCATGGGGAGGAGGAACATATAATGCTACTCCAGTAGCCAACTCTTCTAACACTTATAGTGGTTCAAGAAGAACAACTGCAGCTCCAAGAAACGGTACAAATCCGAGCACAGGAAGAGGTTCTTCTCCTGTTACTAATCCAAGAGATATTGTAAAAGGTAGAAGAAACAGTGTAGGAGGTAACAATAATACAGGAACGAACCCAAGAGCTGGAACTCGATCTGGAACTAATGATACAAATGTTAGCCGAAATACTCGAACAGCTAAGAAAGAGAATAGAGGTTGGTTTAACCGTTCTGAAAAGAACACTAGAAGTTCAAAAGCTTATACTAAGCCAAGTCGATCAACTCGAAGCTCAAAAAGCTATAATCGATCAAACTCTAGTAGCCGAAGCTCAAAGAGTTATAATAAGCCAAGTCGATCAAGCCGAAGCTCAAAAAGTTATAACCGATCAAACTCTAATAGCCGAAGCTCAAAAAGCTATAACCGCTCAAGTCGATCAAGCTCAAGAAGTTATAGTAAGCCAAGTCGATCAAGTCGAAGCTCGAAAAGCTATAGCAAGCCAAGTCGAAGTTCTTCAAAGAGCAGTAGCCGATCTTCAAGTAGAAAAAGCAGCTCAAGAAGAGGTAACTAATTATTACCTGAACAGCTAAATTACTTATAGAGCAAATTTGATTTGCGAAAGAGAAGTGGATGAATACCTTAATTCATCCACTTTTTTTTGATCCCTAAACGATCAATTTTTACCTTTACCAATTTTACAATACTTATTTTTTAGGATGTATTTATCCTAAGACTAAAACCATGTTAGCATGAAACGACTCCCTATAATTTATCTTTTCTCTGTACTTTTCATTTCGGTAAATGCTCAATCTGCTATGGATGCACTTCGATACTCCACTTTTGAAGCTGGAGGGACTGCACGTTCAATAGGAATTGGTGGCGGTATTGGTGCTTTAGGAGGTGATTTTGGGGTCTCTAGCACCAATCCAGCCGGTATGGCGGTTTATCGTACATCTGAGTTTAATTTCTCTCCGGGAGTTGACTTGTTAGCTACGGATAGCCAATTAAAGGGTACTGGAAATGAAATGAACACAGAATCACAAACAAAATTTAATTTTAATCAATTAGGCATCGTATTACATGCAAAACCCAGAGCTGCATCTAAATGGAAAACGTCAAATCTATCTATTGGTTTTAATCGATTAGTCGATTTTAGAGAAGAATTTTACTTTGAAGGACAATCAAGTGGGTCGATTACAGATCGTTTTGTAGAGCGAGCTTTTGATGGTTCAGGAAATGGTTTGTCTCCAGGCGAATTAGATGATTTTGAATCTGGGCCTGCTTATGATGCAATTGCCATTTATGATGGTGATTTTGATGAAAGTAACGATTTTTTTCTTTGGACAAATGACTTTGCATTTGCACCAAATGCATTGATCGAAAGATCGCAAAGGGTCAAACGAACGGGAGCTATTAATGAATTTGTTTTGTCTTACGCTGGAAATTTGAACAACCGTTTTTTAATGGGAGTAACCCTAGGCATCCCATTTTTAAAATATACTGAAGAAAAAGAATATAGAGAATCTGATCCCAATCAAAACGTTGAGTATTTTGATAACTTAACTTATACGGAGACCCTTACGACCAAAGGAAATGGAACCAACCTTAAGGTAGGAATGATTTATTGGGCCACTCCTAAATTACGCTTTGGAGCAGCAGTGCATACCTCTACTCGTTTTAGCCTTAAAGACGATTTTACCACTAGGATAGATTATACGCTTACCGCAAATGGATCAACAGAAACCAATGCTGGTGAACCTCAAAGTCCGCTTGAATTTGAATATAAATTAAAAACTCCTTGGCGCTATATAGGAAGTGCGGGGCTGATTGTACCTAAGTTTGGATTTCTTTCCTTAGAGGCAGAATGGGTAAACTATTCAGTATCTAACTTCAATTTAACGAGTGATAGTAATAATCCAGAGGATGCTGCCTATGAAGATGACTTGAATGAGGAAATTTTTCAAAGTTTTAAAGGGGCTTTGACGCTGCGACTAGGTGGGGAATATGCGTTAAATATGTTTAGATTTAGAGCAGGATATAGTTTTACTGGAAATCCATTGCTTGTTGGCGACATTGATAATAATGCGTTAAGTTTGGGCTTTGGTTTTCGTCAAGACAATTATTTTATAGATTTGGCCTTTAGAGGAAGTAAGCGAAAAGGAGCGTATACTCCCTATAGATTGGCTAGTTCGATTAATGAACAAGAGGTTGAACAAACCTTCAGTCGAAATAAAATATTGATGACTGTTGGTATTAAATTTTAAGCAATCTTCTTGGTATAAAATCAGTGCTTTGTCGGAATTTGAAATAATTGGTATATTATTAGATACTACTATCTATTGTGCTACCTGTTTTATAATAAAATAGTGAGTATCAATCAAAAAGACTACACTTGAATATACGTTTATGAGAGGAATTTCCTTCATATTGGTTTTACTTTTCGGCTGTTTGTTTTGTTTTAAGAGTACTGCTCAGTCAGATACTCTTGGATGGGGAACGCACTATCCTGCTGTAGACGAACGAAAAATCATTGAAACTAAGTGGAAATACACTTACGCTATTCATTTAGAATCTAATACGACCATACATAAAGCTGAAAATTTTTACGACTATTTTCTTTATTTCAGATATAATTATACCTATCAACAATTTTTAAATGGTCGACTGACCAAAGGGACCTGGAGCTTGAATGGCAGTGACTTGTTTTATAGTTTCAAACACATTAAGAAATTTGAGATTGCTGAGATTAATAATAATAGATTAATCCTAGAATTTAAACAAGCAAATAGTAAAGGAACTTATCAGTATCATTTTATTCGAGTGGAAAGTAAAGACGCGCCCTTTATAAAACCCGCTAATGAATTACCTGATGTATTGGTAGAGACCATGAATCCAAAGAAGAAGCGGCGTTTATTTGCTTTTGGCAAAAAAAGAAAAAAGAAACGAAAAAAGAAGAGAAAGAAAAAAGAGAAAAAGGATCTTCCTTACATTAGTATAGAATTAATTGGAGGAGGATTTTATGGAGGAATTGATCCCGTATTGAGAGACTATATTCATATTAAAAGTGATGGTCGATTGATTAAAGAATTTAAAACGGTCAAGAAAGGATTGGCTGTGACTAAGAAAAATATTCCACGAGAAGAATTAGAACAATTTGCAGAATATGTGATCGCTCAAAAGTTTTTTGAGTTTGAACGATTATATGATTGTGATACTAATTTTTGTCAAAAAAGGAAACATACTAAACCGACACCCATACCACTTCGATTAGCCATTGCCTATGGCTCAAGAAAGAAAGTAATTACGCTTAGTATTTGGGGGAAGGACAAGCATAATTTAAAATTCGTTGACTATCCACCAGCATTAGAAAATATCATTGATGCCATTCAACGAATGGCACATCGAATTGAAAATGATGC
>CAYTVR010000039.1:0-7426 GCA_964441245.1 uncultured Saprospiraceae bacterium | reverse complement strand
TTAAAATACTGCTAAGCAGTATTATGTGTTTGGGTGTAATATGTAGGTATGGTTTAAAAGGGGAAAACGTAGCTAAGGGGAAATAGAGTCTTTATTCTCACTCTAATAGGTTTGTGAAAACTAAATCCTATTATATTTTCACTTCAACGTCTACTTCTTGTTTTTTAAATCTAGTAGAAATTGTTAAGGCGGTTGAAAATTTATTCGCAATCATGGGTAAAAGTTTTAAAAAATTAATAGAACTAGGTTTAAAAATTATATTGTTGTCATATTTGTTTCTTGTTTATATAAGACTGTTGTATTATGAAAAAGTCACATTGGTTTAGGAAGTTGTTTTTTGTTTAAAATATAAGAGGCAAATGATTCTTTTTTCAATAAGGCATTTAACCAATCTTCTAGGATGAATTCTTGAGTTAGATTGTGTACTCCGTCTGCATGAAATTCAGGAAGTTCTTCTTGAAAATTTTTCACTAATGGATTTATTTCTTCAGGTTTTGATTGATTTAGTTTTTCAAAGAATAGCACCATTTTTTTGAAAAAAAGATTGGTGTCAGGATTCTTTTTAAACTTCCGTAAAAAGGAGGTAGTTAAATTTTGAATAGCAAAAGAATTATTAGATTCATAATGAGTAATAAACTCTAGAATGCTAATAAAATGGATATAATTTTTGTCGAGACTTTTAGAAAAACCATGAAGTCTTCTAAAGTAAAATTGAACTTTTTGGTGATCATTTAAGACTAAAAAAGTCATGATAAAATAGATGAATGTAAGTGCAGTTAGATGGGCTTCTTTTTGTCCAAATCGACTAATGTGCTTGGATATCGGAGTTTCTAATTCATTACTAATATACTTGTATTTGCCCATTTGGAAATTGTGTTTGGTTTCCAAATAGTAAATGAACATGAGGTTTCGCTGTAAGAATGGATACTTTTCGACCAAAGCTTTAATTTGGGCAATTCCTGTTTCCATTTCTGAGAATTTTTTCAAATTTCGACAGCAAGAAGTGAAATTGAAAAGAGCTGCAAAATAGAAATCTGCATGATTTTCAATAAAAGAAGGATGATTAGCAAAAAGTTCTACGTTTCTTTTCTTAAAGTTATATTCTTCTTCGGGGCTTTCAAAAATCATTTGTTGAATGATAGATAGTGCACTATTCAAATAATACTGTTCATTTAAACTATAGGTATCATCTGTAGACTTAGCGGTTTCAGTATTATAAAAATCCTTATAATAAGCCGTTTCCTCTTCTGAAATGTCTCTGGTTAGTTTATTATTTTTAGCATCATTGAGCGAGAAGTTTACTTTCTTCAAACGATAGATGTTTTTGATCGTATCGGTATATTGAGTCAACTCTTCCAACATTGGATATTGAGAAGGTTTTAGGTCAATATTGAAAAATGAATTGAGAAGGATTTCAAAATACATGATTGAAAAGATATACTCTAATTCTTCATGTTGTAGGCACAGTTTTTTTATTTTTTGCAATTTGCTAGAAGCCATTGCATAAAGTTGTTTGTCCATCAGGATCTCTACCTCTTCCAAACCCATTCGAATTTTGCTACGTATATTGTTTTTATTATGATAAGAGACCAAGCTTTTGAGTAATAAGTCTGATAATTGAACTTTATAAACCTTTAAATTTTTAGCCACCTTAGTATCTGCAAAGTTCTTTTTGACGACATCTTCATTATAAATATCCATCCCATTGATATAATCAAATAGTTCTGTCGTTAAACTTTTTTCCGAGGCATAATGGCGTTTAAAATACCGTTTTTCGGAAGCCGACATGGAATGTATTAATTGAAAAATATTGTCAGTTGGGATTTTCATTTTGTGGTTTTACGTTTATTTGTACTAACTATACGATGTAAAATTTGTTTAAAGAAATAATAAATAGACATTAAAATCTTCATAAAAGGTTTTAATACATTTATGTATTGGATAAAATTAGAGCGTATCTAAATTTAAACTTAAGGTAGGTCTTGTGTAATTTTCTATAAAGGCTTAAAAAGGAGCGAAGGGGATGAAAAACCTTAAAATGGATATAATCTGTTATAATTATATGATAAAGGATCAATCATCAAAATGAATCTGGTAGTTAAATGGTTCATGTTCTAAGTCGTTTCGTTGTTTCGTTTGTTTGGTGGTATCCTTAGAATACCAATAACCTAACGATATTGAAATGTAGTATGTTTTTTGAAACAAGGTTAATTAAACCATAAAAATAACAGAATTCTCTGAATAAAATGTTAACTACCTATTTTTTTTGCGAAAATTCGCTTGTTATTGACAGATGACAGCCAATTTGTTAAAGTATATTCTCTTAATAATTTTAAAACCGGATCGTCATGATAGTGATTCATTTCTTTTTTAAAATCCGAAACTAATTCTTGTCGATCTTTTAAAATTTCAAGTCTTGCGAGTTTTGATAAGAACTTAAGCATATAATCATTAAATGGAGATAAGGGATTTCCTTTTTTTGCTTTTCGTTTGATGGATGCTATTTGCTTTTCCATCAATTGATAATCGTCACTTTCGTAGTGACTGATTAATTCCAAAATCTCAATGTAAACATTATATTCGGCCGATAAGTTTTTGACTATAACAAATAAGCGACGGATATAGAATTGAACCCTTGCTGGTTTTTTTAAGATCATAAAAGTATGAGCATAAAAAATAAAAATTTGAGTAGTTATTGGATGACTTTCTTGTTTATACTTGATGATATGAGCTTGAATTTCGGATTCTAACTGACCGATGTTAAGCGCGTGTTGATTTTGTAAATAATTGGCATATACTCGTAAAAAATAAAGAAATAAATAATTTCGAAAAAGAGAAGGAGTATTACTCAGAAGATTTTCTAACTCAGGTATGTTTTTTTGTATTGATTCGAAATCTTGAATTTTACAACAAGACTTGAGATAGTTGTAAAGTGTAGCAAAATAATAATAAGAATACACTTTTTTAAAATGTAGATGTTCGTCAAAGAGTTCTAAATTCTCCTTATGAAGAGCACATGATTTAGCGTGATTTTGATCAAGGATTAATTCGAGTTTTGCTTGAGCTTGGTTGAGGAAGTATTTTTCTTTTAGTGATGTTAGACTTGCTTTTTTTTCTTCTTTTATTCTCTTTAAATATAATTCATATTTCTGGATATCTTTTTCATTGTTTTGATAGTGATTTAATTTTCCACATAGCGATTGTAATTCGTTTAATCTATTGAGTTGTTTGTTATAAAAACTTAATTCTTTTAGCGTTGAATCTTGTTGATTAGTGATATTGGTCGCCGCACAATAATTAGATAGGTTTAATTCAATTTCTAAAATGGTGATGATATAAGAAAATACTTCATACTTAATACTGAGGTCTTTTAATTTTTTCAATTTGACTTTTCCTAAATCATAAAATTCCTTTTGTAGTAATAATTCCACTTCTTCAAGTCCTATTCTAATTTTACTTTTTACGTTTTTTTTGTTGTAATGCGAAGTTAGACTTTTCAATAATAGGTCGAATAATTGAACCTTATAAACCTTGAGATTTTTGGATAGTTTGGAATGATTAAAATGTAGTTTGATTTGTGCTTCTTGATATGAATTTTGACTATTGATAAAATCGAATAACTCAGTAAGCAAGCTTTTATCGGAGGAATAATGCCGCTTAAAGTATCTTTTTTCTGCCGCTGTCATGGAATGAATCAGCTTGAAAATATTATCCGATGGAGTCTTCATGATGTCGTATCTTTTTGGTAAATCCAGATGTATACAGTCTTGGATTTATTCATTCTATTATTCCAAGTGCAAAGTCTAAGTACTTCTTAGTCGTTTTTTTCAGTAAGCGCCTTCAATCTAAAATAAAATTATAGCATCCAATCTTTTGTCAAAAAAGGTATTTAAAGGGCAAAATAACCCCTGTTAAAAATTGTAAAGTTTAAATTTAAAAGGATGAACAATTTATTTTTCACGAAAAAATAATCTGAATTAAGTCAATGGAATAAAAGTATAGACGAGCTATTTCTTTTATTCATAGCATAAACAAATCGCTACCCTTGAAGCGCAACTTCTGGATAGTAGATTAGAAGAAATGATAAATAGATAAGACATCTACAATAAGATGCATATTTATAGGCTCTTTCCTTCGTCAAAAAGAAAAAATAGTGTGTGTTACTTGTTTGGGTAGTATAGTAGGAATTTTTTTGGGGCGAGATCTTTTAATTATTTCTAAAACCAAAGATAACAAAATATCTTAATTGTATTAATGGTTTATTAATTTGAATTATAATTTAAGAATTAACTTTAGAAATAAAGTGTCTTTTTTTTTTGAGAAAATTGTATTATTTATGTGCTAGTCTTTTGGAAATGACCCTAACAAATAAAATCCCAAACACTAAAACATTTTGACGAAAAAAAGACATTAAGAACTTTCTGTTTTGTTGTTATTTTCTATAGGGCAAGTCCACTCATGAGTTTACTCATCGAGTGGACCTTTTTTTTGTTTGAAAAAACAAATTGTCGAAAATGATCAATGATCAATAATAATAAAAGAGTATAGCATTATTGGAACCATTCATATCAAGTGAATGAATAACACGGAAAAGGAAAGGAGTAAACATCAATGGATTTTCTAATAAAGAAAAGCAATAGCGAAAGCCAAAACAGCGATGATGAGGCCGTACATGAATATCCCATAACAGTAACGCAAATATCTATATTTTTTAGCCAAGACTACGCCAAGAAAATACAAGTCTCGAGTCATCGAACTATATAAAAAATCTTCGTCTTTGATCATTTCAAGTATTCCCCAGTGATAATCATCCAATTTCATATTGTAAAAATTACCAAAGAAAAGTAGATTTGAACGCTTGTTTTCGATATCCTCTCTAGTAAATTTTCCTTCCGTAATTTTTGGACGAGTGGATAAGGTCGCAAACACAATAGTCAATAAACAAACGCTTAATAAAATAATAGTCGGCCAGATTAAAGTAGGATTATCTTCAAAGCGCGGCACTAAGGAAGAAAGGGTGATGGATACGATGATCGCATTGATACTAAGCATGATATTGGCCTTATTGTCCGCAATAGAACTGAGATTGATATGCGTTCGATAAGTTGTTCGGTACATGGTTTCGACACCTCTTCCTAAGTTTATTTCTTTTAAATCCTTTGATGTATTAGAACCTAGAAGAGGTTTCTTTTTCTTCTTCTTTTTTTTCTTTTTCTTTTCCCGTCGAGCCATTTCATCAACCGTAATGGCCATATCAGGATTCAAACGAAGTTTTTGTTTCAACAGTTGTCGTATATGTTTGGCCTTACGTTTATCATATAATGCTTGTGCGATAGAAGTGTTATATTTTTGCCGGTTCATGAAGTTCAGTTCGAAATCAATCCATTCTTGCTCAGTCATACTGATATTCTGAGTCTGGTTAAGTTCTTGTCTTAATCGACTACATCTATCCCAATAGTTGCTTTTGCCCAAATGACTCAAATCTGCATCACAAATGATTTGTTCTAAAAGGTTTTGTGGAGTTTGAGGAATTTTAGTTGCACGGATACAACCCAATACGGTTGCTATATCTGACTTGGAGAGACTTTCTTTTTCTAAGTAAGTCTGGGCATATTTAGCACTTCTTTCTTCATGATCTTGTGGTCCTTTATCATATCCAGTATCATGAAACCAAGCTGCCAATTGAAGCAAATAAACCTGTTGATCGGTTAATTCAAGTTGACTTCCGATCTCTATTACGGCCTCTACTACATTCAAGGTATGTTGAATATTATGATACGAGAATTCTTTAGGAACCTGTTCTGTGATAAAGTTGGTTACATAAGCTTCTACTTCCAGCAATAAAGAATTCTCCACTTCCATAAAAAAATCATGATTTTTACAAAAATGCCAATTTATTTTAAAAGTTTTATAAAAATGACTCCTTTTTATCTGGAAGTGATTCTTATCCTTTATTCGAGGGGTACTTAATGGCTAAAATGATCAACTAATCTTTAAACAAATGACTTTCTATTTTTGTACCATTGATGTTGGTACTTTTATAATGGAGGCTATGATGTTTTTTCCAAGATGCACTTCGTATCGTATAATGTACCGTTAAAGTATTGACCTGAAAAGAACGACTAATTAAGGTATCAGGAAACATATTGAATTGACTCAAGATCAAGACAAAACAGACTGACATTACAATAATACTCACCCATATCCCTCTTATAATTTTTTTCCAAGTAGCTTTGAATGGAGTTATAAAAATGCGAAAGGCTATCAAACAGATGATTAAAGTTAATATGACTTTTTCTATCGGATATAAAAAATCAATCGAATTAATGAATAGAATCAGAAAAGGACTGATTAGCATAAATAGAATTATTGGAATATTTCTGCTAAATATTAATGTTGTCGTATTTTCCATATTGTTTATGAATGATAAACTTTAGCTGGTTTTATTTTTTGAAAAATCAGTCGGGGTAAAATTGATAAAAGTGAGATAAGCTAAAAACATGAAAGCCCCAATCACCCAAATCATATCACTTTCTGGGAAGGCAGAAGGATTGATAATAATGTAAAAAAGATCATGGAATAAATCCATCGGAGTGGTCAAAATATCCCAAGAGTTCCAGCGCAATACTCTACCAATATATACGCCCAAACCACTTAAACCAATAGCACACACAACACAAATCCAAGCAAGGAATTTGGAAATATGTTGATTCAAAAAACGGTGTACTTCATACAGAGAGACCAAACCCAAGATTAAACCAGTCCATGCAAATGACAAAAAAAGCATTAGGTCGTACCAATGCGGAATGGGAGCACGATTTCTAAGATGCAAAAGATCTGTGATAATATAAGGTGCATTTGGAAAAAACAAAAGCCAAACGAAAAGTAAAATGCCTATGAGGAACTTAGATTTGGACCATTTGTAAAAGCTATCCAAAGTCATGGATACCCAATATGGAATCCAGGCCAAAAATAAATTCCAAATCAAAAAGAAAAAAGTAGTCGTTCCTCGAAGTTTAATGAGATCTTGAGTCGTTTGAATTTCATTAAAATCAAATTGCAAATAATTGAGTCGTTGTCCGATCAATGCAAAATTGAATAAGGTAGTCAAACACAATAATCCAAAAAAACGGAATTGCTGTTCATCTCTAAATAATTGCTTTACTTTCGTTAACATAATTTATATTTTTTGTTGTTCTATTTTTTTCGATTCATTGTTATCCCCAGCGACGAAGGAGTCGACGGAAGACAATCGTATAAAACCATCTAATTTTGACCGAAGCAGAGAAATCAATCTTTATTAATTCTTGATCACAAATGGAAAATCAATCGTCTGCCCCAACCAATCATAAAAGCCTCCTAAGCTCATACTCGATTTTCCACTTGCTTTCCGAATCCGGTGCATGGCTTGATGATAGGGTGGGGC
>CAYTVR010000038.1:29922-39644 GCA_964441245.1 uncultured Saprospiraceae bacterium | reverse complement strand
GAACTAGTGTCACTACATGTCCTGCATGCGTGTCCGAATCAAGCATGTCATTTCCTCCTGCCTGGTCTGCAACATTTACAGTATAAGCAGCAGCCATATTTGCATCCGGTAAAGTGACTACGAGGTTATAATCTGGTGTCACACCTGTCCCATTATAATTTTCATCTAACAATAATCCTTTGAATGAATAACTACCGTCTGGAGCAGTTACGGTGACCACTGAAACATCAGCTGAAGCATCATTATCATAATCAATTTCTAATGTTAGTTTAACTCCTGGCAATCCTGGTTCCCCTATATCTTGTGCATTATTTTCATTGTAATCCAGCCAAACCATATTTCCAATTGATGATCCATCGATATAATATCCAAAGTCAACATCGGTGACATTCGCACCACTCATGATTACAGTTACAGGATCACTTTCACTATCTGTGCCTGAAGAATGCCATAAGCCCATTAGATGATCTTCCGTATCGGTTACTTCTACCGTATAGGTACCATCTGGAATTTGCGTAAAGCTATAATTACCATTTACATCCGTGATGGTACTTGAAATGATATTGCCATTTGCATCCACTAAGTCAATCGTAACTCCTTCAAATCTATTAGCTTCCGCAACATCTAATGTTCCTTCTGCATTGGTATCTTCCCAAATTGTTCCAGAGATTGAATATGGTGTAGTTGCCTTGAATCCAAAATCTTGATTAAGATCACTTGATCCACTTACAATCGTTACGGTAGCTCCTTCATTGTTAGGAGGAGCACCTCCATCTGGATCAAAGCTTGTAACCAAACCACTTGGAACAGAAGTCGCATCTAGTCTCACTTTATAGTCTCCATCATCGAGATTACCAAAAAAGTACATCCCATTTTCATTGGTCGCAGTAGTCGCTAAAATAGCACTAGACATTGGATCTACTAATTCGACCTTTACTCCTTCGATACCAGGTTCATCTGCATCAAAATCACCTGCCCCATCTGCATCAAGAAAAACCATATTTCCAATAAATCCTTGGCCAACAACATGACCTGCTGGTACATAACCAAAGTTTTCTGTCAACTCATCTGTCATAGCTAAAGCCACGCCACTATACGCATCATTCCCCCCATCAGGGTCAACACTATTTGTTAAATCATTGATGACATTATCTACATCCGTAACAACTACGACATAGTCATCACTTGCCAAATCAGGGAATAAGTAAGAACCATCCGCAACAGTTACGGTCGTCGCAACTACCGATTCTCCGGCATTCCAAATGCCATTACCATCTGTATCTTGTACTAATGCAACCGTCACTCCTTCTAATGGAAGATCATTGACTACATTAAAACTTCCATCTGCATCCACATCAACAAAAATAGTACTTCCTATATCAGCAGGTGTACCAGTACTTTGGTATCCAAAATCTCCACCTAACCAAACATCTCCTGGAGCAATAATTACTGGTTCGGAAATATTGTCTCCATCTCCATCTGGGTCATCCGTAGGAGTCGTGTTAAAGCCAGCTGAAGTCAACCCACCATCTACTACGTTGATTACATAGGCACCTGGGGCAATATTGTCGAATACATAAATTCCAAAATCATTTGTGGTGGTAGTCGTTCCAGAAGGAGTATAAACACCATCTAAATCTGGGTCCGTCCATAATTCAACTGTGATATTTGGAATTCCTGATTCTCCTGGATCTTCTATCCCATTATTGTTGGCATCATTCCAAATTCTATTGCCAAGGGCTCCCGTAGCAGCCATTGCTGGACTGTCAGTATCTGCTTTTGTGGTATAATTATATCCAAAATCTGCTGTGACATATTCATTTGATATAACCGTAACTGCTGCTTCCATATTTGGTGCAGTTGTTCCGTCGTCTTCATCATAAATAGCGTTCAGTCCTGTTGGCACACCAGATGATACTCTAACTGTATAGTTACCGGTAAGAACATTGGTAAACTTATATCCTCCATCAGCATCAGTTATGGTTGTTCCAACTACCATGCTACCAGCATCTAATAATTCAACTACAACATTTGGAATGCCTGGTTCTCCAGCATCTTGAAGACCATCAGCATTCTCATCTATCCAAATTCTATTTCCTACAATAGTTGTTGCTTGCTCAATAATACCAAAATCGTATGTCGCATTGGATGGCTCCATTGTCGGATCGACTAACTTATTAACGTCAGTCTGACCTTGTGCAACCATTGCCACCACACCATTGGGATCATCAGCATCTTCAGCATCATTCCCATTGGTATTGACGTCAGATAAGGTTGATATATATCCATTGGGAGCTGTCATACTAATGGTATAAATGGGTTCCGTTCCTGATCCGTCACCGTTGTAATCTTCATCTATTAAAAGATTATCAAAACTATATTGGCCTGTAGCATCAGTCAATGTCGTCACTGTTACGTCAGCCGTAAGATCATTGTTATATTCGATTTCTAATGTTACGGGTACATTAGGTACACCTAACTCGCCAGCATCTTGAAGACCGTTGTAATTATCATCATTGAAAACTACATTACCTATACTGGCAGCAGCTTCGTAATATCCAAAATCTACATCAGTCATATTCGCCCCTGCCACTATTATTTGTACCGGATCATTTTCACTATCTGTTCCTAAGCTATGCCAATAATCTGATAACACACCATTTACATCCGTTACTTGTACGGTGTAGGTTCCATCGGAAATATTACCAAAAGAATAATTTCCACTGACATCAGTAGTTGTTGATGACACTACATTTCCATTCGCATCTATTAAGTCAACAGTCACTCCATCAAAGCGATTCGTCTCTGCTCCATCTAATACTCCTTCTGCATTCGTATCTTCCCAAATTGTTCCAGAGATTGAATATGGCGTAGTTGCTTCATAACCAAAATCTTGTGCTAAATCACTTGAACCACCACTGATGTTTACCGTCGCTCCTTCATTATTAGCAGGCGCGCCACCATCAGGATCAAAGCTAGGACTCATACCAGTAGGAATAGTCGTCGCATCTACTCGAACTCTGTACGCACCGTCTACCAAACCACCGAAAAAGTACATTCCGTTTTCATTGGTCGTTGTTTTTGTTATCACATTTCCAGAAGCGTCATCTAGTAGTTCTACATCAATTCCTTCGATTCCTGCTTCTTCTGGGTCTTGATCGCCACCACCATCTGCATCATGGAAAATTAGGTTTCCTATAAAACCTTGACCAGTCGTATGATTACCTGGAACATATCCAAAATTCTGATTCAATAGGTCAACACCTGCTAAGGTCGCATCAGTATATTCATCATTGCCTCCGTCAGGATCTACAGTATTTTGAAGGTCTCCAATTACATTGTTAACATCTGTAATTTCTACTACATAATTTCCATCTGCCAGATCAGGGAAAAGGTAATTTCCACTTTCGTCTGTCATGGTGGTTGCAACTACCATTTCATTGGCATCGAAAACACCATTGTTATTGGCATCATCAATTAAAACGACTGATACATTTTCTAAGGGGAGATCATTTACTCCATTGTAAGTGCCATCGCCATCTACGTCAACAAATACGGTACTTCCTATATCAGCAGGATTAGTCGGATTGTTATATCCAAAATCTCCACCTAACCAGACATCTCCAGGAGCAATAATTATTGGTTCAGAAATATTATCTCCATCTCCATCTGGATCATCCGTAGGAGTCGTGTTAAATCCAGCTGAGGTCAGTCCGGCTTCGACTATATTGATGACATAGGCACCTGGGGCAACATTGTCAAATACATAATTTCCAAAAGCATCCGTCGTCGTAGTCGTTCCAGAAGCGGTATAAACACCATCTTGATCGGGGTCCGTCCATAATTCAACTGTGATATTTGGAATACCTGATTCTCCGGCATTTTGCAGGCCATCACTATTTGCATCATTCCAAATTCTATTTCCGATAGCACCTGGAGCAGTCATAGAAGCTGGACTGTCGGTATCTGCTTTTGTGGTATAATTGTATCCAAAATAAGCAGACATATGTTCTTCACCATTGGCAACGATCACATCAGTCGTTTGATCTGGTGTAGTTGTTCCATTGTCTTCATCAAAAGTTGGAACTACTCCTGTTGGTAATGAACTAGCGATAATATTTACAGTATAAGTATCATCTAAGAGATCAGTGAAAACATACCCTCCGTTTGCACCAGTCGAAACGGTATCTACTACATCTCCATTGCTGTCTATTAATTCAACTTCCACACCTGGGATACCTGGTTCTCCAGCATCTTGAATACCATCTGCATTCTCATCTATCCAAACAGTGTTTCCAATAACTCCATCTCCAAAAAGTACCAAACCAAATTCAAAATGATGACTTGCTCCCCCTACTCCAGGAGTAGTTATATCAATGTATGGTAAACCATCAGGACGATTTCCTAAACTTCCGGTAGTCAAACTATTCGGATCTACATCAGAATCAATATTATCGTTTGATCCTGCATCTGCAGTAGTGATTTCGTAAGTATCGCTTCCTAAAGTCAATTCTGTTTGATAGAATTGTGCATCTCCAAAAACAATAAAATATTGAGCAGAGAAATCCATTCCTGACCAACCAGTCGAAGCTGAAGCGATACCGCTACCATTAACAGTGATTCCATCTGTATCTACATTTGATGGGTTGAAATAATATTGTCCTCCATTTGTACTTGTGTCTTGTCCGACTAAAGTACCAGCAGCATCATATAATTGAACGATGATACCATCGATTCCTGATTCACCAGCATCTTGAAGACCATTTTCATTTGCATCATTCCAAACATAGTTTCCTATTTCAATTGGAGCTGCAGCACAAAGAGCAATCAAGTCTCCTAAGCCAGCTCCCTTTCCAAAAGTTGCAGCTCCATCACCATAGACTTGAAATCCATCATCTTGTAGTCCTGTTGAATTATTCAATTTTGATATCCCACCTCGCTTATAATTTGTATCTCCAGAAATAGGATCAAATACCGTCGTTACTACATGATCTTCTCCACGAAGGAAAATTACACTTCCAAGCGCTGTTTCTGCATGATCAAATCCAACAGCTATTGGATTATCTCCATCAAAAAATTCTCCCTCATAATATTCTCCAACTCCATTGGAATAGACTCCAGTTCCAGTTCCTAAAGCATGCCCACCACTATTGGTACATCCATTGGCTGCACCTTCTATTACCCAGGACATTCCATTTTCACAAGCATGTAGTATATCTCCACCAGAGAATACTGAATAAAGGTCAGTTCCAGTAGAGGGATCACCTGAGTAGTTTTCATCTCCTAATTGCATAGCTGTCCTGTCCATGAATCCCAGTATCATAGAGCCGTTATCATCAAAAACTATATCGGTCAAGATAGGCGATGGATAAGTAACTATTCCAAGCCCTCCCCCAGTTGTTACAGAAACAACTGGTAGATCAGATGTCCATGGATACCATTGATCAGCATCTAACATATTCCCCCAGGCTAATTGCATCGGAGGTTGTTTGTTGTAATCAAGTGGAAAATCAAGTACGTTTGAATATACTCCCCCATCTAATCTGTAAACATAAGCATGTAGATCTGTAACTCCTGTGGTATTGGTTAAAGCATCTACTGCTGTGGCGTCTTTGCCTGAAGTACTTGCATCACATATTGACCCAACATACACCTGCCCTTGATGTACTTCAATCGCCCAAGGTCGGTAAGTACCATTTGAACAATTTGGATCAGGTACCGGATAGGAATTTAAAAGGGTCTTAGTTGCCATATCAATGGTATAAAGTGTTTTATCATAAAGATTCATGACATACATGGTGTTGCCATCTTCACTTATTTCAATATCTCCTATTCCTACAGTTCCAATAAGTGGAAATACTACATCATCATGTTGTGAAGCATTACCTAAACCTCTTGCTGCATTCGTTGGAATTAATGATTGTCCAACATCAATGCTGAGGTCATCTTCCAATTCTAACCAAACACTTCCATTAGAGGCACTATAAGGATCAATTGAAAAAATTGCATCTAATCCACCAACTCCTCCAGGCCCCTCATGAAGACCAGCATGAGTCTTGAGGACTGCCGCTGCATAAGCCATTTTGCTTTTTGGTTCGTATGCCGTTCCCCAGGTTGAAGCTGCCTGATTCGCGTCTGTAATCTTTGTTTTATCACCAGGTAGTAAACCAGAATTATCGTAAGACCATCTTACCAGCACATCCTCTGTTCCTGTGTTATCTCCTTTCACATAACAAGGTACTACCAAATATGGATTGTCTTGACAAAAATCTGAAGGATTACTAATACTAAACTTAGTACAAGCTGGCGCTGTTAGAAATTGTATATCTGTTCCATTATCTGTTCCTGAATTTGTAGGTTGTGCCCAACTAGCAAGATTCGCTGGTAAGGAAAATTCAACCCTGTATTGGTCTCCATCCGTCAAACTACATGCTTCCCAATCTCCGTCGCTATCTGACCAAACTGTACTGATGGAAATTCCGTTTTCATCATAGACATCTACTTGAACTCCCTCTACACCTTGCTCATTAATATCCTCCATTCCATTGAAGTTAAAATCTTCAAAAACGTTTCCTCCTAAACATCCCGTAGTTCCAATACAAGCAGCAACATTGCTTGGACATGGTACTGGTGTATTAAATGACAAACTATCTACACAACTTGTATTGGTTACTTCTGCTTTGATTAAATTCGTTCCATTTCCATCAGCAGATAAACTGAAAGAAACAGTTGAAGGATTTGTAGCAATGTTCGGATCAATGGTACCAATAAGGCTTCCGTTATTGGTAAGATTAATCATGTCTCCTCCTACATAAGTACAATTGCCCCAATCAATAAGTGCATCATAACTTGCTGTGAATGTACCATTACCATTGTCGGTACAATTTGTTTGATCAATAGATAAAGATAAGATTTCAGTGGCCACTGCAGGTTCATTGACGATAATTGTAATCGCCCGCCATTCTTCAGAATTATTATTCCTCATATCAAAAACACCTGTCCCAGTTGAGCCAGATGTTAAAGTTTTATAAGCAATTCCAATAGAAGCACCATTAGCTCCAGAATTTGCAGATCGATCTCCCAGAATACCTGTTGTTCCTGCTGGATTATAATTGACTTCATTCCCATAATCTGCATCTGCGGCATATGCATAGACTATGGTCGTATTATCAGATACTGTTGCAATATCTGGAGCGGTAGGACCATTAGAGGTACCAGTAGCTGTAATAGAATTGATCACATCTATTGGGTTATTTGTATCCACATTAGAGTATCTCATGATAGCTCCTAAATTGTGTTCTCCTCCTGCCCAAGTAAAAGTATAATTAGCAGGTTCCGAGGCTGTTGATATTTTATAATAAACAGCAAGGGTTGCAGCGTTTCCATTTGCTTGACCATTATCAAGTGTAGTCCAACCAACAGGCGCAGTAACTGTTTTATTTCCATCTATGGAAATTATTGCTAGAAGTAATTCATCTACAACTGTTCCTGTCGGTTTCTCAATGGTAATGGATGTTACATTACTTCCATTTTTTTGGGTTTTAGTGTCTTCTAAGACAGGATTTGCAAAAGTAGATTCTAAGCTTCCGCAAAAAAAGAGCATTAATAAAATTAGGTAAGGTGCAATTCTAAACCTTGTTAGATGATTACTCAGTTTTTTTTGTAAAATGTGTAGCATTTTAAATGTGTTTAGTTAGACTTTGGATATTATTACCATTAGATTTAGGGGGAGAGTGGCAGTATGAGAAGTAAAAATTTATTTAGCGTAAATAATTAAAAAATAGGTCTCTCTAGCTTTAGAGAAAGCATCAATAGTACCGCCTTATTGTTTATGTAATATTCTATGGATATATAGTCTTATAAAAAGAAATTTTCTAAAACTAATTAGTCTTAATGCAAATTGGATGCCTAATTTTTTTTTTCAAACAAATGTGACATCGTTTTAAAAAAAATATAATTTCACTATTTATTATGTAGCGAATTATTACAGTTAAATAAATAGTTTCTTAGTATTAAAATCATTTTGGCTTATCTAAAAAAGCTTTATTTTGTGATTTTTTCCGATAAAAAAAAGGAAGGAGAGAACTAACTTGGAAAGAAAAAAGATTATATAGAAGTTAATAGGAAGGAAGAATAGTATTGTCTTTCAGTGAGGATTTTGCTTAAAAAGAACATAAGGTATCCCTAATTTTTTACTATTAAAGTATTTTAGATTGAGGATTCCGATACCAAAAATGACAGGCAGATTTTGCAGATTACTCAGATTACGCTGATTCCCCTTCGATCGAAGGGCGCATGAGTCGAGCAATCTGAGTAATCTGTTAAATCGGTGTTATAATACGACTTTTGAAGCTCTAAAATTCATGGTGCTTTTGATTTTTTTGGCTATCTGATAAGTCTTGAAAACTAGAGATGACTCATTTTTCTTTTTATACCCATCAGCACATATTATCATTTGATCACAACCAAACGCTTCGTCTTAATCGGTATATTATTACTGGTCAAGTTCAAATAGTAGACTCCTGCACTCAATCCTATATCGTTTATTTCAATAATATTTTGACCCGATTGTCCTTGAGCCTTTCTATTAAATAAACGTCGGCCCCAGGTGTCGATTATTTGAAGTTCATATGGTTTCCCTTCTTCTGCGTTAAAACTCACATTAAATGCGCCAGTTGTTGGATTTGGATATACCTTTACATCGAAAGGCCAGTCGATTGCAATCTCATTATTCGACACCAAATCAGGTTCCATAACACATGAAATAATATTAGATAAATCTACACTGATCTTTGGTGCTTCTCCATCATAGCTATCCTCTAGATTTATCGTCATTTGTTGTATAGGTTCCTCTATAAATACATCAACAAAACTTTTTTCCATTCCATTGAAGGTCCCATAATTGTGAACTACTCCCATAATATCTAAATATAAAATGGTCACTTTGTCAATATATCTTAAAGAACTATCTCCTTCTGTATTAAAGGTTAAATCTGATATTTTAAAAGATATATTTTCCCTATTATCAAAAGTCAAAGAAATGAATGAATTATTCGTTCCAATATGTTCTAATGTAGACCACTCGAAAGTATCAATAACATTTAGACAATTATCGCATGCATCTGGCATTCCATCTTCATCCAAATCAATATTATCATCTCCATCTATGCAAATGTCATTTGCATCACAAATTCCATCATCGTCTGAATCCATGTAAACACCGATACAATTACAGTCCGCATCATAGACATCATTGATTGTACAGGCTTCCCCATCACTACAAATTGTGCCGATCAAATTATTATCACAAGCATCGCAAAAATCGGGAACACTGTCGCTATCCATATCCATATTATCATCGCCGCCTTCGCAAATATCATTCGCGTCACAAACGCCATCTTCATCCAAATCCGAAAAAGTTCCAACACAATTACATTCATTATCATAAATATCATTGACTGTACAGACATCGCCATCATCACAAGAAGTCCCCATCAAATTATTATCACAGTCATCACAAAAATCCGGAACACCATCGCTATCCATATCTGCATTATCATCGCCACCTTCGCAAATATCATTCGTGTCACATACACCATCTTCATCCAAATCCGCAAAAGTTCCAACACAATTACATTCATTATCATAAATATCATTGACCGTACAAACATCGCCATCATCACAAGAAGTCCCCATCAAATTATTATCACAGTCATCACAAA
>CAYTVR010000038.1:29138-29822 GCA_964441245.1 uncultured Saprospiraceae bacterium | reverse complement strand
CCGCAAAAGTTCCAACACAATTACATTCATTATCATAAATATCATTGACCGTACAGACATCGCCATCATCACAAGAAATACCAATCAAATTATTATCACAGCTATCGCAAAAATCGGGAACACCATCGCTATCTATATCTGCATTATCGTCGCCGCCTTCGCAAATATCATTCGCATCACAAACGCCATCTTCATCC
The DNA here is from genome assembly GCA_964441245.1 of uncultured Saprospiraceae bacterium. GTDB lineage: Bacteria > Bacteroidota > Bacteroidia > Chitinophagales > Saprospiraceae > JALZUU01. The sequence continues at coordinate 29,625 of CAYTVR010000038.1, read as the reverse complement.
GCATCCGCAAAAGTTCCGACACACTCACAATCGGCATTCCAAGTCTCTCCTACAGTGCATTCATTTCCATCATTACAACTTGTTCCAATTAATGAATCATTACAATTATCACAAAAGTCAGGAACACCATCCAAGTCTGTATCGATTGTATCATCGCCATCTGGACAAATATCATTCGCATTACAAATGCCATCATTATCCGCATCGGCAAAAACGCCAACACAATTACAGTCACTATCGTAAACATCATTGACCGTACAAGCATCCCCATCATCGCAAGTCGTTCCATTTAGCAAGTCATTGCAAGCATCACAAAAATCAGGGACGCCATCTGAATCTATATCTTGATGATCATCGCCGCCTTCGCAAATATCATTCGCATTACAAATACCATCATTATCTGTATCTTCAAAAACACCAACACAGTTACAATCACTATCGTAAACATCATTGACCGTACAAACATCCCCATCATCGCAAGTCGTTC
>CAYTVR010000038.1:2919-29038 GCA_964441245.1 uncultured Saprospiraceae bacterium | reverse complement strand
CACAATTACAGTCACTATCGTAAACATCATTGACCGTACAAACATCCCCATCATCACAAGTCGTTCCATTCAGCAAGTCATTACAAGCATCACAAAAATCCGGAACACCATCGGAATCTATATCTTGATGATCATCTCCACCTTCGCAGATATCATTCGCATTACAAATGCCATCATTATCGGCATCTTCAAACATGCCAGCACAATTACAGTCACTGTCGTACACATCATTGATCGTACAGACATCGCCATCATCACAGGAAGTACCGATGAGTAATCCGTTACAATCATCACATCCATCAGGAATCCAATCTCCATCTATGTCTGCTAGATCATCAAAACCTGGACAAATGTCTACATCATCGCAAACGGAATCATTATCAGCATCAGCATCACAACTATTACAGGTCTTATAAAAAGATCCATCAATGTAAAGGCTTCCAACTCCGGCTTCTATTATTTTTAAATGTTGAGGTCCTGAGACTGTCGTCAAAAAACAAAGTTCATGACCTTCTGTTTTATCTATTGAAGCGCTTAGGTTAGCTCGTTCAAAATAATTTCCATTTAAATCAAAACCTGCTTTTCCATTGACTTTATCAAAAGCGATGGTGACGCAAATTTCCGTTTTTGCAGGGACACTTGGAAAAGAAAACTCCAAAGAATCAAGACCAAACATGGCACTGGCAAATATGCCATCTGGAGCACCTTCTGCTCGGTCAATATTATTGATCCCTACTGACGTGGTTATAGTTCCAATGCCTGTAGAAAAATCATTTGGACATCGACAATTGGTGTATTGATATTGAGGATCACTCAAGGTACAGGGACAATGACTATAGACGGCTCCATCTATTTTCACACCACCTGCTTCGAGGCGAGTAATCCGAATAAGTTGTTCTCCGGGTACAAATACGGGAAAGCAATATTGTTGTAATTCAAAATTTATTTTTGTGGAATCAGGGTTAAAAAATTTGTACGAACCTAATTCATTGATTTCGAATTTGACTCCTCCATTTGCATGGTTAAATCCTAGGTCAAAACAAATCTCTTGGCCAATTTCCATTTCTGGAAATGATAACTCTAGATGATCACCCCCACTTATTGCTCCTGAAAAATTTCCATCTGGCACACCTGCAGCATAATACTCTGAAGTAGACCAAATCCCTTCTGATCGAACATAAGTTCCTCCGCCTGGAACTGCTCCCCCTGGACAAGAACAATCTGGTGCTAATGAGATTCCGTCTTCATCAATACATAGATCAAAGTCATCTAAGTCACCGTCTTCCACTACAATTCCATCCTCATCACAATCATTTGAAGCTGCAGCCATCCAACCGGAAGGCTCTGGCAATCCTAATATTCCATCTGCTGTACAAGGATTCAACGGAGATAAATCAAGGCTATCACAAATGCCATCAAAATCAGCATCAGCAACCGTCATTCCTATGCACAAACAAGCAGAAGTGTAGATATCATTTATGGTACAAGCTGAACCATCGTCACAAGGTGTACCAATCAATTGATCATCAAAACCAGGACAATCATCTGAAGCATCACAAACTCCATCATTATCCATATCCGGACTACCTGAAGGACAGTTACAATCAAAAGGAGCACCAGCATCCACCCATGCTTGAATCATAGCAATTTCGTCTTCGTCTAAAGCTCCTCCAACCCGATCATTCATCGGTGGAAAAGAAACCTGAGCAGTGCAAGCATCATAATTAGGAATGGTAATCGCTCCCACCAAATGGGTGCCGCTCAATAAAAATTCACCACAATTGACCCCTCCTGCACTTATCCCTTCGTAAGTAGTCAAATCAAGACCACCTGCACCATTTTTACCATGACATCCCATGCATCCATTTTCGGTAAACAGTGCTTGCATCTCTGCCCAACCATCTAAGCCGGAATCACAAGCATCATCTGCATTGGCGACATAACCATTGGGCGGCGAACAGGCTTCTGTACTTGTTCTAGGATTTCCCAAACCATCACCATCTGCATCTTCATAATAAGTGATTAATCCGGGACCATCACAGATGCCACAAACATCTTCTGTTCCATAACAAGCCGATGGGTTAATATTAAATTTCACTTCAGCTACGGAAACACAGCTGGCATTATTATAATTATTTTTAAAAGTAAATAGTACTTTCTTTATAAAACCAAAGGATTCAAAATTAGGTCCTTCAAATCCATTATAGTCAATTGCCTCAGTTCCTTTTGGCCAAACAAATGCTTCAGCATTGACTTCGATCCAATTGATTCCATCTACAGAAACATCGACAAAAACTTCCTTCGCTCCCATCCCACTTTCGTTTGTTCGATTGGCATTCCAAATGTGCGAAGTACTTAGGGCTTGTGGTTCTGCGAATTCATACAACAACCAATGTCCATTTCCTCGGAGGGTGTTGGGGGTTATGCTGGTATTGCAAGACCTCCAACTTTCTTCCCAATAATTGCTATTGTCTTCACATTGTCCGTAAAGCCAGTTGATTGAAATAAAGCTGAGCAAAAAGCAACAGGCCCATATTTTATATGTAAATGTTAATCTCAAATTCAATATTATTAATAATGGTTCTTTGACAAATTCTTTATTTATAGCATTTGTCAAAGAAGGTTAGTAATTCATAAATCCTATCGGGGCAGTCCCCTGACTAGGTGACCAAAAATTGGGGAGATTGGGAAAAACATAAGATAGATCTGAAGAGGAAGCTCCAAACCAAAGAGCTAATTCCGAAAAATATTCATCTGTAGAAGTCGTTGGTATAAATCGTCCACCTCCAGTATCCAAAGGAGCGCCTAAATATAATTCTGGATATTCGCCATAAATCTTTTTACCATTTACAGCTCCACCCATCACCATTACATTTCCGCCCCAAGCGTGATCAGTTCCATCACCGTTAGAAACGAGTTTTCTACCAAAATCAGAAATCGTAAATGTTGTTACATTGTCTTTCATCCCGATCTCTTCTAAGGCCAAATAAAAGTCATGCAATCCTTTGTCTAATCTGGCCATCAGATTGGCATGATCAGCCAAATTTGTATCATGATTGTCAAAACCTGATAACTGAATAAAGAAAGTTTGATTCGTAACGTTCAAACTATTTTGAGCAGCAATGACTCGAGCAGTCATCAACATTCGTTTAGAAAAACTATCATCTGTATCGAAAGGAATAGTGATCGGTGTTCCACTTGCAATGGCCGCATCAAATTCAATTGAATTCGTCTTTGACCCCGCAATCACATTCGCATAAGCTTTTTCTAATGTGTTCTGATAATCTTGTTCTAAGATATCATCTAAAGTTTGACGCTTTAGTACATTATAAAAATTATTGCTCGTTGAACCACTGATTAAAGTACTACCATTATTATTTAGACTCGCAGTATATGGCTGGACCGTTTTGCCTCTTTGAAAAAGATTGGTTCCATTCAGGGAAATGCCCATTGATATATTTTGGTTGGCATTATTGGTATGCAAAATATCTCCTAACCTTCCCCCCCAACCTAATGCTCTTCGATCTTGAGGGATGGATGTTTGCCAATGAGTTACTTGATCAGAATGAGAAAACAAACCAAATGGTAAGTTCACAGCACTATTGAAATCATTCATGGAAGTTGGCTGAACCAATGCCCCAATATTGGCAACAAAGGCTAATTCTTCTGATTCGAATAATTGTTGAACCTTTGTCAAACTTGGATGAATGCCATACTCTTTTCCATCAGAATTGAGTGGATTAATTGGCAACAAAGATGCTTTGGGTAAAGCAATATTGGTTCGACTTGCGGCATAATCATCATAAGCATCCTGACTTCGGGGAACTAACATATTAAAACTATCATTGCCTCCCGACAAGAGAATACAAACTAGAGCTTTATAAGAATTATTGGCAGGATTCACCCAACTCTTGTTCGCTGCAACTGCTGCATTGAGTAATCCCATATTGGTGATTCCCGACAATAATGTCGTAGCTCCTACATGGGCACATCCTACTCCCAAGCGATTTAAGAAAGCTCTTCTACTTTGTTTTTTACTCAACATATTTTTCTTTCTTTTTCTTCAAAAGGTCTACTTCTGAATAATATAATCTGGTGACATCATGATATAATACATTACATCGTGCAAGGCATTTTTACTTGTGTATGAACCGATATTATTTTCGTTTTCTTCAATGGTGTTGATAATGATATTTTTGGTGCCTGATGACAATTGACCTCTACAAAGAATCAAATCTAGTCGTTCTATCAAAGCAATGATCCCCTCTTCGTTGTATAAATTCAGTTCGTCTGAAAAATTAAGTATCGGGTCATCTTCGGTGTTAAATATCAAATTTACTCCTGTATCATTTACTTTCGTTCTATTTCTAAAGGGCCTGAATTTAAGTGCTGATTCAATTTTATTGATATAAGAAATAGCCGTTACACTATTTAAAATTTGGAATTCTGGAGAGACCAAATTCTTTGGAGCGATAAATTTATCTTCCGCATAAAAAGGAGAAAAGAAATTAAAAACAGAAGGGGAAGAAAAAAAGGATTGTCCTGTAGTTTCATAAAATTCGCTATAGTCATTTATCCATATTTTCCCAGATGGTGTTTCTAAATCAAAAGCTTTGAACAAGGTGGTAAATCGTTCTAAAGGTTGAATCAATTTGCCATTATCCGGGTCATTGATCCATTCACAATCTCGTGCTTCAGGATCCAAAAGAATCGCTTTAACTACAGCTTTTAAATCACCTCTAACTCCATTTCCATTATTATTAAAAGTCAGTGCGACTCTTTTAACGTAAGCTGGTGTAGGATTAGATTTGACTAAATTTTGAATTAATCTTTTACTAATAAAAGGTGCTACGTTGGGATGATTAAAAAGGATATTGATTGTTTGAGAAATATCCTCCATCCCACTTTGCCCCGCAGGAATAATTACACCTGGTAAAATTTCTTTTTCTCCTTTGGCATGGAAATCTTCAAACATTTTTAAAGGAATATTTTTATTTATCGTATACGTTCTAAAAAAATTATCATTGCTTGTGCCATCCGTTATTTGAGCGGCAGCAAGTCCTGTAAAAATCTTAGCCATTTCAGCAATATTGTTAATATCATAGGTAGAAATGGTATTTCCTGTCGCATCGAGGATTGGTGTTCCATCCAGATTTAGCTGATGCAATCCGATAGAAAACAATTGCATAATTTCCCTTGCATAATTTTCATCAGGAAAAGTTTTTTCTACAAAATCCGCCTTCTGATTCATAAAATGACTGAGGTATTTCCCCATTGGAACGCTCAAGGTCGTATTGGTCAATATATCTTTATAATTCCCAAATGCTCCTTGATATAAAAAATCATAGAAGGTCAGATTACTTTCACTTTCTCCACTCAAGTTGGTCCCATGATAAGGAGAGATCACAAAAATCTGAGAAAGTGCAAAAGCTAATTTTTGTCGTAAGACATCTGGTTGCTTAAACACAAAATCATAAAAAACAAATGAGGTATAATAATTGAAATGACCTTCGTTGGTAATCAAAGCCTGAGTCTCATTGTAGATTTCATTATATCTAGTGACAAAAGACAAAACGGGAAGGCTAAACTGTTCGTCCAACCAAGCATCAATTCCAGTATCGCTTAAATGGACAATGTCTTCATAAGAAGCGCCAAGAGAAGCCTGCGCTAAAAAACGAGAAGCCCCAATTAAATCGGGTTTCAACTGTGTTCCTGAAATAGTAAAAGCACTAGTGTCTTGAGAAGTTTCACTTGATCCTGTGGTGATGACTCCAACATCATGTCCTGCTCCTAGGTAATCGCTATAAATTTGAGCATATACTACATTTATAGCCAAACATAAAATAAAGGTATGAAGCAGCTTAAGTGCTTTACTACAAGGCTTTTTTGTATCGGGTGCGGCCATGTAATTCAAATTAAAAGTTAGGTGTAGATCATTATTCGGGAAGCTATAGGGAGGATGGAACTAAACAAACTATTAGACCAAAATCTACGCCAGAAATTAAAATCAATAGTCTTATTATCGAGAAGTTAGCTTTTTTATAAAATTTAATTCATCATAAATACGCTAACAAATGATTTTTGCTAATGGACTAAATCTTTTTGCCTTTAATCGGAAAGCTACGTGTCTGTGTGGACGTCTCCTTTTTTCGTTGCTACATCTATACAGACAGAATATGATTCAAAAAATCATTAGGTAGCATACATCAAATATTAATAAGCCAAGATAAATTTCGATAGATTTTGTCCTTTATCCAGTTGTAATTTTTTGCGTAAGCGATAGCGAGCGACCTCTACTCCACGATGAGAAATCCCCATCAAATTAGCGATGTCTTTTGTATTCAAATTAAGTCGTAAAAAGGCACAAAGTTTTTGCTCATTGGACGTTAGGTCAGAAAACTCAGAAGTCAATCGATTGGAAAAATCTCCTTGCACTTGATTAAAATGATGTTCGAACTGTTCCCAATCTTCTTGCAGTCTTAGTGTAATATCTATTTCTTTGACTAATTGTTCTAATGCTTCCTTGGTTTCTTTATTTTTTCCTTTGCGCTTTACTTCTTTCAGTTTTTCTTTAATGTTTTCCATGAATTCATTTTTCACTACAAGATTCATGGTGGAGGCCGTGAGCAAACTATTGAGATGTTGCATCTCTGCTTTCATTTTATCCTCTTCCAATTGCTTGAGTTCTCGGGTTTTTTGTTGCTCTACTTCTAGCAGTTGTTCTTGTTTTATAGCCAATTCTTTTTGTTTGGTCTCTTCTACTTTTTTCGTTTCTTGAGCATAGCGATATTTTTGTCTTTTGGATATAAACAGCAGGGTCAGTAATCCTAAAATGACGTATAATATTTTGGCTAATAAACTTCGGTGAAATGGTGGTTTTATGCTTAGTAATAAAGGTTGGCTGGAAAGGGTTTCCCCTAAATAATTTCTGGTTTGCACCTTAAATTCATAATCCCCTTCTTTCAGATTTGTGTATTCCTTTAAAGGCATATTCGTCCATTCGCTATATTCATCATCAAAGCCTTTTAACGTATACCGAAACTGCTGTTTGTTCATTTCATTGAAATGAAAAGACTCTACTTCAAATTGTAAATCTTTAGCTTGATAGGATACTTGCAATCTTTCGTTTTGCTTCGGTTTCTCCTCAAATGGTTTTTTAATATATAAGGTACTATCCTCGGTCACGCTATAAACTTTGCTGATGATTAATGGAAACTCCACGCTCACTCTATTTTCTAATTCTGGCTTATAATTGATAAATCCTTTGTTCGCATTAAACAGAACACCATTGGCAGTATTTACGGAAACGTGAAGTAAGTCATTATTAAAAGAATAATGAAATTGAAATAAGGAAGACGGAACAAAAGCGTAATTAGACAAACTGATTTGTTTATAAAATCCGACCAAGTTTTCGCCAAAAACATGAATGTTTTTTTTATGATCTTGTACCAATAAATAAACGGGTTGTTCTCCGACATCTTCCGTAAAAAATTCCGCTTTCACGATCTGATCTGTTGATTGATCCAATTGATAAATACCCGCTCTGGTGGCGATATAAATTTCATTATCAATCCGACTGAGTATGATCTGTTCTTTGATGGGTAAATCTGAATCGTCGGAAACCTTTTTCACCACTGCGCGATCCAATGATGCGGTCAAATTCAATTGATATAATCCTTTATAAAATTGTCCAACCCAGATGCGGCCTTTTTTATCTTCTTCAAAAAAACGACTTGTTTCGTTGAATCCACTAATCTTACCAACAGGCTTTAAAATCATATCCGCTCCTATTTTAAAAAGATACAAGCCCTTGTAAGTTCCTCCAATAACAAATTCAGGTTTGGACCTTAATTGCTTTATTTGCCATAAACCTTCCGTATTAGCCAATCGCTTTGCTTTGCCTCCGCTTAAGAAAAATAATCCAGTATGATGTCCAGCATAAAGTCGTCCCATGATTTTTTGTAAACCATAAGCTGGACCTTCTGTACCTGATAAAAATATGCTTTGATCTGTATTTTTTGCCAAAAAATAAATACCATTAGAAGTGGTGTAGTAAGTCCCTTCCTCCATTTCAAATGCTTCGTAACCACTTCCATTTAAATTAATTTCTTGATTGATAAAACGAACTGGAGAATTGATATCAATCAAGGCTATTCCATTTTGCATCCCTACCCATAGATTTCCCGAATAGTCTTGAAAAGAACGTAAACAAGCATTGGTTTCTAAACCATCTTCAATCGTAATATTTTCAATGCTATTTTTGGATAAGTCGTAGAGGAATATGCCCGCAGTTTGTGTAGCAATAGCGAGACGATTATCGGAAAGTTGAAGAACATGATTGATATATTTGCCTTGTAAAACCTTGATTAAATCATCATACTGTTGAACGATACCAAAAGAAGTAGAAAACTCGATTTCTCCAGAATTATAGATCAATAGTAAGCCTTCGTCTTGTGGAATGATACCTGCAATGATCTGGTTATTATTGTTTTGTGAATGTGCAGACACCAATTTATCCTCTTTTATTTCGAAGAGTTTACCTTGTCCATTTTGTGTAAACAACTTTCCATTGACCAAAAAAGAACGATCAAAACTACCTTCTATAACAGATATAGCGGCTCCATCAAAAACATAGATGCCTTGAAAAGTACAAAAATAGACCTTTGAATTTAAAAGATAAACATCCCAGACTTCATCCATATCTTTTGCGGTCAAAGGAATTTTTTCCATCAAAGAGACATATTCCCAATCCTCTTCAAAATAGCCAATGGCTCCTTGAGATCCCACATATAAACGCTTTGTCAATTCATCAAATGCCAAGGATCTTTCTTTCTTCGATGATTGAAAAGAATGTACTTCCCAATCATTTCCATTGTACGAAAGTACTCCCAAATTATTGGCGACAAATAAGCTCATATTCTTATTCTGAGCAAAGTAAATATTTTGAATTCCAGCTTTATAATCCATGGGCGTAAAGTTCTGAATAGGGTATTTCCCTTCAAAAGCTAAGGCTGAATTACTGAAAAACACCGAAAAAAGAAGAATTATAACAATGTACCTCATGTTGTATAGAAAATAACGCTTGTGCAAGTTTTTAAATAACCAAAAGTCCTAATTATCAATGGTTTAAACGAAATTACACAAAATTTGTAGTACTATTTCAAAATAATGATGAAATATTTGAAGGGTTTTTAAAAAACATTTTCTTGAATATTTTGTTACACACACCTTATATTTAGGCACACCTAAACACATAAGTACTTTTTTCAATACCAAATATATCCGCCTCGTACCTCTTCAAAAAATACAGGTGAACCAAAACATCCAATCATTATGAAAAAAATCTTACTTAAGCTCCTCCTTTTCCTATTTACGACTTCTGCATTTGCTCAATCCAATCAGGTATCCGTTGTCAATGATAAAAACGGACACACACTGATGGTGGATGGAAAAGAATTTATTATTAATGGTATGAATTGGGACTATATCCCTATTGGAACAAATGCCGTCAATGCTGAATTTTGGAAAAAATCCGATGATATTATTAAAGCCGCATTAGATGCGGAAATGGCACTTTTGAAAAACATGAATGTGAATGTCATTAGACAATACACAGGTGTTCCCGCCAAATGGATTAGATACATCTACGAAAATTATGGCATTTATACCATGCTTAACCACTCTTTTGGTAGATATGGACTACTATTAGATGGCGTTTGGACTCCAATTACCTTATATGATGAAGCAAAAACGAAAAAGTTTTTGATGCAAGAAGTCAAACAACTTGCGAAAGAATATAAAGATACCCCAGGATTATTGATGTATCTATTGGGAAATGAGAATAACTATGGTCTTTTCTGGCAAGGATCTGAAACCGAGGATTTCCCTGATGATGACAAGAAAAAGGCATTCATTGGAGAATCGAGGGGAAGACCTATGTATAAATTGATGAATAAAGCTGCTCTAGCCATGAAAGCTATTGATTCCTCTCATCCGGTAGCTTTGTGTAATGGAGATGTGTTATTTATTGATATTATAGCTGAAGAATGTAAAGACGTAGACATATATGGTACCAATACCTATCGAGGTGTTTCTTTCACTGATATGTTTCAAGTGGTAAAAGAGAAGCTGAATAAACCAGTCATGTTTACGGAGTTTGGAGCAGATGCTTACAGTGCGAAAAACAATGCAGAAGATCAAGCGTCCCAAGCTTATTATATGCTGGGCAACTGGAAAGAGATTTATGAGAATGCAGCTGGAGTTGGAAAAGTTGGTAATTCTATTGGTGGTTTTACCTTTCAGTTTAGTGATGGTTGGTGGAAGTTTGGATTTGATGATAGAAAAAATGCAGATCTGCATGATAATAATGCTTCATGGGCCAATGGCGGTTACCCCAGAGATTTGATTCCAGGGGAAAACAATATGAATGAAGAGTGGTTTGGGATTTGTGCGAAAGGACCGACCAATGAAAGAGGTTTATATACACTTTATCCAAGAGCGGCTTACTACGCTTTAAAAGAAGCACATTTATTGAATCCATATCTTGAAGGAACCACAGCTGCGACGGTCAATACTTATTTTAACAATATCCAGATCATGGATGCAGTGCTCAGAGCACGAGGAGATAAAGCTGCTTTAGAAAGCAAAAAGAAAATAAGCCTGAGTAACTTTAGAGCAGAATTTGAAACCTACAATACAGGTGGAAGTCTGATCACAACTCCTGATGAAGCCGATCCTGATAATCCTGTCTTTCCAAATGAATTAGGATTTGATCATATGCAGTCTTTATTTTTTGGAATAGAGGCCAATCCTTCTCCGAACATGAGGGCTAGTGTCAATTTCAATCTAGTGGGTAATGTTGCCAGTAATCCCATTGATGAAATTTTTTATGAAAATATAGTTCGTAATAGTAATGTTACAGACGATGTAGTAAATAATAGAACTGATGGAAACTTAAGACTTTACAATGCTGAGTTTGATTGGAATGCTAAGGGTTTTGATTTAAGAGGATTTTATAGAACAGGCCATTATCACTGGGGTTATGAAGGTGACTTTTTTGGATTATATCCAGAAGCCAACTATGGTCCTAACCTCGACTTATATAATGGAGAAATACTTGGAATAGAAATAGATGGAAAGAAAAAATTTAAAGGATTAAAAGCTGCTTTTGGTCCTCAACTGTGGTGGGGAGCGAATCCTGCAGTACTCCTAAAATATAGTCGAGAAATTAAACACTTTAAAGTAACAGGTGTCTATCATGAAGATATTGATGATGTTGGTGAAGCGGTTACTTCTATCGCCGTACCACTTCCAAAAACTCGAAGAGCGACCATTCATGTAGAACGAAAAATAGGCCCTGTGGAAGTTGAAGTCGGAGGAATCTGGGGAGGACAGCCATTGAATGGTAGAGACTTCCAAATCATTGAAGGTGAACCAGGAGATTACAAGGTATATGAAGATGAAATAAAGTCTTCTGATAATTGGGGTGGAAAAGCAAAAATTAAATTTTCAAAAGGAGCATTTAATTGGTATGCACAAGGTGCAGTAATGGGGCTTGTTGCCAATGGTGGAGCAGATGGAACACGTACTTTTACTGGATGGAGATTGAAAGATAGTGGCAGCGGAAATCAAAATAACTTCTTAACTGGATTTACCTTTTCTGTTGGAGATATACAAATCGCTCCTAACTTTTTATGGCAAAAACCTCTTGTTGATCCCGTTCCTGGAGATATTGTCGGCCCCGGTCGACTTAGAAATATTCAGTCTGATCCATTTGCGGTAAGATCCAATAGAGAAACAGTCGCAGGAGAATTACTGATTACCTTTGACCCGACTCCAGGTACTTGGATGTATGAATGGGACAATGACCGGATGGAAGATGCCAAATTTGCGGTCAGCGCTGGTTTTGTTTATCGCCATTTACCGACCACACAAGATGCCGCTATCGGTTTTTTAGGCAATCGAACCTCTTTTGCATTTCCTCAATCTGCACCTGCACAAGACTTATGGGAATCGAATATTCGAGTCGTCTCGAAAATAAATAAAGATTTTGGAGTCATTGCAAATGTCCTAGTTGGTAATGCTCAGGCAAATGGTAGCGACGATAGATTAATTGAACGTTATGCCATGGATTTGAGAGCGATTTATAAAAAACTAAAATTAACTTCTCACTTAAAAATTAATGACTGGGGACCTTTTGATTATCATCGTGATTTCAATCTCACCTATCCAGTGCAAATAATGTTAGATTTATCCACTACTTTGAGTAAACCAGACTGGTTTTTGTTACCCAGCACTCAAATGGGGATACGCGGAACGTGGCGTTCTTTAGATAAATATTCACCACGTTATCTGCCCAATCAAGTAGCTAATGAATTTGCTACAGAACCAATTCTTAGCCCAGAAGGTTTCGGTAACGGATCAGAATGGGAGCTTAGAACTTATATCCACATCAACATCGGTAAATAAGATATAACATGAAAAACAATAAATTTTTAAAACCAAATTTCCTATTCATTTTAGGATTAGTATTACTTTTTAGTAACTGTAAAAGAGACAGATCGGATGATGCCGAAATCGCTACTTTCCCCAAAAATGGTCTAGTATATATTGACGGATTCAGCGCAGGATTAGAGTATTTACCTTTTGGCGGATCTTTTTTTGAAGCTTTTACAGTCGATGACGAAAACAAATATAAAGGAACATCTGCCATGCGTTTTGATGTACCTAATGTAGGCGATCCGAACGGAGCTTATGCTGGAGCGATATTCCCAGATTATGGTGGACGTGACCTGTCTGATTTTGATGCCCTTACTTTTTGGGCGAAAGCCACAACAACTGGAACCATCAACGAGATTGGTTTTGGACAAGATTTTAGAGAAAATAAATATCTAGTTACCTTAAACAACTTGGAACTAACCACCAATTGGAGACAGTATACTATTGCTATTCCTGATCCTTCTAGATTGACTCAAGAAAGAGGTTTATTTTGGTATGCTGAAGGCCCTGAAGATGGGGAAGGATATACTTTTTGGATTGATGAATTACAATTTGAAAAATTAGGAACGATAGCACAACCAAGACCATCAATTTTAGAAGGTCAAGATTTGGCGATTCCAACTTTCATCGGTGTCACTACGACTATTGCTAATTTACAGCAAACGCTTAATCTAGGAAATGGTTTGGATCAAACGATCAATGTAGCTCCAAGTTATTTTGAATTTACTTCTTCTGATCCTGATATAGCTACTGTAAATGAGCAAGGGGTGATCACTGCCGTCAGTACAGGAAATGCTGTAATCACCGCTACCTTAAATGGGATTGATGCAAAAGGCTCTGCTAGAGTTTCCGTCTCAGGTGCATTTGATACCGCACCAGTTCCGACACAAGATCCTAACGATGTTATTTCTATTTTTTCTGATGCTTACACCAATGAACCTGTAGATTATTACAATGGATATTGGGCACCATTCCAAACAACACTCGGACAAAACGATATCAATATTGGTGGGGACAATTTGATTGCTTACACAGAATTAAACTTTGTCGGTATTCAGTTCGCTGTTGATGCTCCTACCATCAATGCTGCTGCAATGACTCATTTTCATTTAGATGTACAAGCCAGAGAAGCGGTCGAAGCTGGAGACTTTTTTACCGTAAGAGTGGTAGATGCAGGTTCAGATAATCAACTCGGAACTGCCGATGATTCATCAGGTGAAATCACACTCAATAATGGTGCTCTAACCAATGGCGAATGGTATAGCTTGGATATTCCTCTTTCTGATTTGGCAGGACTATCTAGTCGCAACAATCTTGCGCAAATTATTTTTGTCACTGATGCTACCATAACTAGTGCTTATCTAGACAACATCTATTTTTATAATGATGGAGGAATGACTGGTCCTAGCGGTCCGACCATGGCTGCTCCTGCTCCCATGCAAAATTCAGCAGATGTTATTTCTATTTTCAGTGATGCCTACGACAACCTTGGATCAAATTTAAATCCTGGTTGGGGACAAGCTACTCAAGTTTCAGAAGTTAACATCGCAGGTAATAATACCTTACGTTATGGCGGATTGAACTTTCAAGGTTTGGAATTAGATAATAGTCAAGATGTCAGTACAATGGAGTTTTTACATATTGATTATTGGACAGAAAATTCTACCGCTTTGAATGCGTTTTTGATTAGTAATGGTCCAGTCGAAACCGCAAAAGCATTGTCTGTACCTACCTCAGGTTGGGCAAGTATAGATATACCTTTAGGAGATTTTTCACCTGTGGATCTGGCGGATTTAATTCAGTTTAAATTTGATGGAAGTGGTGACATCTATCTTGATAATATTTATTTCTATAAAACGGGCGGTAGTGTTGGTATGGAACCAACTACAGCTGCACCAACACCAATGGAAGATGCAGCAAATGTGGTTTCTATTTTCAGTGATGCCTACGATAACCTTGGATCAAATTTAAATCCAGGTTGGGGACAAGCCACTCAAGTTTCAGAAGTTAGCATAGCAGGTAATAATACCTTACGTTACGGAGGATTGAACTTTCAAGGTTTGGAATTAGATAATAGCCAAGATGTCAGTGATATGGAATTTTTACACATTGATTATTGGACGGCTAATTCTTCGGCTTTGAATGCATTTATCATTAGTAATGGTCCAGTTGAAACCGCAAAAGCATTGTCTGTACCTACCTCCGGTTGGGCTAGTGTAGATATTCCTCTGGGAGATTTTTCACCTGTGGATCTAGCAGATTTGATTCAGTTTAAATTTGATGGAGATGGCGATATCTATTTGGACAATATCTACTTCTATAAAATGGGCGGCAGTGGTGGCACTGAACCAACAGCAGCAGCCCCAGCACCTTCGCAAAATGCAGCTGATGTCATTTCTTTATTTAGTGACGAATATACCAATGTCACTGTTGATACCTGGAGAACAGAATGGTCGGCAGCAACTTTAGAGGATATCCAAGTTCAAGGAAATGATACCAAAAAATATACAGACCTTGATTTTGTTGGTGTTGAAACCGTAGGTGGAAATGTAATTGATGCTTCCTCTATGACTCACTTCCGTATTGATATATGGACACCCAATATGACCACTTTTAGAATAAAGTTAGTAGACTTTGGTCCTAATGGAGCATTCGATGGAGGTGATGATACAGAACATGAATTGGTCTTTGAAAATCCAACGCAAGGACAATGGGTGTCATATGATATCCCACTTTCAGATTTCACAGGATTGGCCAGCTCTGTACACATGGCACAATATATTCTCTCAGGCTTACCTAGTGGTGGTGGGACGATTTATGTTGACAATGTTTATTTCTACAAACAATAATTCTTAGCCAATAAAAAATAATAAAATGCGAACATCATTTTTTTTAAAAATATATAGATCTCATACCAACATTATTTTATCAATGGTCTTACTGCTCTTATGCATGAGCTGTAATAAAGATGAGACCCAAACCGTGACTAATTTCACGACTATCACCTTTGAAGATGATTTTAATACTGATGGGGCTATCAATGCTGCTTCTTGGAATACTGAAATGGGAACAGGAAATAATGGCTGGGGCAATAATGAGCTACAGTATTATACCGGTCGTTCTGAAAACATCAAAGTCGAAGGAGGTATGTTGCATATCACTGCACATGAAGAATCATTCATGGGGTCTGCTTATACTTCTTCGCGGATTACGACCAAAGGAAAGGTAGAGCAAAAGTATGGACGATTTGAAGCTCGGATACAGCTGCCTTGGGGACAAGGTATGTGGCCTGCATTCTGGTTATTGGGCAATGATATTAGTGAAGTGAGTTGGCCACAATGTGGTGAAATTGACATCATGGAATATCGCGGACAAGATCCCACCACCCTACTCGGCAGTGTACACGGCCCAGGTTATTCTGGTGGTCAATCTGAAGGCAAAATTTACAATTTAGAGAATGATCGATTTGATACAGATTTTCACATATTCGGGATTGAGTGGGGACCAGAATATATCAACTACTACGTGGATGATGTTTTGTATAACCAAATAACACCAAAAGATGTAGCAGGTGAATGGGTCTTTGATCATCCTTTTTTCATTATTCTAAATCTTGCGGTAGGAGGAAATTTCGTAGGATCTCCAAATGAGAATACCGTGTTTCCACAAACCATGAAGGTGGATTATGTAAGAGTATATAGTTTTTCAGAATAAAATAAATGGCTGATCAAATCCATCTTATTTGATCAGCCATCTTAATCTTGCTTCTTCTTTTTTATAGAAAACAAGATTAAACCGATCTTAAAATCAATACGACTCAATACATTACTTACTTAGTTTAAAGGACAATTTTATTTACTATCCTTTTTCAATAAAAAATAATGGAACATACCATCACCGCAAAAACCGTTGAATTAAATCTTATATCAATTCAAGGAGAGCACTTCTATAAAATCTCCAACAATGATTTAATGCGTCCCTTCTTTATGAGTCTGGTCAGTGATTCTAATCATTGGATGTTTATTTCCAGTAATGGTGGATTGAGCGCTGGGCGAAAAAATGCACAGTATGCTTTGTTCCCTTATTATACAGATGATAAACTGACCGAGTTTGCTGAAATCACTGGAAGCAAAACGATTCTATTGGTTCAAAAACCAGATCAAGTGCATACTTGGGAACCCTTTTCAGATCGCTATGAAGGTCGATATCACATTACAAGAAATCTTTATAAAAATGTATATGGTAATAAAGTTCTTTTTGAAGAAGAGAATCATGATTTAAATTTGACCTTCCGCTATCAATGGAATTCGAGTAACGTTTTTGGATTTGTAAAAAAATCAACTTTGATTAACAATGCCAATGAGGAGGTACAAATATCCGTATTAGATGGGCTACAAAATGTTTTACCCTACGGAATTGAAAGTGATTTACAAAACAATTATAGCAACTTAGTAGACGCTTATAAAAGAAGCGAATTAGATCAATCGACAGGTTTAGGAATATTCGCACTCAGTGCAATTATAGTCGACAAAGCTGAACCAAGCGAAGCTTTAAAAGCCAATATTGTTTGGTCTTGTGGTTTTAAAAATCCAAAGTATTTACTTTCCTCTTTACAATTAAATGCTTTTAGAAAAAGAAAAACTATTCAAGGAGAAGAAGATATCAAGGCTGAAAAAGGAGCTTATTTCATTCATGAAAATGTCGTGTTATCATCTCGTTCAAAAAAGGAATGGAAGATCGTCGCCAATGTAAATCAAAATCATTCGGCTATCGCCAAAATTTCGGAAACGATAAAATCCGCTAAAAATTTAGATCAACTTTTAGAGGAAGATATTGCTGCTGGCACCAAACGATTAATCGAATTGAACGCTGCGGCAGACGGACTACAATTGACCTCAGATCATTTTCAAAATACTAGACACTTTGCCAACACCTTATTCAATATTATGCGAGGTGGTATTTTTGATTTTAATTATCAAATCGAAAAATCAGACTTTAGTAAGTATTTAGCGAAAGCGAATCATATCGTCTTTAAAAAAATCCAAAGTAAAATTCAAGCGCTCCCCGAGCTATTTACACTGACTCAACTTCAAGAGTTGGCCCAGCAAATGGAGGATGTCGATTTTAAGCGACTGTGTGCCGAATATATGCCTTTAAAATTTAGTAGAAGACATGGAGATCCAAGCAGACCTTGGAATAAATTTTCTATCAATACTCACAATGAAAATGATGGTTCAAAAATACTAGACTATCAAGGCAACTGGAGAGATATTTTTCAAAACTGGGAGGCACTAGCTCACTCCTACCCCGAGTTTATGGAAAGTATGATTCATAAATTTTTAAATGCAACAACCTTCGATGGCTACAATCCTTATCGAGTGACCAAAGATGGTTTTGACTGGGAAAGTATTGAGCCAGATGATCCTTGGTCTTACATCGGATATTGGGGAGATCATCAGATTATTTATTTATTGAAATTTTTAGAATTCATTGAAAATTATGCGCCAGGAAAACTAGAACAATATTACGATCAAGACATCTTTGTGTATGCCAATGTTCCTTATAAAATAAAGGTTTATGCTGATCTGCTTAAAAATCCAAAAGATACAATCGACTTTGATCATGGTTTAGATCTAGAAGTTCGAGAGTTGAGAAAAATATTAGGTGCAGATGGTGCTTTAATAAAAAATAAAAACAATAAAATTTATCAGATCAATTTTATTGAAAAAATATTAGCGACTCTCTTAGCTAAACTATCTAATTTTATTCCAGAAGGTGGTATCTGGATGAATACCCAACGTCCTGAATGGAATGATGCTAACAATGCACTTGTAGGGAATGGGGTCTCAATGGTTACTTTATATTACTTAAGACGTTTTCTAACCTTCTTTAAAAAACTTTTGAACAAGGCTTCTATTCAAGAAGTGAACATTTCTAAAGAATTGAATGACTTATGCCAAGCCATGTTCAAAGCCTTTGAACAACATCAACATTTATTGACTCAAAAAATAAATGACGAAGATCGGAAATCAGTCATGGATGCTTTAGGACAAGCCAGCAGTGATTACAGATGGGATATTTACAAAAATGGTTTTTCTGGAAAGAAAGAAACGATCAGCCTTGAACATTTTAACAACTTTATTAATCATAGCCTACAATTTATTGACCATACCATTGCAGCGAATAAAAAACCAGATCAATTATATCATGCTTACAACCTAATGACTGTTGAAAGTGAAGATCAGATTTCGATCAGTTATTTAAGTGAAATGTTGGAAGGTCAAGTAGCCGTACTGAGCTCAGGATATTTATCTTCTACAGAAGCATTGAGTGTATTAGATGCTTTAAAAAACAGTGCCTTATTTAGAGCAGATCAATATAGTTATATTCTTTATCCAAATAAAAATCTACCGCGCTTTAACGAAAAAAATATCATTCCTGAAGCCGCAGTCCATGAATCAGCCTTGTTGACTCAATTGCTCGATGATGGCAATGTTCAAATTATTGAAAAAGACATCAATGGTAAATATCATTTTAATGGCAATTTCACTAACGCCAAGGACCTTGAAACTACTTTGAATGATCTTTACTTAACAAAATATGCAAAGCTTGTAGAAAAAGATAAAGCACATACTTTGAAAACCTTTGAAAAAGTATTCAATCATAAAGCATTTACCGGAAGGTCAGGTACTTTTTATGGTTATGAAGGTTTGGGTTCCATCTATTGGCACATGGTTTCTAAGTTGCGATTAGCCGTTCAAGAATGCTGTTTAAAAGCCATCAAAGAAAAAGCATCTGAAGAAACTATTGGTAGGTTATTGGAACATTATTATGAAATCACAGCAGGTATCGGCGTGCATAAATCACCTTCGCTTTATGGCGCTTTTCCGACCGATCCTTACTCGCATACGCCTGCTGGGAAAGGTGCTCAACAACCAGGGATGACCGGACAAGTAAAAGAAGATATCCTTTGTCGATTTGGAGAACTAGGTGTCTTTATTGAAAATGGTCAATTGTATTTCAAGCCTAGTCTATTGCAAAAAAATGAATTCCTAACGGCGTCCAATACCTTCGAATATGTTGATACTCATCTAGCACATCAGCAAATACCATTAGAAAAAGATTCCCTTTGTTTTACCTATTGTCAGGTGCCGATTATTTACAAAATTGCATCGGAACATAAAATAGAATTGATTCATAAAGACCAAAGTTCTACTCATTTAGAAACGTTTTGTCTGGATTTAGAGAACAGTCAAAAAGTCTTTAAAAGAACCGGTGACATTGAACGCATCGTGATTCATATTAATGAAAGTCAATTAAAGTAATATGCAAAGAACAGTATGGAAAACATTGATTGTGGTGATCGCTTTATTACTAAGTGTTTCCTGCAATACGGAGCAATCCAAGGACACCAAACAGTCATCAGTCATTAAGAAAAACATGACCGCAAAAGAGATTTTAGGCAATCCCAATTATTTAGCGATATCCTATGGAGGGTATCGAAGTAATAGCCGTGATATACAACCAACCATCGCTCAATTGAAGGACGATATGAAAATCCTCTCGGCGATGAAAATAAAAATCCTACGAACGTATAATACACATTTGGCTCAAGCTGCTAATTTATTACAAGCAATAGATGAACTAAAAAAAGAAGATCCAAATTTTGAAATGTATGTGATGTTGGGTGCATGGATTAATTGTAAAAATGCATGGACTGATCAACCGGTTAATCACGATAAAGAAAGTGAAGAAGAAAATACGGCGGAGATTCAACGTGCCGTGGATATGGCCAATCAATATCCTGATATTGTAAAAATCATAGCAGTTGGAAATGAAGCGATGGTCAAATGGGCAACTAGTTATTATGTACAAGCTAAAGTCATTTTGAAATGGGTGTATTATTTACAAGACTTAAAACGAAGCAACCAATTGTCTAAAGATATTTGGATTACAAGTTCTGATAATTTTGCCTCTTGGGGCGGTGGAGAAGAAGTTTATCATACGGAAGATTTAACCAAATTAATTGCTGCTGTTGATTTCGTTTCTCTTCACACCTACCCCATGCATGACACACATTACAATCCTTATTTTTGGGGGATTGAGGAATCTGAAGAAAGTTTTTCCGATAAGGAAAAAATCAAGGCCGCTATGGAACGGGCAAGAGATTATGCTAAAATACAATATCGAAACACCGCGAATTATATCAAAAAATTAGGACTCAACAAAGACATTCACATTGGTGAAACGGGTTGGGCAACGGTCTCCAATAGCCTCTATGGATCAGAGGGTTCAAAAGCGTCCGATGAATATAAATCAGGCTTGTATTATCAACTCATGAGAGATTGGACAAACGAAGAAAAAATAGCTTGCTTTTATTTTGAAGCTTTTGATGAAACGTGGAAAGATGCACAAAACCCAGGTGGTTCAGAAAATCATTTTGGCCTTTTTGACATCAAAGGAAAAGCGAAATATCCTTTATGGAAAATGGTGGATCAAGGTGTTTTTAAAGGATTGACTAGAGATGGATATTCTATTTCTAAAACTTTTGATGGAAATCAAGATCAACTATTCAAAGACGTATTACTCCCTCCAAGCAAAAAAGGAATATTGATGAAATAAAATATTTTAACATGCGATTATCTACAAAATCATGGGCCATCATTTCTCTAAGCATACTGTTTAGTGCATGCTCTCCTTCCTCTAAGCAATTAGAGCTTCAAGTTTTTGAAACTTCGTTGAGTGGAAATAAATTTCAACACATCAAGGAATTTAATCCTAGCAAGGAGGCAAAAAACATCAAAATAATACCTGAAGAAAAATTCCAAACCATCACAGGTTTTGGTGGTTCTTTTACGGAAGCTTCCGCCTCTCTTTTAAATCGATTGAGCAAAGCCAATCGAGACAAAATCATAGAAGCCTATTTCGGTGAAAGCGGTGCAAAATATTCTCTCACACGTACACACATGAACTCCTGTGATTTTTCATTAAACCAATATTCTTATGCGCCAGTCGAAGACGACAAAGCATTAAATAGTTTTTCTGTAAAAGAAGATCAAGAGGATATTATTCCCATGATCAAGGATGCCTTGGCGACTTCAAAAGAAGGATTTAAAATATTGTCTTCTCCTTGGACGGCACCACCTTGGATGAAAGACAATAAGGATTGGCGCGGAGGTAAATTATTACCAGAATATTATGATACTTGGGCTTTATTTTTTTCAAAATATATCGATGCTTACAAAGCTGAAGGAATTGACATTTGGGGTATTACCGTAGAAAATGAACCTCTTGGTAATGATAACAACTGGGAAAGCATGCATTATACAGCAGAAGAAATGACGCAGTTTGTTCAAAACCATTTAGGACCTCAATTGGAAAAAGATGGAAAAGGAGAAGTGAAAATTTTAGGCTATGACCAAAATAGAGAACACTTAA
This sequence comes from uncultured Saprospiraceae bacterium, assembly GCA_964441245.1. Lineage (GTDB taxonomy): Bacteria > Bacteroidota > Bacteroidia > Chitinophagales > Saprospiraceae > JALZUU01. The sequence goes on along the minus strand of CAYTVR010000038.1, from coordinate 7,102 downwards.
AACACTGGGTAGATGAGATGTATAAAAACGAAGCAACCGCCAAATATTATGATGGTACAGCCATTCATTGGTATGCGAGTACCTTTGATGTTTTCCCAGAAGCATTACAATATGCACATCAAAAAACACCTGGTCAACATTTGATTCAATCGGAAGCTTGTGTAGATTCTGAAGTTCCAAAATGGCAGGATGATCAATGGTACTGGCGCAAAGAGGCAACAGATTGGGGATGGGATTGGGCGCCAGAAAAGGATAAACATTTACATCCAAAATATGCTCCTGTCAATCGCTATGCACGCGACATCATTGGTTGTCTCAACAATTGGGTAGATGGTTGGATCGATTGGAACATGGTTTTGGATACCCAAGGTGGTCCTAACTGGTTTAAGAATTGGTGTGTTGCTCCAGTAATTGTAGATCCAGTTAAAGATGAAGTTTATTTTACACCACTTTATTATGTCATGGTTCACTTTAGTAAATACATTCGACCTGGAGCGACAAGAATTGGATTTGAAAATTCTGATGATAGTCTACAAGTCACTGCTGCTCAAAACCCTGATGGAAGCATTGCAGTCGTTATTTTTAATCCCAATAAAGAAGAGAAAAGTATTCTTCTTTCTCTCAATGAAAAATCTACCAACATAAGGATCAGCAATCAAGCAATCCAAACCATATTGATCAACAAACGAAACCAAAACAATGAGTAAAACAACAGAAAGCACCAACAAAATACCCATGGGTCAAAAAATTGCCTTTGGCGTAGGCATGTTTGCCAACCAGATGTTTCCGGCCATACTCGGAATATTCATGGTCGTTTTAGTTCAGGACTTAGGCTTCCCAGGTTGGATGTGGGGATTAATATTTTTCGCACCAAGAATCTTCGACTCCATTACGGATCCTATCATGGGATTCATTTCTGATAACACTAGGTCAAAATGGGGAAGGCGGAGACAATATGTATTTATTGGCGGCATTCTAATGGGGATTGCCTATATTTTTATGTGGCAACTTTACAAAGAGAATTCTCTCGAATATAACTTTTGGTATTTCTTTGGTTGGTCCATTGTGTTTTATCTTGGTCTAACTATTTTCAGTGTACCCTACGTGGCTATGGGATATGAAATGACTGATGATTTCCATGAGCGAACCAATATCATGGCCATCGCTCAATGGATCGGACAATGGGCATGGGTGATTGCTCCTTGGTTTTGGATAATCATGTACGATCCCAATTGGTTTCCCTCAGCAGAAGTCGCCACTAGGAGATTGGCCCTTTGGGTAGGGATTCCATGCGCTATTTGTGCCATTGTTCCAGCCCTATTTATCAAAAGTGAATCGACAGTAGATAAAGATTATTTACCACTTAATGCATCCAATATTGGTAGCAGCTTAAAGGAAATTTTCAATGGTTTCGTTCAAGCATTTAAGTTGAAGCCATTTCGGAAATTATGTATCGCTACTTTTTTAATTTTTAATGCTTTCAATACGGTTGCTTCGCTTACTTTTTTTGTAATTGTTTACAAATTATTTAATGGCAATGCAGGAGATGCAGGAGTTTGGGTCGTATTATTTGGATCTCTAGGTGCCTTAGGTACCACATTTATTGTCATTCCATTGGTAGCAAAAATGTCGAAATTATGGGGCAAGAAAAAGGCATTTATTACTTCTCAGTGCATCTCCATAATAGGCTATATCATGTTATGGTTTCTATTTGTTCCAGGCAAACCTTGGATGTACATTTTCGCCTTGCCTTTTTTCTCCTTTGGTATCGGAAGTTTATTTACGATTATGATGTCTATGACCGCTGATGTTATAGATATTGATGAACTGAACACTGGACTTAGAAGAGAAGGTATCTTTGGAGCTATTTATTGGTGGATGGTAAAAGTTGGTTTTGCCATTGCAGGAGGACTGAGCGGATTCATCATTGCCTTTGTCGGATTTAAACCTGAACTAGCGACTGTAGATCAACAAGGAGCTGTAGATGGATTACATGCATTCTTCTGTTTTTTCCCCATGGCGGGAACCATTTTGGCGATACTCGTGATGCGTGGTTACGATATAACTGAAGAAAAGGCAGGTGAAATTCGAGCAGCAATCAATGAAAAAAAAGAAGCCAAAAAAGGTTCATCAGCTTACTTACCCGGCAAGTTGAACTTCTTGAAAGAAAAGGGAATTGATTTGAAGACAAATATCGGAGAGGATTTTAATGGTCAATCAACTGAAGAGATCACTACATTATTTTCTAAAACACTTGATAAAGGACTGCATGGATTATGTTTTAGTCCTTATGGGGAAGGTCAAAAAATAGGTGATGTATTGTCCGCATCACAAATTCGTCGTCGGATGGAAATTATTATGCCACATACCAAATGGATACGATCTTTCTCTTGCTCCAATGGTAATGAATTGATTCCTGAAATTGCGAAAGAAAAAGGTTTGAAAACAATGGTAGGTGTATGGATCAGTTCCGACCATGTTCAGAATGAAAGAGAAATTAAGGCACTGGCAAAATTGGCTGAAACTGATTTGGTGGATATCGCAACCATTGGTAATGAAGTATTGTTAAGAAATGAAATGTCTGAAGAGAAATTAATCGAATATATTCAGCGAGTCAGATCTTTACTCCCCAGACATATCCCAGTAGCTTATGTGGATGCCTATTATCATTTTGTTGAAAAACCTGCACTAGTCAATGCATGTGATCTGATTTTGATCAATTGTTATCCATTTTGGGAAGGGGCAGATAATGATCATGCCTTGTCCTATATACAACACATGTATGAGTTGACAAAAGAAGCAGCCAAAGGTAAAAAAGTAATCATCACAGAAACGGGATGGCCAAGTTCTGGAAAGGAGGTAATGGCAGCCAAACCTTCACCTGAAAATGCAATGAAGTATTTTATAAATATTCAAAAATGGACAAAAGCTAAAAAAATTGACTTGTTCTATTTCTCTTCTTTTGACGAATCTTGGAAAATTAATCAGGAAGGAGAAGCCGGTACAAAATGGGGATTATGGGATAAATATGAAAACCCCAAATTTAGATCAAAAAGCACTTATTAAGCAAGTTGACAATATTCTAAAATATGTCATTCCAACAAAAACAAGTATTCTATTAATTATCAATGTATTAAACTATTTATTCATTTTATATAAACCAAAAATTAAATTATGAAAAAAATTCTATTACTTCTAGCCTGTACCTTTATGATGGTTCCGGCTTTCGCCCAAAATGCTCCAATAGATTTTGAAGCAGGCGGCAACGGGGCCGATTGGACTTGGACCGTCTTTGAAAATGACACCAATCCTCTTGTTGAAATCATTGCCAATCCTGATCCGTCTGGTGGAAACACTTCTGCTACTGTAGCTAAGTTTACTGCACTTCAAACAGGCCAGCCTTTCGCTGGATGTGAAACTATGCACGGCGCTGACATTGGTACTTTCACCATTGATGCTTCTAACAGCACCATCAAAATCATGGTTTGGAAATCGGTCATTAGCGACGTAGGTATCAAATTCGTAAATGCAGCGGGTGGTGCACTACCCGAAATAAAGGTAGCAAATACGCTTACCAATCAATGGGAAGAGTTGACGTTTGATGCTTCTTCGCTTATTGGAAATGCTGAACAACCTTACGATCAAATCGTAGTTTTCCCAGATTTCAATGAACGTGCTCAGGATAACATCATCTACTTTGATAACATTACTTTCGGTGAGGGGGCAATTATAGAAGAGCCGATGACTGCTGCTCCAGATCCAATACATGATCCTGCTGATGTACTTTCTGTTTTTAGTGATGCTTACACGAATGTCGCAGATACCGATTTTAATCCTAATTGGGGACAAGGTACAATAGTCACACAAGTGGATATTGCCGGAAACAATACCTTAAGATATGGGAATCTAAATTACCAAGGAACTCAGTTTGCAAATCCTTTAGATGTATCTGGAATGGATTTTCTACATGTCGATTATTGGACGGCAAACTCAACAGGATTTAATGGATTCCTTATTAGCTCTGGTCCTGTCGAAACACCACATGCTTTTGGAGTAACTACTGGACAATGGGTCAGTGTGGATATTCCTTTATCAACATTTTCAAGTGTCATAGATTTAGCGGATGTCATCCAAATGAAGTTTGATGGTGATGGAACCATTTACTTAGATAACATTTATTTCC
>CAYTVR010000038.1:0-2819 GCA_964441245.1 uncultured Saprospiraceae bacterium | reverse complement strand
AATGGGTCAGTGTGGATATTCCTTTATCAACATTTTCAGGCGTTGTAGATTTAGCGGATGTCGTCCAAATGAAGTTTGATGGTGATGGAACGATTTACTTAGATAATATTTATTTCCATAAAACTACACCGATTCCGGAACCGATGACTGCTGCTCCAGATCCAATACATGATCCTAGCAATGTTCTTTCTATATTTAGTGATGCTTACACCAATGTTGCCGATACAGATTTCAATCCTAATTGGGGACAAGCTACGGTTGTCACACAAATTGATATTGCGGGGAACAACACCTTAAAGTATGATAATTTAAATTATCAAGGAACCCAGTTTGCCAATCCTATAGATGTGTCTGGAATGGAATTTCTTCATGTCGATTATTGGACTCCAAATTCAACAGGATTTAATGGATTTCTTATTAGTACTGGTCCTGCTGAAACACCACATGCTTTTACGGTAACTACTGGCGAATGGGTCAGCGTTGAGATTCCTCTATCCACATTTTCAGGCGTTGTAGATTTAGCCGATGTTATCCAAATGAAGTTTGATGGTGATGGAATTATCTATTTAGATAATATTTATTTCTATAAAAATACAACTGGGGTGACTTCTTTTAAAGAAAATAATGTTGAGTTATTCCCTAATCCGGTACAATCTACTTTTACGATTGCTACAGATAAGCATCTTGAGGAAGTTCGTGTTTACGATGCTTTAGGAGCTCTTGTGATGAATACACGAGTACTAGACAATACATCTGATTTTGATATTGCTCATTTGAGCAATGGTATCTATTTCGTAATGGCCATCATCGATGGTGAAACTATGGTAGATCGTTTAATTAAAAATTAGATCAAGTGAATGAAGTAGGTGTGAACACCTACTTCATTCTTATAGTTTTAATAATTTTGATAAGTCGAGGATGCTGAATGTACCCTCGGCTTTTTTTTATGACCTTATTTTCAATTGGCACTAACAAAAAATGACTACTGAGCTTCATAATATCTCACCCAATCTATTTTCATACTGGTACCATCAATATCATCCGTTATTTCTCCTGCGCTCTCCAAAATGGCTAAACTTAAATAAATATTTAGATCTAAGAAACACTTTGTATTAGGAGTGCTTCGAATCAGTTTATTATCAAAATAATATTTAACGTGGTCTTCCGTCCATTCTAAACCATAGACGTGATAGTCATCGGCATAATTCTCTTCTGGTTTAATATCAAAACCACCAATCTCCATCCACTCACCATCTACAAATGCCTCCAGTTTATAATCAGAAATCAATGCATTCCAATGCTCGCCTGATTGCCATCCATTGATAAATTGAATGTGTCCAATTTTTTGTTCAGAAGGCCATTCAAATTCCAACCATTTTTCACCTTCTTTTTGAGAGACCCAACTGGTAGAAGGATTTCCATCAGCAGCTGATGAGATCAAAAATTCTTCTCGAAGTACTCCACTTGCCGTTATCGTCACATTGTTATTACGTGCAATATTTTTTAAACCTGATACTTCAGTATCCGCATTTGCAGACAATAAGTCCATAGGATAATGTTGAGGGTTAGGTTCATAAATTCGAAATTCTCGAATATGAAAATGAGTGGAATGATTCGATGAAAAACGGATTTTTTTGGTTAAAATATCCTCTTCAAATGTTTGTGCATAAGCCGGTGATAAACCTTTGGCATAGTTGCGTTGATCATTTTCAGACATACCATTCCGCCAGTGATGCACGTTGGTATTGACTTCATTTGGAAAATGACCTTCATTAATATCTAATTCACAATTCAAGTCATCAGAAAGAATACTCCTGGTACTGGAAAATAACCAGAAAGAGTTGTTAGTACCACCTGCACCTGCATATTTATATCTACATTCGTAATAACCAAAAGTAAATGTTTCGTTCGACCAGACGTTTCCACAAGTCCATTCCTGCCCTCCCCGATCTTCTTTTATGGCTTTGAGTTCAAGTATCCCATTATTGACTTCTGCATTCTCACGCCATCGACTACAAAGAATATGTCCACTTGGGCCATTTTGAGAAGTCCAATTTTCACTTAAATCTAAATCTTCATAATCAAATTCATCTTCCCAAACCAAGGCCCATTTAGAAAAATCTACTTCTTCATCTAACTCCGGGAGTATATGTCTGTAGAGTTTTTCAACCTCTTCTTCCTCTTCTTCTTCTTCCTCCTCTTCCTCCATTTCTTCTTCCATGAAATCCTCCATTGCATCATCTCCACAGGAGGACAAACTGAATCCAAACATGGTCGTCATGAGCATGATGATTATAAATTCATAAAAACTTATTCTTTTTCTTTTCATGGTATTGTATTAAAAGATTGATTTTAAAATAATGAATGCCAATAGAGTTTATGACTAGCGATTTTGTATAGGAAGCAAATAGAGATTTTGAATCCAGCCGAGGAACACCCGGAACCTGATAGCCTTAGCTATCATGGTGAGGATGTGACGATAGTTGGGTTTAAAAGATCATTTGGGCTCCATACAAATTCTTTAGTCATAAACTCTAATAATTAAGAACTAAAGTTAAGGTATTTAAATTATGGTACACAATTTTTATTAAACGTCTTTGGTCTTTTTCTGACCATACTGTATATTTTGCTTTTTCTGGTCTGAAATATATAATTCGGGAAATAAAAACAAATACTATTATCACACTTTCTTCCAAGTTGAGAGCATCTTTAAAATTTGTGAGAACTGGTTATCAGGAAGCAAAAGATTAAACATGCTCTGATTACTAAGGATCATGAAAACAATAACTTATAACAGTTTGAATTTTCTTTTTCCTTTA
>CAYTVR010000037.1:0-39694 GCA_964441245.1 uncultured Saprospiraceae bacterium | reverse complement strand
CGAATACTTAGTTGCCAATTATGGTCGTCAGAGCGATCAGATTTTAGAAAAAATGAAAAGCTTCAATAGCGAAGCGACCATTGCTATTGCTCGCGCAGAAATTTGGTTCTGTATTCATCATGAAATGGTATTAGAACCTTTAGATTATTTTAGTAGAAGAAGTGGCCGTCTTTATTTCAACATTGACACGATTCCAATGGTCTTGGAGCCAGTCTTACAAGATTTTGCAGAAGTTTTTAATTGGAGCACAGAAGAACTAAATCGACAAAGAGATATTGTTCAGTTAGCCATGCATGAGGCCTCCACTTTTGAATATTCTAAAGAATATGTGAGCAAATAAAATTAACCTTTAATCTTGTCAGTCAGGATGCGTATTAGTAGAGTCTAACCTATATTAAATGGTTTTTAGAATTTGCATCCCATGATAATTTTGAATGCGAGAATGAGCTGACCTTTTCAAACTATTAGAAGTTTTTGATACCGCTCCTCCTGACTTTTTCACATATTATAGTCATACCTGAACAACTATTTACCAATTAAAGCTTTATTTATTTGGAACCAATTATTTTTTAAAACGTATTAAAATACTTGTTTATCTTTGTCCTTAATTATAGAAAGACACTCCCCTAATCTAAGCACAAATACAATTTCATTTCGATTAAAAAAATCAGAACTAATACCACCATTCACATGCAAGATCCTAAAACAGATGCTCCAATTGATCCCAAAGATTCAGTAGAAATACCAGTTGAGTTTAACGTTGAAGCTAAGGCTGAACCCATAGTTGAGCCCAAGGTTGAGATTACTGAGATCAATAAAGATCTAACAGATGGCAGCCAACGATATCCTGATGTTTTTATTGAGCATAAAGCAGATGAGATCGTTCATTTTTCCCGTAAGGAAAATCACTTTGTTTTTAAATGTAAAAATAGTGTAGCGCTGCATATTGATGTCTTAAACGAAAGAACCTTTCGTATTCGATATAGTTACAATGGTATTTTTCAAAAAGACTTTTCTTATGCAATAGACCCTAAATTTAAACCGGCAGAAATAATCGCTCAACATAGTGAAGACAAAAACGCCTATTCTATCCGAACTAATTCATTGACTTGTCATATTGCTAAAGAGAATTTAGAACTGACTTTTAGTGATGCTAATGGAAAAATTTTAAATGCAGATAAAGAAGGATATTCAGCTAAGACCACTATCCTAAAAGGCGTAGATAAAGTTCGAGTTTCAAAAAAAGCTCCTAAAGGCGAATGCTTTATGGGATTAGGTGATAAAAGTGGAAAGAGTAATTTAAGAGGCCAAAAACTGATGAATTGGAATACTGATTCATTTGCTTATGGACATGATACGGATCCCCTTTACAGAACGATTCCATTTTATTACGGTTTGAATGATGGCGAAGCATATGGTATCTTTTTCGACAACTCTTATCGAACTCATTTTGATTTTGATAGTGAAGAAAATGGTACTTGTCATTTTTATGCTGATGGAGGAGAAATGAACTATTATTTCTTTTATGGACCGACTTGTACTGAGGTCGCTCAAGCGTATACTCAATTGACTGGAACACCAGAGTTGCCACCAATGTGGTCTTTAGGTTTTCACCAATGTCGATGGAGTTATTATCCTGAAAAGGTAGTTAGAGATTTGGCTTCCGAATTTAGAACTCGAAATATTCCTTGTGATGCGATTTATTTGGATATTGATTATATGGATGAATATCGATGCTTTACTTGGAATTATAAGCATTTTCCAAATCCCAAAAAATTGATTCAAGATTTAAATGAGGATGGTTTCAAAACAGTGGTCATGATTGATCCAGGAATCAAAGTGGATGATAATTATTTTGTTTTTGCAGATGGACAAGAAAATGATGTGTTTTGTAAACGCCCTGATGGCGATTTAATGACTGGACCGGTTTGGCCGCCAGCATGTGCTTTCCCAGATTATACAAAAGAAGCAGTAAGAGAATGGTGGGGACCTCTATACAAAGGCCTATATTCAGAACAGGGCGTAAGTGGATTTTGGAATGACATGAATGAACCCGCAGTCTTTGAAGTAGATAGTAAAACCTTTCCTGAAAATGTTCGTCACGATTATGATGGTCATCCTTGTAGTCATGCAAAGGCGCATAATATTTATGGAATGCAAATGGCAAGAGCGACTTATCAAGGTCTAAAAAATCTAAAAGAAGATACCCGTCCTTTTGTTTTGACCAGAGCCACTTACAGCGGTGGTCAACGATTTTCATCCGTATGGACTGGTGACAACATTGCTTCTTGGGAGCATTTACAAATCGCTAATCTTCAATGTCAACGTTTAAGTATTTCAGGCTTTTCTTTTACCGGAACTGATATTGGTGGCTTTGTTGGTATACCGACTGGAGAATTGATGGTCAGATGGTTGCAGCTAGGTGTATTCCATCCTTTATTTAGAGTTCATTCCATGGGGAATAATGAAGATGGGGCTACATCAGTCGATGAAGAAGTGGTCAAGGAAAGTGAAAAAAAGAAAAAGATCGATCAAGAACCTTGGGCATTTGGTACCACCTATACGGAGCAATCGAAAGCTGCAATTGAGTGGCGGTATCAGTTACTCCCCTATTTGTACAATGCCTTTTGGGAGTATACTCAAACTGGAAAACCAATGATTAATCCAGTTTCTTTTATTTATCAAAATGATCCTAAAACCTATCAAGAAGAGCGGGATTTTATTTTTGGCGAACATTTATTGGTGAGTCCAGTTATTGAAGAAGGCATCACAGAGCAAAAAATATATTTGCCGAAAGGTGATTGGTACGAATTGAAAACGGGTAAGTTATTTACTGGAGAACAAACGATTACTCGAAAAATTTCATTAGATTATATTCCAACTTTCATCAAAGCGGGTGCGGTTCTACCACTTTATCCTGTTCGACAAAACACTTCTGAAAGTGTCGATGAATTGACCTTAAAAGTGTTTTACAATAAAGGAAATTTAACGAGTCAACTCTATGAAGATCAAGGCGAAGGTTATCAGTATGAAGAAAACAATTTCAGTTTAAAAACATTTGAAACCTCTGGTCATACACAAGGCTTTCGATTGACTCAGTCCAAAAAAGGTGATCGAGCAGATAGCTACCAAACTTGTAAATTATATTTCCATGGTCTTCCATTTGTCCCCAATCAATGTATGGTTGATGGAAAAACGGAGACATTTACAATAGAAAATATGGATGGAATTCCTGTTTATGTTTTAATTTTGAAGCCAGATTTTAAAACCTTGGAATTTTCCGGAACTACTTCTTCAAATAACTAAACATGTGTTTATTTTTGCGAAATTTCATTTTTGCATTTTTATTGTTGTGCCCCTTTTTTTGCTTCGCGCAAAATTGGGAAATCAGTACTTTAGCTCCATTGTCAAAAGGAGTTTCCAATAATGCAGTTGAGTCTGGAATCGTAGATGGCGTTCCCTATATTTATTCATTCTCAGGTATTGATTCTACTAGAATTTATTCTGGCATTCATTTAAAATCTTGGAAGTACAATACCATGACAGATGAATGGAGCAGCATCGATCCCTTACCGGATAACCTCGGAAAAATTGCTGCTGGTGCATCTCGTGTAAATGATGTCATATATGTCATTGGTGGTTACAATGTTTTTGCAAATGGTAGTGAAACGAGTTCTCCTAAGGTCCATAGATATGATATCGAAAATGATGTCTACTTGCCAGATGGGGCTCCAGTTCCTGTTGCAACCGATGATCATGTGCAAGCCGTTTGGAGAGATAGTTTGATCTTTGTCGTAACAGGTTGGAGCAATACAACGAATATCAATAATGTTCAGATTTATAATCCAAGTGAAGATGCTTGGCAGGTTGGAACTGCGCTCCCAAATACAAATTCCTACAAATCATTTGGTGCATCTGGAATGATTGTCGGAGATACCATTTACTACTTTGGGGGGGCTGCCTCTTTTGGTTCTTTTCCGATCCAACAACATTTTAGAAAAGGAATTATAAATCCTGATAATCCAACAGAAATTACTTGGTCAATCGGTACAGTTGCTAACAACGCAGTGGGTTATCGAATGGGTGCTACAAGCATAGGCGAAAATATTTATTGGATTGGTGGTTCTGGAGTGACTTACAATTACAATGGAATTGCTTATAACGGAACTGGCGGCGTTCCACCTCTTAACCGAGTGTTGAGTTTTAATACAACAACAACGGAATCCACTGTTGAAAATTATGATCTTATCCCAATGGATCTTCGGGGGATTGCCTCCGTTAATGATTCTGTTAAGTATATTGTTGGAGGAATGATTGAAAATCAAAAAGTGAGCAAACAGTTGTTTAAACTCGTTTGGAAAGGTGAGAATACTACGAGCAATAAGTATCTTTCTTCCATGCCATTAAAAATGGAAATTTCACCTAACCCTGTAAGAGACAATGTCAATTTGTTGTTGACTTCTTCCCTGTCGACTGCTGCTGAAATTTCTCTTTATGATGAATTAGGACAATTACTTCTGACTCGATTTACTACTCTACCCATCGGAGAAACATCACTTCAGTTGAATGCAGATGAATTAAGTGATGGATGGTATTTGATGGTGATAGAAACGAAGGAAGGTCGTAAAAGTGAGCAGGTGTTGATCATGAAAAGATAGCTAACTAGAAAAATTGAATACAACCATTAACTAGATTAGATTGCCTGCCATTGAAGCGGAAGAAACTTTGGAAGAGTTTTTTGAAATTCGATCTTTAAAAATACAGGTAAAAGTAGAACCTTGATTGACATCAGATTGAACAGTCATTGATCCATTGTATTCTGCAATGATTCTTTGGCAAGTAGCTAATCCAATTCCATGACCTTGATCATCCTTTGCATCTCCACGATTAAACTCAGTAAAGATTTCATTCATCGCTTGGTCTGAAATTCCTTTTCCATTATCCTTTATGGTCAAGCAATAGCCATCAGAAGTTTTTCTTCCTGTGATTTTAATCAAGGGTGGAATATTTTGGCGACTGTATTTAATACTATTACTAACTAAGTTTTGTATCAGTTGTAAAAATTCATTTCGATACCCCTTTATTTTAGGTAAAGTCTTATAATGGATTTGTGCATTCTTTTCGGAAATATCTGTTCTTAAGTTATCCAATACATTTTTCACAACCTCATTAAGATCCACAGATATTATCGTTTTCTTATTTTCGTGAGCTAACTTCGAAGTGCTTAAAATATCAGAGATTAAATCAGACATCTTTACGGAATTAGAAGTTATAAAATTTAAATATTCTTTACCTTCCTTATCTAAAATTTTCTCATATTTCCTTTCCAAAAGTTGTGCAAAACTATTTATAATTCTTAGCGGAGCTTTTAAATCATGAGAAGCAATATGTGCAAAAGACTTAAGCTTTTTATTGGAAATTTTTAATTGTTCATTTGTATCCATCAATTCATTAGTTCGAGTAGAAACAATATTTTCTAGTCTCTCGTTCAATCCTGATAATACAGCATTGGTTTCTTTCAACTCGTTTGTTCTCTGTTCAACTGTTTCATTAAGCATGTCATTAATATCCCTCATAGAGTATAAAATAAAATGATAGATATAAAAAAATGCCAAGCTTAAAACTAAAAAAAGACAAAGCGCGAAAATACCATCATTAATGATATTCATTCGGGCATTTTGAACAAATCCACAAAATATTTGATCTACATGAACAACTGCAATTATATTGTTACTCTTATTCTTAATTGGATAAAATGCAGATAGCCAATGTCCTTTATCAGTATAATATTCTTTAATTGTTGCACCTTTGGTAAAATGAGTTTGAAGTATTTTTGGTGCATTGACGTAAGGATGGCGAAAATAAGGATTGGCGGAAGTCACGCCTAAAAGAAAAGTGGAATCTTTTTTATTGGATTCCATGCATACATTAGCAGTAAATAAGGTATAAATCGGACTTTCTAAGTCATTAATCTCTTGTGCTTTTTTTAATGTTTTATAGATGGATTGATAATCTTTATCTTTTTTATTCTCTAGGATCCCATCTTTATCAGCTATTCTACATATCAGCGCCTCGTGACGATCTCCATCAATTTGCAACGCAACTGTTTTAGCAATACTAGACAACCTCTCTAATTCATACTTTTCAGCATTAGCCAAACTTTTTTTGTAGGAAAAAAAAATAAAACTACTCAATAACAATCCTATCATTGCAATTGTTAGTACAAATAGCATTTTACTATAAAATTGGTACTGTTTTACTTTTACATTCATTGAAAAATTTGTCTTTTGGTCAATATATTACTTAGGAAAACGTCTATTTCATATATTATTGACTTAACAACAGTTAAGACACACAAATCATATACCAGAATGTAAAATTTTAAGAAAATTCAAATTCTCCACCTTTGGGAGTTTTTAAATTAAGAAGATCTAAAATTATAAAAATATGCGTCGCCAATCGTTCTTATTGGATTTCCATATTTTAACATTAACTTTTTTTTATATTTATTAATCGCCAAATGACATGCCCGTTGCCCGGGCTGTTTGAATTAAATAGTGATTTTTGTCGATGACATTATAGTCTTTGATCGCGTCAATTAATGGGACAGAAGCCATCTCATTATTTTTATAGCAAACCATTTGGCCAAAAGCTCCTTCATTTACCAACTGAAAAGCTTTAAACCCCATGGCAGTGGCCAATATTCTATCAAAAGCCAAGGGAGTTCCTCCTCGTTGTGTATGACCTAAAACAGTTGTTCTTATTTGTGCGGGACATTTGTGTTTTTCTAATTCAGATCGAAGATAATGAGCAATTCCGGAAAGCTTGACATGTGGATCACCAACATCTTTTGCCTTCCTTCCTAGTTTTTTTCCACCAAGTGGTTTTGCCCCTTCAGCAATCACAATATTCACAAATCCTTTTCCTTTTCGATAGCGTTTTTTTATTCTTTTTAAAATCTTTTCAACGCTAAAAGGAATTTCAGGAATCAAACAAATTTCAGCTCCACCAGCAATAGCCGTATGTAATGCAATCCAGCCCGCATCACGTCCCATCACTTCCATGATCATCACTCGATGGTGGCTTTCAGCCGTAGTGACCAGTTTATCAAAACTTTCGGTAGCAATTTGTACCGCAGTATTAAAACCAAAAGTAAAATCAGTTGCAGAGAGATCGTTATCGATCGTTTTGGGAACACCAATAATGTTTAGTCCTTTTTTATAAAGCGCATGAGAGATTTTCTGACTACCATCACCACCGATATTGACCACCGCATCGAATCCAAGACCTTGAATTTTCTTGATCAATTTTTTAGTAATGTCCTTAGTTTTCCAAGAACCGTCTTTTTGTTGAACTGGAAAGTCTAAAGGATTTCCTCTATTAGTTGTTTTAAGAATTGTTCCTCCTTTGATGTGAATACCGGAAACTTTTGACTTGGTTAATTTTACAATTTCCACAGGATTTTTGATCACTCCATTGAACGCTTCTATGCTTCCGTATGCTTCCCATTTTTCGCTGGTTTTTGCAGCTTTCGCAAATGCTCGAATAACGGCATTTAAGCCTGGGCAATCTCCTCCTCCGGTAAGTATTAATGCTTTTTTCATCTGTTTAAAATTAGTGCTAGGGTGTTAATCTATCTTAGTGTTAAAGTGTTTTTCCTTTGCGGAACATCCTTTGTGTGTTTAAAACTTAAATCATGGATCTTTAATCCGTGTATATCGTGTTTATGTTTTATTTTAAGTAAGATGGTTGTTTAAGATCAAGTTTAGTTTAATCGTTCTTAAAGTGAGTTTTTAAGAAGTTCAAACAAATTTCATTAAATTTTTGAGCTTGTTCGATACTTACGACATGCCCACATTTTGGTATGATAGAAATGATTGCTTTAGAATGAAACTGAGCAAATTTTTGAGCAGGTTTTAAAAATAAATGATCTTGATCTCCCATCACCAATAAATGAGGCATTTCGATACTAGCTTTAAATAATTTCTTTAGCGTTTGGTGAAGACCATAATATAAACTGGTCCATTTTCTAAATTCATCAGTCGTTAATACTTTTGACTCTTTGATGAAAACGTCTCTAGACTTTTTGTGATTATTTCTAGGCATCATAATCAATGCACTCAATTTATAAAAAGCAGGGTATCCGATAATTTTAGCTAAGCTCAAACTAAAATTGGCCAATAGTCTTAGCTTGATATTTAATTTAACAATAGCTCCAGGCATAATCACAGAACGAACATTTTCAGGTCGTTGAGATCGCATTTGAAGACAGACAATTGTTCCAACGGAAACGCCAATGAGATGGATGGATTGGATTCGGAGATGATCTACAACTTGCCAAATTTTTTTCGCTACCATAGGAAATGAGTAAACAGATTCAACATTACTTCTACCAGCATTTCGGCCATGACCGGGTAGATCAATCAATAATAGATTATAACGACTTCCTAAGCTTTCAATTTGTCGTTTCCAAGTGCGAGTACTCCCTCCTGCCCCATGAACAAACAGTAACCAATTTTTATGACTAGTTTTTTGATGGGTTTCAAAATAGATGAGTTCGTTATTTGTCATGAATAAGAATTCAGGTTTTACGATTTCGTAAAGGTAGTCTTTCTTTACGAAGAAACAATGTATGGTTAAGTAACATTTTTTATATCAATATTTCTTTATTGATCCATTTTGTTCCACAGAATAGCATTGATCCAATCTTCCAAGAAGGATTCAAATTTTCGAAGAGAATTCGGGCTGTCGTGATTGTTATGGATCATTTTTTCGATGTTTTCTCTTTTTAAAAAAGTCATAGTAGATGGTAACTCGCCGATCAGTTTTCCATTTTTTGGGTAAAAATCATCTAATTCAAAAAACTGATAATGGTCAGCAATTTCATAAATCTTATCAATGCGTAGCGGATCTATTCTGGCTTCAAACTTACCTAGGTTTTTAACTTTGTCTTGTCCTTCATAGACTAGATGCCCATTGGAAAACATTTTGAATTCAAACTCTGGACAATTTCCATAACAACCATCTTTCGAAAAAGAAAGTAAGAGCAGTGGTATGGGATCTTTTTCTTCTTCTATCTCCTTAGCCTCTTCTTCTAGCTCAGAAAAATTTTCCTCTTCAATTGAATTTTCTTCAACAATAGCTACACTATCAATCACAATAACAGGTTCGGTCTTTTGCAAAACAGTTCCCGATTTTGGTCGACAGGAAAAGCAAATAACCAGAAGACCTAATAAAAATAGAAGTCCATTACTTTTCATTATATATCGTCTTATCAAACTCAAAAGATAATCTGTTGATCATTTCACTCTTGAGCAGTATTAAAAAAGAAAAGGCAGGAAATATATCCCTGCTTTTCTTTTATATTCTTATCTTAAATTTCACAAAATTATTTTTTCTTTTTATTTCCTTTTTCTCGTTGCTCTTGCATTTTTTGCTGGTCCTTCAAGGCTTTTTCTAATCGTTCTTGGAAGCCACCTTTTTTCTTCGGTTTTTTACGGTATTCCTCCAAATCCTTTTCTATTTTCTTTTTATCAATAATAAAGTTTTTAGTAACGATAGTTTGTCCAATATTAAAAACATTACTAAAGAACAAGTAACAACTTAAACCTGAGGCGAAATTATTAAAGAAGAACAAAAACATCACTGGCATGAAGTATTGCATATACTTCATCATTGGATTGACACTCATGTCCATATGCTTAGTGTTATAATAGGTATAGATGATGGTCGTCACCGCCCATAACAAAGTAAACATAGATACGTGTGTACCGTAAAATGGAATTTCAAAAGGTAAATAGGCGAAAACATCGTAAGAAGATAAATCTGTTGCCCATAAAAAAGGTGCTTGACGGAATTCAATGGAAGCAGGGAAAAACCGATATAGCGCAAACCAAATCGGCATTTGCAACATAATTGGAAAACAACCTCCTAGAGGACTGACACCAAATTCCCTATACAATTTCATCGTCTCCATTTGAACCGCTTGCGGATCTTCATCACCAAGTTTAGTTTTCAAT
The DNA here is from genome assembly GCA_964441245.1 of uncultured Saprospiraceae bacterium. Classification (GTDB taxonomy): domain Bacteria; phylum Bacteroidota; class Bacteroidia; order Chitinophagales; family Saprospiraceae; genus JALZUU01. Next base: position 29,675 of record CAYTVR010000037.1, on the reverse strand, counting down.
GCTTCTATTCTTGGTTTTAAGGCGCCCATTTTTGATTGAGAATGAAGCATTTTATAAGTCAAAGGATATAGGACTAATTTAATCAAAACAGTTAGTAACAAAATAACAATACCTGCACTTCCAACAAAAGAAGATAAGAAATTGAAAATTGGTCGAATGATCCATCTATTAATGGTGCCAAAAATACTCCAACCGTATGGAATAATGTCCTCCATCCCATTGCTAAAAGCAGCCATCCGATCATATTCATTGGGACCAATATAAAAGGTCATCGCAATCGGTTGCCCTTTGGAATAAGGGATTTTAATTTTTGAAGTTAACTTCTTTAGATCTTCATTTTCTTCTGGAAGAACAGTGGTTTGTAATTGGGCATTAAAACCATTCTGTGCGATCAAAGTACTATTAAAAAACTGATTAGAATGTGCTAACCATTGTAGTGCTTTTTCTGGCTTTTCTTCATCATCTGCAGTACAAGAACAATAGGTTGTCCTTTCGTCTGTTTCTTTGTAGTAAATGGTAGCCAAATTTCGTTCGTAAGAAGAATTACGTTCTACTTTATCCAAATAGTTGAGCCAAGTTAATTCTATTTGATCTGTACTTGAAGGTATTAATGATTCGAAACCAGATAAGTTTACTTGATAATCAATTTTATAATCATCAGGGCTCACTTTATAGATCTGTTCAAAATATCGATTGTTGCCAGCGTTGGCACGAAAGGTAATTTGATTTCCTTGAATGATGGGTTCGAAAAACAAGTCACTTGTATTGACTCCACCAGAAACTCCAGCGATTGGCAAAAGATAATCAAACCTATTTTTTTCATCTTCCAATAACCTTAAAGTATCCTTGGATTCATTTCCCTCTGCATCTACCTTAATTTTAAAATAATCTTTTAATTCAACACTTTTGATCCTACCTCCTTTGTTAGTGAAAAATACCTTGAATAAATCATTCTCAATCATTTCGACCTTTTCACTTCCAGACGCACTTAAGGCCAATGGGCCATATCTGCCTCCAAGCAAGGCCATTTTCATGGAATCAGTTGCGGCATTTGCCTCACCGCTAAGAGCAGGATTTTGTAATTCAGGTATTGCTGTTGGTAAATTTGCGAGGCTATCTGCTCTCACTTGAACCATTTGGATGGAATCTTGAATCCGTTGATTTTCTGCCAATTCAGCTTGAGTAGGCGCGTTATATTGGATCCAGAAGTAAAACAATAAAAAGACGATTGTTACCCCGATCAGGTTATTTTTATCCATTGTATTATATTAATCTAAGTATGTTTAACCTATATTAGCTTCAAAATTATTTGATTCGTGGAGTAATAAGAATGATTTTCGATTAAAACCACCAAATAATCTTTCAACTGATGCTCTTTTTTAGAAAAGCCTCGCAAAGGTACAATTTTGTTAAGTCAAAATAATAAAGAATGGACGATAATATCTCAAATATAGACCAAGATCTTCTAGAAGCCTACTTGAAAACACAATACCATCTATCAAATACGGCGATTTATATCCAAATTGGTGCTCTAAATGGAGATTTAGACAGCTTTTTGATTGATAATAATGCTTATAGTTGGTGTTTTATTTCTTCTGATAACCCTCAATCTAATTTATTGACGCCTGAAGAAAATGAACGAGCGTACAAAACATTTAAAATTGATATGAATGAAAAGGGGATTCGATTTTGGCCTGGAATGGGAATTGGAGCAGATAGTGACTGGCCGCCAGAGCGAAGTTTGTTGTTATTAGATGTATCTAAAAAAGTAGCCTTAGCAATCGGAAAACAGTATGATCAAAAGGCAATCGTTTATGGGATGATTAATTTGGAGGCAGAGTTGCTGATTTGTTAATGAATCCATGTTTTAATCAACAGCAAGATATATTTTTATAGTAACTATAAAGTAAGTATTTCATTTAATAAATTAAAAAATGACTCATTCCATTTCCAATGATTTTTTCAAGGTTGATGTATTAGCTAAAGGTGTTGAAATTTCTAGCATAAAATCTCAAAAAACAGGTAAAGAATATATGTGGGAAGCCGATCCTAATATTTGGGGAAGCCATGCACCAGTATTATTTCCTGCGATTGGCGCTTTTAAAAATAAGGAATGTACAATTGATGGTCGCACTTATAAAATCCCAAAGCATGGTTTCATTCGACATAATGAAACGATTCAATTGATCAATCATCAAGCAAATGAATTGACCTTTCAGTTAGCATATTCGGAAGCCACGTTAAAAATTTATCCTTATAAATTTAGGTTCAATATTACTTTTCAACTTAAAGCAAATCAATTGATCGTTGCCCATCAAGTTGAGAATTTGGATGATCGGGAAATCTACTTTTGCTTAGGAGGACATCCAGCATTTAAATGTCCGATTAATGATGGAGAGCGTTATCAAGATTATTATCTAGAATTTGAAAAAGAAGAAAATGCAGCCACTACTCTACTTTCTTCGAATGGACTGATTTCAGATCAGACTCGACCAATTTTGAAGCATTCTAATAGACTGCCTCTAACAACAAATCTATTCAATGATGATGCTTTGATTTTTAAAGATTTACAATCGCGAAAAGTAAGTTTGAAAAGTCATCAATCTAATCAGGTTTTAACCATGTACTATCCTGATTTCAATTATTTAGGAATATGGGCAAAGCCCAATGCACCCTTTATTTGTATTGAACCGTGGTTGGGAATTGCTGACCATGAAAATACTGATGGAGATTTTCTAAAAAAGGATGGGATCATTTCCTTAGCAAAAGGGAAAATATTCGAAGCTCAATATGTTATAGAAATAGAAGAGTAAATATTATCAATTTTTAAAATAAAATTGTATTGTTATGCTTGCTGCAAAAAAAACTTGTGAAATAATTATCACAAGTTCTTAATATATAAAATCAGAAAGTAAAGGTGTTCAGAAAAATATTTCTACTTATTGAACAACTAGTTTCTGATATCCTACGCGATTTTGATTCTTGATTTTTACAGTGTAGACACCACTATCGATCTCTAATTCCAATTGGGTATTGGTCGTTATTTTTGAGAAAGACTTACAGATTTTTCCAGTTATATCTGAAATTTCTAAGTCCACATTTTCTAGATGATTGTCAAGGTTAACTTGAATAAAGTTTTTAGCGGGATTGGGAGTAATACTTACCAATGATGGGTCTAAATCATTCGTAGAAGTTGCTCCAAAGGTTACATTCAAAGTCATGTCAGAAGTAATATTCGCATCGAACTCTTGAATATCCCCATCGTATTCAACAGTGATTTTATGTTCACCTTTAAAGGGTCTAAAAGCAGCGATTCCATCATCATTGGTATTGCTGCTTTCATCCGTCCACCATTCATTGAAAACTAGATTGTTGAATGCTTCTCCAGATGGTTTTAAGTTCCAATTGATATCAAACATAGGTGCATTTTCTTTCCAATGATTGCCATCCCAAAATCCCCACATAATAAATGCATCCAAAGCTTCATGACTAAAAACCATGGTTAAAAAATCATTCAAATATCTGGCTTGAACATCTGGGGATACCTCTCCAACAATATCGTATTCGGTTACTTTAATTCTTTTTCCATATTCATTATAAAATTCATCGAAAACATCTTTAACTTTTAGAATAGATGTGGGTGAAGCACCAATATGAGCTTGAAATCCAATCCCGTCAAATTTTGCACCACTATCTATAATTTCTTGAATATATGATTTGTATCGATTAACAGTTTGCTCGTTGGAGCCACCTCCTGATAACACTACATAGTCATTGAGGTAGTTGGTATTATTCGGAGCTAGTTCAGTTGCCTTTTCGAAGACTTCTGCATATAATTCTCTTCCAGTTGGATATCCTGGATTATTTTTAAAAGCATTTTCAAGATCTCTGACGAATGTGATCTCATTAATAATATCCCATTCATCAACCATTTGACTTAGCTCAGGATGTAATAACAAGGTTTCTAAATGACCATTGATTCGATCTTTGATGTAATTCAAATCATTTTGATTTTCTAAAATATCATCTGGCATTTTATCCCAACCAGGCCATAATAAAGTGTGACCTCTGACATCTATTCCTTGATTATTCAGCCAAGCTACAGCATCTACCGTTTCATCTGGAGATCCAAGCCATTCTTCTTCCCAACCATCCCATTTCATCGCATTTTCACTTACAGCCGCATTGAACCCATTTCCTTGTCCGTCTAAGTTTTTAATCTTTGAAACATAGGTTTGATTGAAACAATCATTTCCAGGAAAGCGGCACATGACCATTGCAGAACCAAAACTAAAATCATGTTCTTGCATTTCGACACTTACCGTAGCTCCTTCAATTTCATTTCCATTCATATCTTTAACTTTCACATCTAAATCTGCTTTACGCAAATTTTCTATTCGTGTAGCAGCTTCAGCTCTCCAAGGCGCATCTGCTTCCCATCCACCATAAGTATCTGCGGACAAACTAAAGGGTATATCAGCTAAGTCAACATCGTCTCCTAGATTTAATGCGGTAAAGCCTCCTAATTGAAAATTTTGGGCGGTATTTGCCAAATGAAAACCAAAAGATAAATTGTTGGTTCCGTAGTTATTCGAAGCTTTAAATGCAATAAAATATTGTTGCCATTGTGGTTCTAAACTAATGGCTTGATAAAATTCTTTTTCGAAATTAGTGGTATGTTCAATAAAAATAGGCAAGTCCGAATCAGCACTTGTTCGTTTTCCCCAAAACACTAATAAGATAGCATCCCCTTCATTTATTGGATTACTATTTCGAAGTCCCATAGATGCTGACCATGGATCACCGACGGTATTATTACTTACATTAATTACCCTTGAAAAATCCATTCCTGAAATATCAAATTCCGTTTTCCAAGCTCCTCCAAAAATGAAAATATTATTATTGTTGTTTACTTCCGTATTATTAAAAACATAAGACTCTACTTCTAAATCATAGTTGGCCAATAATTGATCTTCTAAGATATCATGATAGTTGTCTTGTGCAATAACTGGGAAGCTTAATAAGAAAAGAAAAAGGTAAGAAAAGAATCTCATGATGTACAGATTTATAGGACTAATTAGAGAATCGGTAAAAGAAAAAAGAGTTTGCTCCAATCTCTCGAAGCAAACTCTTTTGAAATAAAATTATATTACTCTTTAGTAAGTTTTTCAGTAACTACCAACTGACCGTTAACTTTAGCAGTTAAAATATACATTCCTGTATTTAACTGAGCTAAATTTACTGGTTGGTGCATCATTCCTGCTGATTGATAAGATTGGTGTTGTACAGCAGTTTGGCGACCTAACATATCGTACACTTCAATAGTCACCTCTCCACCTTCTACCAAATCCATTTCAAAAACGACTTCGTTTTTAACTGGCATTGGATACAATTTTGCAGATTTAGCTTGATCGTAATCAATGACAGAGACAGATAAAGGAGTTTCAAAAGAAATCCAATCAATATCTACAGTACCATTGAATTCTCCATTGTCTGGATCTGGATATAATAACAAGACTTCGATTCTTTTTCCATCAACCGGACAAGTGGTATTATTTGGACAATCTGCACTCCAACCTGCATCTAGGTAATTTCCTGTAAAGTCATATTCAACTACTTCATATTCTGCAGGAAGTTCCTCTTGAGCAGCGTTTGAATTAGTGGTATATCCTTGAAGGTCTACTAAATCTATTCTGAAAGGCATATTCGGAACGGAAGAACGTGCATAAATATATACTTTACCTCCTCCATCTTCTACGTTCAATCTGACTTCTTCATTTAAATCTTGATCATGAGGATCGTAGGCAATCGCTCCATAAGCATCACTAGTACCATCACCAGTAATCGTTAGAATGTCATCCATTTCTGTGTTCACTAGACCTGTAGCATCTGTATGGAACATATTATCGCCATTACTAAATTGATCACTATACCCTACTATTCCTATTGGTTCTGGATTTGGATCTTCTAATGGATCTATTGTAGAAACCCAATCAATAGTCACGATACCATCATACCCACTTGTTCCTGGATCGACATAAAAGAGCATGCTTGAGATTGTTGTTGCATCAACTAAACAAGGTCCTTCTTCACATGCTTGGCTCCATCCTGCATCTTCGTATTTTCCTGTAAAATCATATTCGAAAATCGCGTATTCTGTTGACAAATTCTGTACGATACCGTCGTCATTTGTCGTAAATCCTTGTTCGTCAATTACATCTATTCGTAGAGGAGTACCATCAATAGAGGCCTTTGCTTTAATCCAAACTTTATTATTAGAAGATAAGTCCGTCATTTTAGGTTCAAGCGTTTCTTGATCATGTAATGTATAAGCAAATGCTGAAAAATCCATTGATCCACCGTCACCAGTTAAGACGACTTCGGTTCCAGCTTCCATTACCGAAAATCCATCGGTATCTCCCCAATTAGAACGATCCTCATCATCAAAATGATCAGAATACGCTTCAACAGCAGCATCTAGTGGCGCACCAAAGGAGATATAATCTATCATAATTTCTCCTTCAAACATTCCATCTACGGGGTTAGGGTATAATAAGACTGATCCAATGGCCGTAGGATCTACTGGACAAGTGGTTTCTCCATCCGTTGGACATGCTTCTGAGAAACCAAGATCTTCATATTGACCTTGAAAATTCAATTCAATTAAACTGTAGCCATCTTCTAATGCTCTAGTATAGGAAGGTACAGAAGTAGTAAAACCAGCTGTATCGACTAAATCCATTCGAAGTAAGGTACCACTCATCAAACTAGATTTCGCTTTGACAAACATTTTGTTATTGCCAGTAACATCTAATACGATTGGTTCTAGCGTCTCTTGATCATGTAGCATATATGAAACAGCAGAATAAGGTGAAGCAGAACCATCACCAGTGATCGTTAAATCAGTTCCTGCTTCAACTATAGCGAATTGATCTGCACTTAATCCAGCGCCATCACCATTGTCAAAATGGTCACCATATATAGCTATGGCTTCTGTAGGGTCAACAGGTTCCAAAGGAATACCAACTGAGATATATTCAATTTCTACCTGACCAGCAAATGCTTCCGTTCCAGGGTTAATGAACATCACAAAGGTTTGAATATTTTCTGCATCAACTGGACACATTCCTTGACCAGGAGGCTCTGTTGTACAAGGTGTTCCAACCCAACCTTGATCAAAAAGTACTCCGGTATAATTATACTCATAAGTTGCCCATTCATCTGATATAGTTTGCGTTAAACTTCCTACAGTTGAAATAAATCCATTTTGATCTCCTACGTCAATTCTTATAGATACGCCCGTAAGATTCGATTTCATTCGAAAATATATTTTATTATCTCCAGCTGACAAATCAAAACTTGAAGGGGTAAAACTTACTTGATTATGTACACCATAATCCATCGGATTCCAAGGTCCATTGGTTCCATCACCCGTAATGATCCATTTAGAATCAACAATTTGTTGAGTGAAACCTTCTCCCGTTGTTACCCAGTTAATTGTTGAATCAACATCGTCGAACAACTCTTGAAAAACATCTGACATCGGTGGCTCAACGGGTTCTGAACCGACTGAGATATAATCAATTTTCATTGTCGTCCCGAACATTGGTGTACCAGGATTAAGGAAAAAAGATAGTGCAGTAATTGAGGTAGGGTCAACTGGACAATTTCCTTCTCCAGCCATAGGCGCTGTACAATTAGTTCCTCCCCAAGCAGCATCTACATAGATACCAGAAAAATCAAATTCGAAAACAGTATAATCATTTAATAAAGTTTTTGTGATTGCACTTTGGGTAGTCACATATCCGTCGGAATCCACTACATCCATTCTAACAATAGAACCAATATTACTTGTTTTCGCTTTAACATAAATTTTGTTAGTTTCAGAAATGTCGATGGTCATTGGCATGCCAGTCTCTTGATCGTGTGGTTGGTAGGCTACAGAATTCCATTCCACTCCCGCCGAATTATCTCGAGTAATGACCCACTCATTTTCTTCATTTTCTTCAGAGGTAAAACCAGCAGGAACCGTTAAAGCATCTGCAGATCCATTGTCGAATTGATCCAGGTAAACCTGGGCTCCCATTTGCCAACTTAAAAAGCAAATCAGAAAAATAGGAAGTATACTTTTTTTCATATCTACGTGAATTTTGGTTAATAAAATTTGATTAATATAAGATTAAAATTTTTATGTTTTATGATTCGAATTCTACTAATTGACTTGAACAAATTTAATATTATCAATATTGGCTTCGAGTGCAGAAGTAGACATATTGTTGTTAACTAGATGAATCTTTAATGTCCTTATAATTTGAGGATTGATTTGTAATCCATCGATATCTTCGAATCTACTTAGGGGAATGCTTAGATGGCTCCAACCTTCTTCTTTAATGTCTTGATTGTAGGTGAAGTCATTAATTGACCCACCTCTTTCAGCCAATATCAATACGACATGTGAATCTTCTCGACCGTTATTATTGACGTCCATTTCTAAAAAGGTATTAGTCAAATCTGATTGAATTGGAAATACATCGAACTCAGCGATATCCCAAGAATGTGATTCTGTTCCTCCGATCCAAACCGACCCTGGATCAACTCCAGAGAGTTTTAGAAAATTATTGTCAATTGGGTCAGGATTAGAACTTCGAATAGCTGTGCCTGCATTACTTTGTAATATACTTCCGTAAAAAAGCCAATTGTCTGTGTTTGATCTCATCCCTTCTCCATCAAAATTATTGACTAAAATATTATTGACGGTAAAAAATTGGATATTGGTAGAGACATCTCCTCCATTTGCTTTGATTTTTAGAAATCCTTTTTCTACCCCTTCAGGAATTTCTACCACCATGGAATCTGGAGATAAAAATAAAATTGGCGCTGAAATACTATCAAAGAAAAGCACTTCGATTGGTTCGAAAAAATTTTCCCCTAGAAAGGTCACCGTCTCTCCTACTTGTCCTGAAGTTGGAAAAAAGGAATTTAACTCTGGCGCATCTAAGGTTACTTTGAAATCAGCTGTTACTGTTCCTCCTTTTGTTTCAATTGTAATCACATTGTCTCCAATAGGCGCATCTAAAGGCACTCTAAATAACACTGCATTTTCAGCACCATAGGAAGGATTGAAATTAGCAGGTACTCCATCATTGAAATTTAAAGAAATAATATCTTCAAAATTAGATCCTTCAATTGTTATTAAGGTTTCTACTGGTCCTCTTACGGGGCTAATAGTCATGATAGACGGCTCTTCGTATTTATTACAAGAGCTGATAATAAGTAAACTAAGTATGGATATATAAAAAGTAATTCGTTTCATAATTAATAACCAGGATTTTGGGTTAGTTTTTTATTTACTGATAATTCTTCATTTGGAATTGGGAATAAAAGATTGTGTTCATCCAATTGCTTGCCATGTAGCCGTAGCAGATCAATCGCTTGTCCTGATCGAAGTAGATCAAACCATCTTTTGTTTTCAAAAGCAAATTCTACTCTTCTCTCTTGCAAAACCATTTCAGAGGTTACAGAAGTTACTGCTTCTAATCCTGCTCTTAATCTTACTGCATTGAAGGCTTCCAATACGTCTGGCGTGATACTAATGCCACCACCCATAGCACATGATGCTTCAGCTAAAGATAACAATACATCTGCATATCGAATTACATGGAGATTTTGAGGTGAACTCATAAAACAAACATCTGGACCGCCACCAATTACATATTTTTTAATACTGATTCCACTTCGAGATATTTGTTTGGTCAATGGATAAGTAAAACCTCCGTCTTCTGGATTTATCATTGGATAAAAATCTCCAGGTGTCATAATGGTATGGTACCTTCTCAAATCATTTTCCTCAAATGCATCTCTAATTGTGGTCCCCGGATTGCTTATTTGACCACTAGTCGCTGTTTGGGATCCCCAACCATCAGAATTTTTAGTGATGCCTTGTCCGAATGGAGCAAAAAAAGCTTGCAGCGCATTGCCTGTTCCTCCTGGGCCGCAACCTGTATATTGTAATTGGAAAATAGCCTCTTCGTTGTTATCACTTTTTTCCTTTAACCAATTGTCTGCATAGGTGTCAGTTAGCTTATAGACTTGGGAAGAGATGATTTCTCTTGATAATTCCATTGCTTCCGCATACCTTTCAATCGTGAGATATACTTTTACAAGTAATGCCTTTGAAGCGCCAGAAGTGGCGCGACCAGCTTCTACATCATTTCTAATTGCTGGCAATGTTTTTATCCCATATTCCAAATCTGTCTCAATCAAATCATAGACTTCCTCTACTGTAGAACGAGCTACTTCAAAGTCTGAATAAATATCTTGAACCTCGGTAATGATTGGAACTCCTCCATACATTCTGACCAAATCAAAATAAGCGAATGCTCTTAAAAATTTTGCTTCACCTAAAATGGCTTCTTTTTCTTCTTCAGGCATATCGGTTGTTGGAATTTTTTCCAAAACCTGATTGGTGCGGGTGATGACTACATAATGTTCTCCCCAAAATTCTGCATTAGGCGCATTATCACCATTAATTGTAAAATTATCGATTGGAAGAAAGTCAGGATCATTTCCTCCTGTTGTTGCATTATCAGCAGGGATTTCAGTCATCATCCAACTCTTTCCGTACCAGTTGGTTCCATGAATCGGAGCATAACAGGCGGTGATCGCTCGTTGGGCATCTTGAGCTGTTTTATAAAAATTTTCCTCAATTAATTGATCTAAGGGTTCCTTTTCTATAAGATCAGTACAAGCAGTAAAGCCCAATAAAAATAAACCTAGATAAATTAACTTAGATGATATAATATTTTTCATGTCTTTAATTTTTTTTAGGATTAAAAGTTGACATTGAGACCAAAAGTATAAGATCTAGCAACGGGGAATCGCCCGTTATCTAAACCATTTAATAATGGATTTTGATTAAAGGAACCAATTTCTGGATCGAAACCAGAATAACTGGAAAAGGTAATTAGGTTTTGTGCACTTACGTAAAATCGAAGACTTTGCATTTTTAGACTTTTAATGATTTGCTTCGGCATCGTATATCCTAAAGAAACACTTTGTAATCTGATGTAAGATCCATCTTCTACAAAACGATCAGATACTCTTCTATTTCGATTTGGATCATTACCGTTTTGCCTTGGTGAAGTTCCTGTTGGATTGGCAGCAGTCCATCGATCAATGACATCAGTAGATTGATTTAACCAAGCCGAAGTTCCTGTCAAGTCTCTTTTCAAGGCATTGAAAACTTCATTACCAGAAACAACTCTAAAGAAAATATTGAAGTCAAAATTTTTAAAGTCAACCTCATTAATCACGTTCAATGTAAAATCAGGATTTGGATTTCCTATGAAAGTTTTATCTCCGTCATCAATAATTCCATTATTATCCAAATCTTTAAATTTGATATCCCCCGGTCGTGTTCCCGTTTCCTGAAAAGGACTTTCCGCAATTTCTGATAAAGAAGTAAAAATCCCTTCTACTTGATGCCCATAATATTCTCCAATTGAACGACCTTCCTCTGTTCGAGTGATTGGTATTCTTTGAATAATTCCGGTTAAAGCTCCTGTTGATCCTAGATCTTCTACGGTGTTTCTATTGACAGAATAATTGACGGATGTTCTCCAACCTAAAGCACCTGTTAGATTTTGTGTGTTTAGTGTTATTTCAAAACCACGATTATTCATTTTACCAATATTGACAAAAGGAGGATTCAGTGAACCTGCAGTCCTTGGAAGAATCGCTGGAAGTAGCATGTCTCTAGAATCCTTGTCGTAAACATCAACAATTACCTCTAAACGATTATTAAAGAACCCTACGTCAACTCCAAAATCGACCTGCACTGAACTTTCCCATTTTACATCAGGATTTGAAATATTATCTGGTGCAAAACCTGTTGTCAATTGATTGCCAATGACTACATCCACTGCTCTTAAAGTGGTGGCAAAAGAATATAAACCGATTTCTTGATTTCCAACAGATCCATAACCAATTCTAAATTTAAGGTTGGTTAATGGATCAAATGCTTTGAGGAAGTCCTCATTAGATGCGCGCCATGCAACTGCAAAAGATGGAAAATAACCATACTTATTGCTCGGACCAAATCTTGAAGAACCATCGACTCTAAACGTGGATGTCAGCAAATATTTATCTTGGAAACTATAGTTTAAACGTCCCAAATAAGATAATAACGCCCAATGTCCTGCACCACCATTTACTAGCTGGGTACTTGCATCACCAAGAGATAATTCTCTCAAATCATTGTTGGGTAAATTTTCTCTAGAAGCGTATAGATATTCATATTTTCCTTCTTGCGCTTCCATTCCAACGAGTAAGTTGAAAGAGTGATTATCGAATTTTTTATTGAAAGTCAATAGATGTTTATTGATCCAGAAAAAACTGTTATGATTGTATCTTCGGACTCTAGCATTTCTAAATTGTGAACCTCTTTCAAATGCAGAAAGAAAGGTATTGTGATTGGTAAACAAAACATCTGTCGCCAATTCTGTTCGGTATTTTAACCAAGGAAAAATATCCAATTCCCCGTAGACACTTGCTAAAATTCTTGTTTTACGATTGACATCATCAGTTTCCAAAGCATTGGCTAATGGATTGTCAAAAGTTAGGATAACATCTTTGCTTGGTGGAGTTCCAAACGAGCCATCTAAATTTCTAGCAGGAATCATTGGTGGGGTGAGTAGAGCCGTATAAATAACTCCTCCACTGGCATCATTGAAGGTGATATTCTCTCTAGTACGAGAGGCCATAATATTTCCTCCCATTCGGAGACGATCACTAAATTTGTGATTCGTGTTCAGTTTAAGAGAGTAACGATCAAAGTCAGAGCCTCTAACAATTCCGTCTTTATGATGTAATCCACCAGAAAGAGAGAACGTTGATTTTTCGCTTCCGCCAGATAAGGTCAGTTGGTGATTGTACATGGAAGCGGTTCTAAAAACTTCATCTTGCCAATCCGTTCCTTCTCCTAATAAATCTAAGTTGCCAAATTCCTCCACGTTATCACCAATCCCCACTTCATTAACGTATTCAGCATATTCTCGCAAGTTCATGACCCCTACTTTTTTATACAATTGTTGGAAACCATAATAGGTGTCATAGGATATGCTTGAGGTGCCTTCCTTTCCTCTTTTAGTGGTAATCAAAACCACTCCATTGGCTGCACGTGCTCCGTATATTGCAGTTGCAGATGCATCTTTTAGAATTTCAATGGATTCAATATCATTAGGATTGATTGTCGTTAGTGCATTGGCATTTTGACCACCACCATCAGCTTCAAAAGTCGCAGAAGTTCCAGCATTATCATTGATTACTGGAATACCATCTATAACGTAAAGTGGTTCAGAAGCTAAAGTGGAACTAGTTCCTCTAATTCGAACAGAAACACCTCCACCGGGAGCACCACTATTTTGAGTAACAAATACTCCTGCGGATCGTCCTTGCATGGCTGCATCCAAACCAGTTGCTGCAGATTGTTTGATCTCTTCCGCAGAAATAGAAGATAAAGATCCCGTTACATCGCTACGCTTTTGTGATCCATAACCAACGACCACAACCTCATCTAATAATTTGGTGTCACTTTCAAGAAAAACTTCTAAATAGTTTTTTCCATCAACTTTGACTTCCTTTTTTTGATAGCCAATATAAGTAAAGGTTAAGGTGGCATCTTCTGGAACATCAATAGTAAAACCTCCATCGATTCCACTGACTGTTCCAAGAGATGGGCTGGCTATAATATTGACCCCAATTAATTCTTCTTTATTGTCTTCGTCAAAAACCTTTCCTGTGACTTTTAGAATCTGTTTTTTTGGAGCAACAGGTTTTGGAGTAAACTGCTTTTTTGGAGTCTCAGATTTTATGACATATGTTTGATCATTTAATTTTTTAAAATTAAGATCGTTATACTTGGCCAGTTTTATTAAATCATTGGATAAATTATTGGTAGAACTGACAAAGGTGTCAATCAATACGCCATCAACTTGTTTTTTGTCATAGACGAAATTGACTTCATAAATTTCTTTTAAATGATCTAAAATGGTAGAACTTTTTACATTTGTGAACAGCTGTGGAGCCTGCGCATAGGCAGTATTAAGCATCAGACAAATGATTAAAGTAGGTATAAATATTTTTCGGAAAATATTAAAAAGGGTTAATGTAATTCTTGGTTTCATGTAAGATGCTTGTGTTTTATTTCAATATGATTTGATCTTTGGAACGAATGATTTGGATATCGTAAATTTCAGACAATGCTTGTAACAATAATTCAGGATCATTTTTAGGGATAGATGCCGTTACTTTTCTTTTGAGCAAACTTTGATTTTTGACTTCTAGGTTCATGTTAAATGATGCTTTGAGTACTTCTACAATTTCACCGACAGGTGTATCTTCAAATACTAAATTTCCTTCTTTCCACATCGAATAGTAGGATGCATTTACCTTTTCCTTTTTTAATCGGTTATTTTCATAAGCTACTTTTTCTCCAGGTTTTAGAACTATGGTTTGGTCATTGTTACCATGAAAGGCCAATTCTCCTGTTTCAAGTATTACTTCAAAATTTTCAGCATCAGCATCAATCGTAAAGGAGGTTCCCAAAACTTCAACCTTTCCTTTTGCTGTATGTACTATAAATTGTTGATTGCCAGCAATTGGCTTTTTATTTACATCAAAAAATGCTTTTCCACTCAACCAAATTTCTCGATTTTCACCAGAGGTCCATTCCTTATCATGCTTTATAGATGCATTGGGACTTAAATAAATACTAGAACCATCAGAAAGATCAACTTTAGTTTGTTCTACGAAACTTTGAGTGATCATCTCCGGTTGTTCATTCAAATATTGGCCTGACCAATAGATACCTACAACAATAATTAAACCAATGGCAGCGATGCTTGCGATTGCTCGGAAAAGATTGACCGTCTTCGTAGTAGAAGATTGGATTTTCGTTTTGTGAGCAACTTTGGCAAAGTGGGGCTTAATTTTTTCTTTTTCTGTTAAAATTTCTTTTTCAGAAATTTGTAGCTGTAAAAAATGAACAATCTTCTTGGCTTCTTGAAAAATATCCTTTTGGTCAGGATTGTCTTCAATGTATTTTGTCCAATAACGTACTGCTTCTTCATCTGTTTGAAGACAGAAAGCTTGAAAACTTTCATTTGAAGCATACTTTTCGACTGTCATAAAGTTGTTTTTCATGTGCAAAAAATTAGTCTCAATCTCTATAATTTCAAATCAATGGTATTCGGGATCAGGGCTGAGATCACGTTTTCTATTAGTATAGAGAACGTTTAACTAATTTTTTACCATAAAAATAACAGAAAAAATAATTTAATTTTATGAAAATCTACTTTTAAGCAATCAAATAGGCCAAAGCAAAGCTAAACAGAACATACTTTCGAATTCTTTTAATGGCTTCATGTACTTGATTGTAGACCGTTCTTTTTGAGGAATTCATCGTATTCGCAATTTCTTCGTACGATAATCCTTCATAAAATCTCAGTTTAAGCACTTTTCGTTGCGTCTTAGAAAGACTAGCCAATGCTTTTTGGATGTTGAGCTGAACGGCCTCATCTTCTTGTGATTTAATTAAAAGATCTTCATAAGATATTTCTTTGGGTTGGTCAGAAATAACTTTCAATGTATTGGATTTTTCTTTGTTTTTTGTTTTTAAGATTTTCCTTTTGAGCGAGGTAAGTAGATAGGCTTGAGGCTTTTCCATTTTTTGAATCACATGAGGTTTTTCGCATAATTCTAGAAACAGCTCTTGAATGGAATCTTTGGTCAGGTTTTTATCACCACAAAACATAAATCCTTGAGCAAATAGATAGCCAAATGTAGTATCATAAATTTGCTCTAGCTTTTTTATAGCCTCCGAATTTTGTTTAGCTCTCATGTTTTGAAGTTTACCAATAAACTAAACTAGTCATTTCTTATCAGAATCCAGTAATTTAGTTCCTATAATGATATTTTAACGGCTAAAATGAATAGGATTTTACGCTTTGTATCAAGAAGAAGTTAAAAGGAATTGAAAAAACCTTCTGGAGCTTTTTCATAAACACTAATGCCTTTCAACTCATAGTTTTCCCCCCTATTCGAAGACAATAGTATTTTCCCATGTTGTTTATAGTCTTTCCAAGGTGTTTTAAATCTTGGTTTTTCATCACTAGCATTATTATAGAAATCCCATTGAGTGACCAATTTCGTTCCCTTATCGACATATACATGATATTTATTTTCCGGGGTTTTGCCAACATCAACAAAAGTCAATTCTAGTATATCAGATAGTGTTCCTTCTTCTGTCTTTCCTTCTCCCAAATATTTTAGGCGCACACCACTATCTTTTAACTTAAATGGCATCACCAACCAATAAGAATCATTGATCCATGCCTCTTTTCCTTTTTGTAAATAAAATTGAACAGAGTCTGGATGTTCCACTATTTTATCTTGTCTCATCACTTGGCCTTTGTCTGTAAAAATATTCATTAGGACCGTATAATTATCTTTGTTAGAGGTGATTCTAACATCTCCTGTTTCTTTATTCCATGCTAATTTTCGGGCACCGAAAAAATCCCAATAAATAACTTTTGTTTCGTCCCAGTTTTTGCGCCCACCCATAGCCGTCATGACTTCGTCAGCAATCTTAATTGCTTTATTATCAGAGTCTTGTGCATTAAATCCATTTGCTGCAGGATTTAGATTTTTTGTCGAATGACAAGAAAAAAGAAAGAAAATCCAAAAAACAGAAATGAAAACTATTAAGATCTTGAGTTGTTTCATAATTTTAGCTTGACAATTTTTTAGAGGCTTAAAAGTAACAATAGTTTGATAAGAAATTTGACTTAACATCACTTAAAAGCTTATTTTCAAAAAAAGCAGCATATTTTGATTTTACAAGCCATTAAAAATAACTCTTTCATAAAGAAATGCTTTTCTTCTAATTTTGTTGAAAATTGGGTTGCTGAAAAGGCCAATCGATTGCTTCCATTTTTACAAAAAACAGATAACATATTAGATATTGGTACTGGAAACGGTTTGCTTGCTCATACTTTGATGAAAAAGGGGTTTAAAATTCAAGCGATAGATGTAGAAAATCATTCCATTGTAGACTCCGTCAAAACGATGATCTACGATGGTAAAGCGCTTCCTTTTTCAAGTAAATCTTATGACGTGGCACTTTTATTATTGGTGCTTCATCATACGGAAGATCCGATTGAAGTATTGAAGGAGACCGCTCGCGTCGCTAACAAAATTATTATCATAGAAGATGTTTACGATAATATTTTACAAAAGTATATGACTTTTGCGATGGATACTTTGGTTAATTTTGGGCATTCCAATATGACTTATCAAAATAGATCGATTCAAGAATGGCAATTGATATTCAAGGACTTAGACTTAGAATTGATAGAGACCAAAGAGAAAAAGGTATTGCTTTTCTTTAAGCAGGTCACCTTTGTATTGCATCATCAAAAGGAACAATTTACACTACTTCAATCGGATTGAAGATTTAGCTTTTTGAACCGCTAAAAATCGTTATATTTGCGATTTGGAGAAACACTAGACTTTGAAATCGAGTTTAAGTTACAAGAATTTAATACTTTCTTGAAGAGATAAATTCATTAGAACAAGGTCTGCATCATGAAGATTTGAATAAAATTTAGAATAACATGTTTGATAATTTAAGTGAAAAACTAGAAGGAGCCTTTAAAAATCTGAAAGGTGAAGGAAAATTAACGGAACTGAATGTGGCTCAGGCGATTAAAGATGTACGTCGGGCTTTGGTTGGAGCGGATGTTAATTATAAAATAGCCAAAGAGTTTACAGATAATATAAAAGATAAAGCTCTAGGTTCTCAAAATGTTTTATCTGCCGTTAAACCAGGTGAATTGATGATTAAGATCGTCATGGATGAAATGATAGAGTTGATGGGAGGTCAAGCTGTTGGCATCAATACTTCTGGTAAACCGGGCGTGATTTTAATTGCTGGTTTGCAAGGATCGGGTAAAACCACTTTTTCAGGTAAACTTTCTAAGTTTTTAAAAGAAAAAAAGAAAAAGAAACCATTATTGGTGGCTTGTGATGTATATCGTCCTGCTGCAATCACTCAGTTGACCGTGTTGAGTGAGCAAATTGGGGTACCGATTTATAAAGAAATTGAAAATAAAAATCCTGTAGAAATTGCCCAAAATGCAGTTGTACATGCCAAGAATCATGGATTTGATGTAGTGATTGTGGATACTGCTGGTCGATTGGCGGTCGATGAAGAGATGATGAACGAGATCGAAAATATCAAAAATGGTATCGATCCTTCTGAAACCTTATTTGTCGTAGATTCGATGACTGGACAGGATGCGGTAAATACCGCAAAAACATTTAATGAACGGATCAATTTTGATGGGGTCGTTTTGACGAAATTAGATGGTGATACGAGAGGTGGAGCAGCGCTTTCTGTAAAATATGTAGTCAACAAACCCATTAAGTTTGTTAGTACTGGTGAAACGATGGAGGCCATGGATGTATTCCATCCTGATCGAATGGCTCAGCGAATCTTGGGGATGGGAGATATTGTTTCTTTTGTTGAAAAGGCACAAGATCAATTTGATGAAAAAGAAGCGAAGCGAATCGAGAAAAAGATTAAAAGAAATAAATTTGATTTTAATGATTTCTTAAGTCAATTGAATCAAATTCGAAAAATGGGTGACTTGAAGAGTTTGATCAATATGATTCCTGGCATGAGTAAAATGACCAAAGGATTGGATATTGATGATAGTGCTTTTGGAAAAGTAGAATCAATTATTTTTTCTATGACTCCTGAAGAAAGAAATCGACCTGAATTATTGAACATGAGTAGAAAACGAAGAATTGCAAAAGGCTGCGGTCGTAACATTCATGAGATCAATCAATTCATTAAACAATTCGATCAAATGCGTAAGATGATGCATAAGATGAGTAACTCGAAAGGTATGCAAGGTATGATGGGAGGATTTCCTGGAATGAAAAAGTAAATACATTGTTAGATTATTTCTTTTGTATTATAAAAATCTGCTAACAACAAATCAAAAATATCATACGAACGTCGATCCTTCGAGGAACGACGTTCGTTCTTTTTTAACCTTTAGTCTTACCCTATTCTGAATGTCTATATGGAAAGTATTGAACGAGCCTTTTCCTGATGAAAGCAATCCTCAAAAACTTTTGCTGACTGCTTTCGCAGTAAGCTTATTTGTTACTTTTTTTCTTTATTTATTTCAACCATTTGGTCTTAATAATTTTGGAGAAGGAAAGTTTTTTGTTTGCATCGGATTTGGATTGGTTACTTTTATTTGTGCAATTATTTTTGAATTCTTTTCCACCTATATTTTTCGAATTGAAAAGGACTTGCCGACTTGGACCTTTTTCAAATGGATATTGGAGGCAGTTGCCAGTGTTTTGTTTATTGCTTGTGGGAATTACTTATTCGCTGGATACTTTTATGAATGGACAGACTGGTCGATTTCTTCGTTTTTGTATATGATCCGTGCCACGCTTATGGTTGGTATATTTCCAATTGTCTTTTCTGGTTTATGGTCACAAATTAAAGCAAAGAAACGGAACATTGGCGTAGCCAATGCGATACAACCAGAAACTTTAAAAATTAGTAACACTCCTACTCCATTAATTATTTCCTCAAAAAATAACAAACAAACAATAGAGCTCTTTGCCAATCAATTCTATTTTGCGGAAGCCATGCAGAATTATGTCACGCTATATTATCATCAAAACGAAGGGATAAAAAAAGAGTTGATTCGAAACACTATTGGCAATATAGAACAATCCTTTTTAGAGACTAATATTATTCGTTGTCATCGGTCTTATTTAGTCAATATAGATCAGGTCGAAAGAATCGATGGAAATGCACAAGGCCTTCGTTTAACCCTAAAAGATTTGGATGAAGTCATTGTGCCTGTTTCTAGAAAATATATCAAAGAACTTAAACAAAGATTCAAGTAAAATCAAATCATTTAATCCCCTGATTATTCTCCACCAAAATACACTTCCAATTTTTTTCACCCCTTATTTTCCTGATCACTGATCCCTTCATTTGTTATTCATCACTATACCAAGTTACCTGTCCCAGAAGCGTGTCATTCGTCCCATTTACAGGTAAAAAGATTCAAAAGCCCATACATTTGATACAGAAGTTGATTAGAAAGTACTTCTCAAATTTTATTTTAGTAATTAACTATCAAATCAAAACCTATGGAAAGTTTATCAAAGATTTTATTAATGACACATATTGTGGCTGGCTCCTTAAGCTTAGTTCTTTTTTGGATACCAGTATTTGTTAAAAAGGGAGGAAATATTCATCGAAAAGTTGGAAAAGTTTATGTGATTCTGATGTGGTATGTGGTCTTTTCTGCATTTCTATTATCCATCGAAAATTTTCTTCAAGAACAATATATCTCTGCTTTGTTTCTAGGTTTTTTGACGGTGATAACAGGAAGACCTTTGTGGTCCGCAATTTCCATTCTAAAAAATAAGAAAGAATTATCTAGTACTTATCAAGTTATCAACTTGATGTTCAATATTGTTATTGGTCTATCAGCAGTTGGCTTGTTTCTTTTTGGTATAAAAATTTGGGGACGGCCAGAAAGTGTGATGATGATTTTCTTCAGTCTTCTAGGATTAGGTGGAGGATGGGATGCAATTCAACAAATTCGAAATCCGAAAGAACAGGAGGACTGGTATAAGGAACATTTGAGTGGAATGATTATTTCGGCAATTGCTGGGTATACTGCTTTTTTTGCTTTTGGTGGTCGCCAATTATTCTCTAATATTTTAACGGACTATTGGCAAATAGTTCCATGGATTGCTCCGACGGTCATTGGATTAACCATTATTAGATATATGGAAAGGAAAATAGATGCAGCAAAAAAAATGGACTGATATGACTTTCAGCTGAGCTGTTTTTTCTCATAAAAAAGAAAAATTAAAGGGAGAATTGTCAACTATCCTACTTTTTTATCATTTTCCTCAATAATATCTAGAATAATTTTCACTGAATTATTATTTCTTCACAAGAAATTCAATAATGCTTTGTATTTTTGAAACCAGTTGCGAAGCCCAATCAAAGTGAAGTGATGAGGATCGTGAAGATATAGTAAACTTACTTTAGACTATCGTTCTAAAAAATCAATTATTCTACTGTAAAATCATTCATCAGTCGGTGAATGATTTTGCTATTCTAGGAAGATGTTTTTCAATAAAAAAGGTTGCAACAGTCCATATTTGACCATTGCAACTCACATTCAAGTGTATGAAACATTTATATTTAACTATTCTCAAATGTTTCTATTTTTCTAGTAAGAAAACCCTATTTATTCTGGATAAATACCATAAAAATCAGTTTGATCTAACACGTGATCTTTCATAGCTTCTTCCATTTCGTCTAGAGTAAAACCACTTTCCAAATCTAATTTTTGATCTAAAGCATAAATCCGAAAGTAGTATAAGTGACTACCTGCATTTGCTCCTGGACAAGGCCCAAAATAACCCACTTCATTTCGGTTATTTAATCCATTAATCGCATCACTAGGATTGGTAGCTTGCACCACTTCATCAACACCAATATTGGTAATAATCCAGTGAATAAAATTACCCGCTTTTGTATCAAACATGTGCAAAGCATAACTTGTCGCACCTTGGACTCCATCCTGCCATTTCAATTGAGGGATTTCATGGTTTCCGTCACAAGTATGAGTGATCGGAATAGATTTTCCAAATTCAAAATTATCGCTACTGGCTCTAAAGGTGGAATAATAATTAGCAAAAGTTTTCTCTTCTAATATACTTCCATCCATTGCAGCGATTATTTCACTTTCGGTTGAAGAAGAACTGGTACCAAGCGTTTTGTTTAATGCAAAAAATTGGATTTTAAATTCGTGAGTTCCGCTTCCTATTTCTGGACATGGACCTGAATATGCTGATCCTCCGCTACTGTTTAAACTGGAAACTGCATTGGGAATCATTTCGCCTACATTTACTTTATTTGCTGTTGCTGGTATGTCAGATAATAACCAGTAAACTTCCCGATCTTCTCCAGTCAAACCATTGCTAACAATAATGGTATAACCTGCGGTTGTAGAGTAAGAATCATTCCAAGCGATTTCTGGTGAAACATTCTCACCATTACAGGTATATTTATCTTCTAATCTAAGATCTTTTCTTAGTTTCGTAATTAGATTAATACTTCCCGTATCTACTGGTGGATCAATGGGTGGATCAGTATCTTCCTTACTGCAATTGGATAGGGCGAATAGGATAAAAACAAGGCTCAATAATTTAATTTTCATAGAATGAGTTTTTATGAGTTGAAAATAATTTTACTACATACGGAACTCAAATCTGGTGTTTTTTTTTGCATTTATTTTTTTTATTAGCTGAATGTAAGAAATCACTTGCTGAACAACTTGAAGGCAATACAAATAGCAATAACGGGTAATAAACAGAACAGTCAGCAGTAAAAAAACGACGTTCAGCGAAAAACAATATTGGTTTCTTCCTTTTTTAAAAAAGACAGGTTATATTAAGTGGAAATGGATTTAGAAAACAGGAATGATCTTGACTTTGATAAGCTCGGTGTCTGGCCAAACATTAATATCCCAATTTTGAAAAACCGTGGGATACAGCATTTTCTATATTGGGTATCCATGATTTTGATTTCTAGTATCAATTGGTGGGCATATAATGTATCTTTTTTGACGGAAATCGTCTACAACTTATTTCTCATTTTGATTTGTATTTCAATCGTATATTTCAATTTCTATTTCTTAATTCCTAAATATCTTCTTAAGCGACGAATTTTTGTTTTTGCTTGTTGTTTTTTCTTTAGCATTTTTATTGGAACATTCATCCTTCGTGTTTTACTTTTTTATGCTATGCCTTTTCTCTTTCCGGAAGTCAAAAATTTTTCCTTTGCTACAAAATCATTGCTTAATGTTCAGTATTTCACTTTTTATTACGCTTCCCTAATACCGATTATTGCATTTAGTTTTTTAATTAAATTAGGTAAGATGTGGTATCAAAAAGAATTGACTTCTCGCCTACTCCGACAAGAAAAATTAGATGCAGAGCTGAAGTTTTTAAAGAATCAAATTAATCCGCATTTCTTTTTTAACACCCTCAATAATCTTTATGCATTGACCCTAAAAAAATCTGATGCCGCTCCCGAGGTAGTCATGGGATTGTCTAGCTTGATGGATTACTTATTGCATGAAAGTAATGTTCCTTTTATTTCTTTAGAGAAGGAAATAAAAATCTTAAAGGACTATAATTCTTTAGAAAAAATTAGACATGATAAAAGCTTTAATATTTCGTTTCATATCACAGGGGATTCTTCTGAATATAAGGTAGCTCCTCTACTATTTTTGCCATTTGTGGAGAATGCTTTCAAGCATGGAAATAGTGAAGGAGAAGAATTATCTTGGGTAAATATTGAAATAGAATTAGAAGGAAATTACATTATATTTAAAGTGGAAAATAGCAAGCCCAGCATTGCTATTTCTAGCGTGCATACCTCAGGAATTGGATTACAGAATGTACAAAAAAGATTAGATATCCTTTATAAAGATAGACATTCTTTACAGTTTTTTGATGAAGCAGATACCTTCTTAGTGGTCTTAAAAATAGAAATTGCTTTAGAGCATTAAAATAAATTTATTGAAATAAAAAAGGATGAAAATTAATTGTTTGATTGTTGATGACGAACCCTTAGCTAGAGAAGTATTAGAATCCTATATTCAAAAAATAGAATTATTAAATTTAATCGCTTCTTGTAAAAGTGCATTAGATGCATTCAACTGGATACAAAAGGAAAATATAGACTTGATTTTTCTGGATATTCGAATGCCACACTTAACAGGAATTGATTTTATAAAAAAAATGAAACCTTCTGCTCAAATTATTTTTACAACTGCTCATCGAGAATTTGCCATAGAAAGTTATGAATTAGAAGCATTGGATTATTTATTGAAACCAATCTCATTTTCGAGACTTTTGCAAGCGGTGAACCGTTACATCAAAATAAATTTACAACAAGTCAATACGGTCATTTCTGATAAGCATGAATCCAAGTTATCTGAGGATGCTTTTATGTTTCTAAAGGCAGATAAAAAAATGATAAAGGTCTATTTCAACGACATTTTATTTATAGAAAGCCTTAAGGATTATTCTAGAATTTTCACAACGGATCAAAAAATAGTCACTGCTAAAAATTTATTGTACTTTGAAAATCGCTTACCGCAAAATTCATTTATTCGAGTCCATAAGTCATTTATCATTTCTCTGTCAAAGGTAAAAGCCTATAGCAAATCAGCTATTGAAATAGCAGAAGCTAGTATTCCAATTGGTCGGACCTTTAAACAAAGCTTTTTATTGAAAATGATGGAAAATCAAAAATAAATTTCCAACTTTGCCCTAAACCCTAAAATTTGAGTTTTTTAAAAGCAGAATGGAGAAAGTTGGTTCTAGTCAATTACAGCCTAGACCCTATCATTTTAAAACCTTACTTACCTTTCCAAACAGAGCTGGACTTATGGG
Organism: uncultured Saprospiraceae bacterium; assembly: GCA_964441245.1. GTDB lineage: Bacteria > Bacteroidota > Bacteroidia > Chitinophagales > Saprospiraceae > JALZUU01. The sequence goes on along the minus strand of CAYTVR010000037.1, from coordinate 5,093 downwards.
AGGGGAAATGCTATGTGAGTTTAGTTGGTTTTATGTTTCAGAACACCAAAATTCTAGGTTTTAAAATTCCTTTTCATATTAATTTTCCAGAAGTTAATCTTCGATTTTATGTCCGGCATTTTCATGAAGGAGAATGGCGTCGAGGAGTGGTCTTTATAAAAGAAATTGTACCAAAACCAGCAATAAGTTGGGTGGCGAATAGTCTTTATGGCGAAAATTACCAAACACTCCCTATGGATTATCATTGGGCGGAAGGAGATCAAAAAAGAAATGTCCATTATGCTTGGCGACACCAATCAAAATGGCACACCATCCGAGTAATTGCCGATTTAAAAAACTCACCTATTGCCCCCAATACAGAAGCTCATTTTATAACTGAGCATTACTTTGGCTATACCCAAATAGACGCTCGGAAAACTTATGAATACGAAGTAACGCATCCTTCTTGGGAACAATATAATGTTCAAAATTTTGAAATAAAGGTTGATTTTGGTAAAGTCTATGGTCATGAGTTTGCTATACTAAATAATCAAAAACCAGACTCGATTATGTTGGCCGAAGGATCAAAAATTACAGTTGAAAATAAGCGACTAATACAATGAATATAATTCTTATCAAGTGATTATTATTTTCATAGAATTCTTTCTCTCCACTTCAAAATCTTAATTGGTTATACTATTTTTTCCAATTATCGATTAATTCACGATCGATTAATTTGAAATATGGATCGATGGCCACTTCTTCTGGCTTTTCATCAACCAATATAGAAATGGTGTTGTCAATTTGGTCGACCTTTATTTTCTCTAAAAAGATTTCTTTTTTGGCTATTGTGAAAATGCCAATATCAATATAATCAGCTAGAGGCAAAGAATAAACAGTCTCTTTTGTTTGAGGAGATTGAAACGAAATAGAATCAGGCTCTAAAAAATCTGAGTACAATTCAATACCCCCTTTCCCACTTCTATATTTTCTTGTGCTGAATTTTATATCAACTTGATGTTTGCCGTTTTCTAATTCTCTGGATTTCCAATCTATTATTTTGTTATCATACAAAGTTACCGTCTCGAACATATCTCTTATTAGATATTGTAAGGAATCGGGTACATGTTGTTTTATGTTGTTAACCATTTCGACAGCAGTCGTATAAGTCCCTTCTTGAAACTTCACTTTTTCGACGTAAGTCTTAATGGCTTGGTTTAGATTTTCATCACCTATATAATTCCCTAGCGTGTAAAAAACATTTGATCCTTTGGGATAAGAAATATAATTTTCATCACGACGCACATACATCAATGGACTTTCGATTCGAGATTGACGGGTGCGCATTCGTAAATATTGTTCCAGATTATATTTTAGAAATTTTCTCATTTTTGCTACTCCTTTTTCTTTTTCCTTCACTTTTATATTTACATATTCTGCCAAACTTTCCACTACCATTTTAGCACCCAAAACATCTGCTGGAATGACTTGATGCCCCCACCATTGATGTGCTACTTCATGCGCTGCTACACCAAAAGCATAGTCCGTTCCGCCATTTGCAGAATCGTCAATGTCAGCAATAAATCCCGAGCCTTCTCCTGCTGGAATCGTGTTAGGAAAACCATGAGCAGTTGATTCTCTCACCTGTGCAAATTCAATAATTTTAACTTGTTTAAATTGATAAGGACTAAAATTTTCTGTGCAATAAGATAAACCAGCTTTTAAGCCATCCATCATTCTATCAATATTATAAGGATGATCTTTGTGATAATATATTTCCAGATCAATATCTTTCCATTTATCTTTTTTTATAGCGTATCGTCCTGATGTAAATAAATAAGATAAGGCAATTTTAGAATCCACTTTGTAATGAAAATAACGTCGATCATTTTGTATCCACTCTTTTTCTAAGCTACCTGGTGCAATTGCATGTTGATCTTTTGAGGTACTGACTACTGCTTCAAAATCAATATAATCTGCATCTTTTGACATCATCGAATGTACCAATGCCGTAGAATCTGAAGGATGAGGCCTATTGTTATTTCCTCCAAAATCATTGTTTTCTCGAATAAAAGAGAGCCAATTCCCAAATCTAGGAAAAATATCATCTTCAATATAAGTACCATGTTTTTTTACAAAATCATTATTTTGCAACCATGTATTATTATTGTTATAATTGTTAAAGGTTACTCGCAAACTATCGCCTGGAGCAAGACTTTCCTCTAAAACAAGCAGATCAAAATGACTAAAAGTTGCGATGGTATCTTTTAGGACGACTTGATACTTTCTATCAAAATCGTAGGTTGTATTCAAATCAGTAAGATAGTTGATGATTAAGGTGTCGATGTTTTTTGTTGTTTTATTGAAAGCCCAATATTCTCCAGTTGCTTTGAATTGTCTTTCGTTTGGAAAGATATCGATGTTTATTTTTACGGAAGTGATTTTAGGTTGAGGAAAATATTCATATGGTCGATACTTCTTTTCAGCCTTTAAAAGTTCCTTCTTTTTTTGTTGCTTTGTCATAAAGACTTTTTTATGATTTACATCATAATATAAGCTTGATCCAAGACTTACGAAAAGTAAGAAAATACTGATCACTCCAAATGCATAGGAATGATTAAATCGCTGTTTGGCTATTTTGATTCTTTCCCTAAAAGTATAAGGCAATCCTCTTTTCCAAAAGAGCAATGCAATGAGTAACAATAAAATTCCTGCTAGACTCCAATAAATTTTATAAATGAAATAAGGAGAAAGTTTACCACCATAACCATCCATGTCAGAGTATTCTAGACCTAAAACACCACTAGGCACCTGATTGAATCTAAATAATTCTTGTTCTAAGAAATCAAGACCAAAATGCTTGGGGCCAAATTCTGCCATTCCGATAAATCCCAATGGAGCAAATAAAAGTAAGAAGAAACCTAAATAAGGATTGTCAATCAAAGTTTGAATAAATAAAGCCAACATAGCCCAGATCATAAAATGGATTAAGTTCAAGCCATATAAGTTGAAAAGATATTGGTCAATTTCGAATTCGTAAAATCCTTTTGCCGCTTGTGAAAGGATTCCTCCAATCATGACTATAAAAAGTAGTAGCACCTGAATTTTGACTAAAGCTAAATATTTTGAAAGCATTAAAACCCAATTGGGAACCGGATTCGTATCGACCAACTGATTTATATTGACCATTTTTTTTCTATTGACTAGAAGTCCAGCATACAAAAAAGTGATGACATTGATCACACCAGAATAAAACATACTGGGCAGTTCTAAAATTTGCCAGGTCATTGGTAACGTATCTGTTCCCCATCGAGGATTCACTGAAGACATCATCAAGATTACCAATGCTAGACCAGCCATAACCAAAATGATAAAGGATTTACTCGTTGCAATAAATTTGAAATCGAAATTGGACAATTGCCAAATATTTTTCAGTTGTTGTTGCCACGAAAAATCAAGACTTGCTTTTGTTAAAGAGTATCTATTGATTAGTCCTAATGATTTAATCCGTTGTGTTTTATTTTCTTTTGCTTTGGTGAAAAATGAGATTCCATTTTGATGGAATTGAAAATATTTAAACGTGAATACTAAAACTAAAAAAGCCATTCCTATCCAGAGTAATCTGTTCCAAATGACCAAGCCATGCATAGGTAGCAAGAGCGAATTTTGCTCCATCACGTTCCAGTTATGGGTATAATAATTAAATGCTTTTCCACATGTTGGGTCAAATAAACCAATCCAAAAACCAGTGTCATCTCCAAATGAAAATTGTCCAGACATTTGTTGAAACAAAATGAACAGTAAGGTCACAATAAAACCAGCATAGATATTTCTGCTTAATAGAACAACACTAAAAATCATTGTTCCGACTAAAAAAATATTGGGCAATATATATAAGCCATAGAGTTGAAAATAGATACTTGCTTTAAAAGATTGAACCAAGTCTGGATTGACCGTTGATACTTGTGTTCCTAAAAAGTAACCGATCCCCATCATAGAAGATATGACAATGAGTACGACAAAGGCACTAGCAAGTTTTGCGAATAAGTACTCCCTTTTTCCGAAAGGAAAAGAATATAAAATGGTATGCATTTTTGTACTAAAGTCTCGATAAACACTATATCCCATCACCGCAGGGATGATAAGAATAATTAGGTACATAAATCGTTTGCTAATGTTGAATAGATAACTTATAGAGTTTAGTTCTCGCCCGCCAAAACGTGCACTTGTTTCGCTCGCCATTTCACTGATCGTTATGAAGGCTAAGCTAAAAACAACGATGGCATAGAGATAAATAGCTGGTTGTTTTAACCAATATTTCAATTCGTATTTTAAGATGGTAGATAACATAAATTATGCTTAATTGGATGATAGTTTTAGGGTGAAATATTATGCACTTTTCAAGGCCATAAAATAGACATCTTCTAAATCTGGAGTGGCTACTTTAAAATCATCAGATGGCGCTTGAGCTGCATGAATACGAATATTCAGTGAGTGGTCAGCATTGTAATTACTTGAAAGGATATTGAATCTATTTTCCTCTTTTTCTAATTCGTGGCGTTCAATTTTTTTAGTCCAAATTTGATTTCTAATAGTATTCGTTGCTTTGTCAGGAGAAATTTGTTGAAGTATTTTTCCTTTATTCATGATCGCCATATCTGTGCATAATTCCTTGACATCATCGACAATGTGGGTGGAAAAGATCACGGTGTTTTGAGTTCCAATATCTCTTAAAATATTTAGAAAACGATTTCGTTCAGCCGGATCTAAGCCCGCAGTTGGTTCATCAACAATAATCAATTCAGGATTATTCAATAAAAGTTGAGCAATACCGAATCGCTGTTTCATTCCTCCTGAATATCCACTTACATATTTATTGCGAACATCACTTAAGTTGGTAATTTCTAAGACTTCATCAATTAAAATATTTCTTTGTTTTTTAGATGCAATACCTTTTAAGGTGGCAAAGTAATTGAGCAAATTTACAGCAGAAACTTTTGGATAAACACCAAATTCTTGAGGTAGGTAACCGAGGATTTTTCGAAGACTCATGGGGTCTTTTAAAACATTGATCTCTTTAAATTGGATACTTCCAGTATCGGGATTTTGTAAGG